>JAHBSW010000005.1 GCA_019638935.1 Cryobacterium sp.
AAGTGCTCCCCGCTCACGCGGGGATGATCCCTGGTCGATCAGAAAGTTGTAACCGATGTCCGAGTGCTCCCCGCTCACGCGGGGATGATCCTCCTCCTGTTTGGTCGCCTCCCGGATGGTCCGAGTGCTCCCCGCTCACGCGGGGATGATCCCGTGTGTGGGACGCGCAGCGGTGTGGTGGCGTTGTGCTCCCCGCTCACGCGGGGATGATCCCCTTCCCCGACACGATTCATGATCCGACTCAGCGTGCTCCCCGCTCACGCGGGGATGATCCGGTGCGGAAGTGAAAGAGCCGCTTTGGTGCCCAGTGCTCCCCGCTCACGCGGGGATGATCCGTCATATCAAGAAACGTCATCGCAAAAGTCGGAGTGCTCCCCGCTCACGCGGGGATGATCCCCTACGTTCGATCGCGATCAGCTGCCGGCCGGCGTGCTCCCCGCTCACGCGGGGATGATCCGCGTTCCCGCAGATGGTGGGCGCATACTTCCTGGTGCTCCCCGCTCACGCGGGGATGATCCCCATCCGCTCGCGTTCCAACGTCGCGCTACGCTGTGCTCCCCGCTCACGCGGGGATGATCCGTAGCCGCCGATGACGAGCACCAGCAGCACTCCCTCGATGAGGGTCAGTGCTCCCCGCTCACGCGGGGATGATCCGTGGGCGAGGCTGCCTTCCTCGAGCAGCTTGAGGTGCTCCCCGCTCACGCGGGGATGATCCGCTCAGCCGCCCAAGTCGATCGTGCTGCTCTGGGTGCTCCCCGCTCACGCGGGGATGATCCCGCGTCCCGCCATGTGTCGAGGCGGAGCAGGTTGTGCTCCCCGCTCACGCGGGGATGATCCGATCAACAACGCTCAACAACAGACTTCTATAGAGTGCTCCCCGCTCACGCGGGGATGATCCCGAGAGTTCTATCGCTAAAGTTGAACAAGTGAAGTGCTCCCCGCTCACGCGGGGATGATCCGCTTCCGCACGATCGGAGAAGTTGTGTTCTAACGTGCTCCCCGCTCACGCGGGGATGATCCCCCCCGATAATCTGCACCGGTCGGAGGCGGTGCGTGCTCCCCGCTCACGCGGGGATGATCCGTTGACCGATCTCCGACCGCAAACCGCGGATGTGTGCTCCCCGCTCACGCGGGGATGATCCCACGAGGGCCGCGCCTACTGCGAACGTCGCGGCGTGCTCCCCGCTCACGCGGGGATGATCCGATGAAGTTATCGACTCCACCGGAGAACCCGACGTGCTCCCCGCTCACGCGGGGATGATCCGGAGACGCGTCGCGACGGCACTCGCTCGGCGGAGTGCTCCCCGCTCACGCGGGGATGATCCCTCGAAGTCGCGGTCGTCGGCTGTGGCGGTCGAGTGCTCCCCGCTCACGCGGGGATGATCCGCTCGGCAGCACGGGCAAACGCTGGTCCCGCGAGTGCTCCCCGCTCACGCGGGGATGATCCGCCGGGGACGGGTCCAAGAACACCAAGAACACCGTGCTCCCCGCTCACGCGGGGATGATCCCACCCGAAGGAGAAGACTGGTGGCACTCGTGAAGTGCTCCCCGCTCACGCGGGGATGATCCCTCTCTGCTCCGCAGTACGCCATTTTTCGACGAGTGCTCCCCGCTCACGCGGGGATGATCCGCCGGGGGATGGGCGATTGTAGATGCTTGTGGGGTGCTCCCCGCTCACGCGGGGATGATCCGGGACGTGCGGATCGAGCTGGAGTGCCACGGCCGTGCTCCCCGCTCACGCGGGGATGATCCGCAGTCGTCCATGTCGGTGGTGAAGCCGAAGCAGTGCTCCCCGCTCACGCGGGGATGATCCGGAGCTACACGACGCCCTCGGTCTCCCGTTTTAGTGCTCCCCGCTCACGCGGGGATGATCCTTCATGGACTTCGGAGAAGTTTTCGGATCGGTCGTGCTCCCCGCTCACGCGGGGATGATCCCGAGCAGATACCTGTGCGCCCGAAGCACCTCCGGTGCTCCCCGCTCACGCGGGGATGATCCGCTGAACGCAAATATCGGCACGACAATTCCAAAGTGCTCCCCGCTCACGCGGGGATGATCCGGAGCAGGCTGGTGGGTGGCGCGACGTCTTGACGTGCTCCCCGCTCACGCGGGGATGATCCGGTCAGAACGACAGCGTAGAGGTCGGTTCCGATGTGCTCCCCGCTCACGCGGGGATGATCCCGCGACGGTGACGTGCCCCTGGTCACCCGCACCGTGCTCCCCGCTCACGCGGGGATGATCCCGGAACCGTAAGCTATCCGCTGAACGTTACCGGAGTGCTCCCCGCTCACGCGGGGATGATCCGAATCCTCAAACTGGCACGGTTCGTGCTCTCAAGTGCTCCCCGCTCACGCGGGGATGATCCGCGGTCAAGCTCACCGAGCTTCACCGTCGCGGAGTGCTCCCCGCTCACGCGGGGATGATCCGCTCAGCGGAGTCCCCCGCGAATGGTTCATCGGGGTGCTCCCCGCTCACGCGGGGATGATCCGCGGCCTGGTGCCCGAACCCGAACCGATGCCCGGTGCTCCCCGCTCACGCGGGGATGATCCGGTGGCCATCACCACCAAGACCGCCCCGGTCAAGTGCTCCCCGCTCACGCGGGGATGATCCGGGGAAGCTGAAGCCCGGTCAAGCCGCTGAAGCGTGCTCCCCGCTCACGCCGGGATGATCCGGGATCCTTGCCGTGGCCCTTCAACCGCTGGATGTGCTCCCCGCTCACGCGGGGATGATCCGCAGAACGCATGAATCGAAAGCCCGGTCTGGACGTGCTCCCCGCTCACGCGGGGATGATCCGCTCTCTGACGCACTGATCCCGAAGTCGATGGCCGTGCTCCCCGCTCACGCGGGGATGATCCGCCCGTTGCCCGCCTCGGTCCCACGCCCTGAACGTGCTCCCCGCTCACGCGGGGATGATCCGTTCTTCCCGACGAATGTCGTAATGCCCGACAAGTGCTCCCCGCTCACGCGGGGATGATCCCATGACCGTGCCGAACCGGCGCTACGTGTCGACGTGCTCCCCGCTCACGCGGGGATGATCCGTCTCGAGCGTCGTGCGCGCCGTGGTCAGATCAGGTGCTCCCCGCTCACGCGGGGATGATCCGTGTGACGAGTTCGAGGCGGTCGTTTCGTGACCGTGCTCCCCGCTCACGCGGGGATGATCCGATCACGCCGACCAGGGCGAAGATGATGCCGAGGTGCTCCCCGCTCACGCGGGGATGATCCGGCACTGCAGGCGCGTCTGTTCGGGATGCAGAAGTGCTCCCCGCTCACGCGGGGATGATCCCTGTCGTCGACCAGCGGGGGGGGTCGTCCTGGGCGGTGCTCCCCGCTCACGCGGGGATGATCCGCAGACGGGGCCGGGCGCGAGCTTGCCGGGGTGGTGCTCCCCGCTCACGCGGGGATGATCCTACCCCCGAGCGCGCAGCGAAACGAAAAGCGTAGTGCTCCCCGCTCACGCGGGGATGATCCGTAGCCGCGACAGACGGTCACCGCCTGGGTGACGTGCTCCCCGCTCACGCGGGGATGATCCCTTATGGAATTTCCATAATTTGACAACTCGACGGTGCTTCCCGCTCACGCGGGGATGATCCGTGGCCGTGCGAGCACGCCCACGATGAAACTCCGACGCCCGAGCGACCGAAACTCGAGATTCGGGTGACCGCTCCGTCCACAGAGAGCGAGACCACCAATGCCTAAGCGTATTCAGATGTCCCCTCAGCACCATTGGCGTTCTGAGCACCCCGACGCGGTGATCGTGACCCGAACATCGAAGTGGGGCAATCCGCACAAGGCGGGTGACGACTCGGGGTTCTACGGCATCGCACTCGATCGTGATACGGCCGCGCTCTACGTCCATTCCGATCTCATCGACAACGACGGACTCTGGTGGGAAGCGAGAGGCTGCTACTTGACCGTCAATGACGTGCGTGCCGAGCTCGCTGGCCGAGACCTGGCCTGCTGGTGCCCTTTACCGGCTTCGGTGAGCCTGACATCTATCACGGCACGGTGCTGCTCGAGGTCGCGAACTGCGGTGCGGAATAAACGGATTACCCCCCTCATCATGACTGACGTCCCGGCCGACACTGTCGCCGTCGTCCTGCTGCGACGCGCGTTAGACGGGGCACTTGAAGCTCAACACGCAAGACAACAGGCTCCTGGCGGCCCGCTGACGCTCTGACCAAACCGAGGCGCGTGCCGACGACGACACCGGGGACTGGTTGCGCGTCCATATCGAAACCCACCCATCGCTGCTGACGATGCTTGAGGCGAGGATCTCCACCCGTGGCGAGTCACCTTCGAGCGACCCGAGACCACCGATAGACATGGAGGCTTTCGAGCTGGAACGCGACATGCGCGCCACTCTCCGCTCATGGAGCGAAGCGCTCGAGTTTCACAACGACTACCGACCGCAATTCGACCCTGGTTCGTTGCACACGTCACCGCAATCCGAACAGGCAAGATCACCGAAACTGCCGATCACACTGTCACCGGCATAGTGACAGGTTGGGTCAAGCGCATCGAAATCAAGTTCGGCCCTCCAAAGAAAAGTGAATGGACAGAACCATGTCCCGGATTCCACACCACTTACGACGGCGAGGGGAACACGGTCAGTAACGCCGGTCTCGCGCTCGCCGTGTTGTGGTGAACGATGATGTCAGATTCGCGATCGAGCTGAACGTCACCCGACTCGTTGCGGAGTACGCTGTCTGTCACACAAGGTGGGCGGGCGAGCGTGGACTTGTGCAGTTTCGGTACAACACCGACGTGATGGAGTATGGAAGACGTATCGCGTCGGCAACGCGACGAAGAGTTTCTGCGACATGCCGTGAATCCGGTTGTTGAGGCCGCCCCGAATACATCGGTGGAGGCGGTATCGTAGGGAGCGTCACGGGTGTGCCATCAGAACCGGCAGCCCGTTTCGTGATTCTTCCTGGTGCCCGTCCACACCATGTAACGCATTCCGCGACGGCGTGAGCACGGGGAAGCTTTCAACGGCTCGCGCTAATGATCCGGTGTACTTGCATTGCCGACAACCCAATGTGTTTAGCGATGTGCGTGACCGGTACCCCGCCCGCTTTCGCGTCCACGATGAGCTGATCCCGTTCCCGCAGCAACTCGTCTCGCCTTGCCGCGTTCTTGCGCAGCTTCTCTGGCCAGTTATCGGCCACGGTTGCGAACCGCTAGCACGAGCGCGATCACAGCAATGACCAGTGCGGCACCGGAGACGATGCCGGTGACTACTCCGAGCAGTGTGTCCATGATGGGCTCCGTCCTACAATTGTGGGAGGTTGGCTCCCGATGTAATTTGTCTACCTTGGGAGCCTCACCTCTAGCGTCGGTCGTTGCGTTGCCGCTTGGCGACTTGCCAGAGGAATACCGCGGTGAGGAGGTTCACCGCTGCGGTTAGGGATCCGATGATTTCCACCGGTTCCCTCCTCCCTGTCCGGGTATCTCCCGAACAAGTACTCCCCGCTCGCACGGGGATGATTCGCCAACGAAACTGGTGAGATTGGGCTCAGCCTAATAATGCTTCGACTCGTCTCTCTCTAGATCCCTCATGGCGAAACAATTCTCCAAGATTCCCAATCGATGGCAATCCATCGTCACCATGCTGGCTCTGCCGCGTGCGTGTGTATCCAGGTGGAATTTTGCGCCTTGCTTGCACGACCGGAACACAACCACGGGCTACGTTGGTTGACTTTAGCCCAATACTTAGACGGTTCCCCAAACGCGCGCCTCGACCGCCGAGCGGCAACAAATGGACAGTTGCATGTCACTCGCACTACGGATTGCCACAGCTCGTGGCGTCCCTCAGGCCACGAACGTACCAAGGTGCCTATGATTGAACAGCATTGCAGTGCAGCCAGAAACAAACGAAACACACGCACCACAGAAAGCGAGCCCGCCATGGCTGGTAAATGGGAACTGTACACCGACAAGGGCGGCGAGTACCGCTTCCGCCTCAAGGCGGGCAACGGCGAGATCATCGCCCTCTCGTCCGAGAGCTACACCTCGAAGTCAGGCGCTCTGAACGGAATCGACTCGATTCGCCGCAACGCCGACTCCGAGATCGTCGAGACCGACAAGTAGCGGTCAGCGCGGGTCGCGGTCGAGGATCGCGGCCCGCAGCCTCTCGGGCCTGACACGCCACTGCGCGTGCTTGACCCCGTCGATCAACAGCACGGGGATCTGCTCCCAGTACTGCTCGTAGAGCGACTCGTCGTCGAGGATCGAGAGGTGCTCGACCGTGACGTTCGGAGCATCCTGAACCTCGCCCAGCTCATCGAGCACCTGCGCGACCACGCCGTCGACCACGTCGCAGAGGTGGCACTCCGGCTTTCCGATGAGGGTGAGTCGAACGTCGGGCATCCGTCAAGCCTAAAACGAGAAACACCCCGCTCGCCGCATCCCCTAGCATGGGCGGGATGCGTTCTGAGAAACGAGAGCCCAGCGCTGGGCCCAGCGATCCACCGGTGATCGCCTTCTTTGACGTAGACAACACCCTGCTTCGCGGCGCGAGCCTCTTCCACATCGGTCGTGGAGCGTTCCGCCGTCGCCTCATCACGCTCGGCGACATCCTCAGTTTCGGCTGGAAGCAGCTGCGCTTCATCGCCGTCGGCGAGAACCACCGTCACCTCGAGACGGTGCGCGAGCGCGCGCTCGAGCTCGCGGGCGGACACTCCGTCGCCGAGCTCGAGAAACTCGCCAACGAGGTCTACGACCGCTACATCGAACCCAAGCTGTGGCCCGAAACCGTCGCGCTCACCAAGGAGCACCTCAGCCAGGGGCACCGCGTCGTGCTCGTCACCGCCACACCCGAGGTGATCGCCAAGATCATCGCCGACCGGCTCCAGCTGACGGATGCCCTGGGCACCCGAATCGAGGTCGTCGACGGCCTGCTCACGGGACACATCGACGGCCACGTACTCCACGCCGAGCACAAAGCGGTCGCCGCGAGAGAGTACGCGGGGAACGCCGGTGTGAGCCTCGAGGACTGCTGGGCGTACACCGACTCGCGCAACGACATCCCGCTGCTCGAACTCGTCGGCAACCGCATCGTCGTCAACCCCGACAAGGCGCTCGAGCGCTACGCCAAGGCGCGCGGCTGGCGAATCATGCAGCTTCACCCGCGCAGCATCCGTCAGGCTCGAAAAGCCGTTCGCAAAGCAGCCGGTTAACGACAAAGCGCCAGGCAGAGCCTGACGCTGTCGTGCTGGTCGCTTCTTCTACGCTGTGCTTACTTCTTGTTGCGACGCTGGTGGCGGGTCTTGCGAAGCAGCTTGCGGTGCTTCTTCTTCGCCATGCGCTTGCGGCGCTTCTTGATTACGGAGCCCATAACTACCTCACTGATTCTGATACGGACGACCGGGTCCGTTCAGAACCACGGGAAACTACATCGGATAAGTCTAGCGGATGCTGCTAGGGGTGCTGGTTTCGAGACGATTCCGCTTCGCGTCCCGACGCCCGGGACGGGCGTCGGCGCTGGCGTCGCGGCGAAGGCCAGAAATGGCCTTCGCTCCAGTGCTCCAGCGCGCTCAACCAGCGAGATCGTCAGCCGACCGAGCGGCCCTGCTCGTCGAGATCATGGTGACCCACGGCACCCGTGCTGATCGCGGCCTGGACCGCCGACTCGGGCACGCGAAACGAGCGCCCGAAGCGGATCGCGGGCAGCTCTCCCGCGTGCACCATGCGGTAGATCGTCATCTTCGAGACGCGCATCATGTCCGCGACCTCCGCCACCGTGAGAAACCTCACGTCGGAAAGCTCACTGACCATCGGACTACCCCCGGAGTGCGCCGCTGCACCTGGCGAGCGACGACATTGTTCACCTGGTGCTGTGACCAGTGTGACTGATGTGAAAACCGAATACTAAAGTTTCCTGAGAGCACTCTAGGGGCAGGTGTGACAGATTGTCTACTCCCCCCTTCTAGTCCTCCCCGCGTGCGAACCGTTCCTTGAGAGGTCGGATGACGCGCTTGTCGACGTTGGACGCGACATCGTCGATGACCGCGCGCACCTGGTGCGAGGCATCCGCCACCGTGCGACCGACCACGGCTCCCGCGTCGCCCGCGTGGTCGAGCGACTCCGCAACCTTGCGCAACGGCGTCGGCAACTCGGAGCCAGCCCATGCGGCGAAAACCGTGTGCGCACCCGCACCGTCATCGGCGGCACCCTCGCCCGAGTTCACGAATGGAACCAGCCAACCGGCCAACTCATCGAGTGGTTCGGGGTTGAGCCGGTAGAAACGGTGCTGTCCCTCTTCGCGCACGGTCACGAGCTTCGCCTCGCGCAAGACCTTGAGGTGCTTCGACACGGTCGGCTGGGTGAGCCCGAGGGCATCGACGAGCGAGCCCACGCTCACGTCACCATGCTCGTCTGCGGGGTCGGCGAAGTGCTCGAGCAGGCGCTGCAAAAGCTCACGCCTCGTCGAGTCCGCCACGACGTCGAAGATGTCTGCCATCACTACAGGCTACTTGGCCTTGCTGAGGAGTACCATGACAAGCTGTTGCTCGCACTGGTCCACGATCATCCAACGTCGACAGCCGAAGGGGATGGGATGCGCGCTCACGTCGATCCCCGCCGCTCGGTGTTCGCAAGGGTGCGCGACTTCGTCGACTTCTTCGCGGTGTCGAGCCCGGCCCGGTTCGCCATCATCATCTTCTCGGCGCTCGTGCTGCTGCTCACGGCGATCCTCGCCCTGCCGATAGCGTCCGCCGACGGTTCGGTCACACCGCTCGCCGACGCCTTCTTCACCGCGGTGTCCGCCATCTGCGTCACGGGACTCTCAACCGTGAACATGGCGACGCACTGGTCACTCTTCGGCGATGTCGCGATTCTCGTCGGACTGCAGATCGGCGGCATCGGCGTCATGACGCTCGCGAGCATGCTCGGCCTCATCGTGTCGCGCAGGCTCGGCCTGCGCGCGAAGCTCATGGCCGCGAGCGACACCAACCTCTCGCGCATCCATCACGGTCCCGTCGCCGAGGGTCAGGCCGTACGCCTCGGCGAGATCGGCGGCCTGCTCGCGACTGTCGCCATCAGCACCCTCGTCATCGAAGCAGCACTCACCCTGCTCATCACACCACGGCTGCTTCTCGCCGGCATGGACCCGTGGACGGCGACCTGGCACGGGTTCTACTTCGCGGCATCCGCGTTCACCAACACCGGGTTCTCGCCCAACGCCGAGGGGATCGCCCCCTTTGCGAGCGATCCCTGGTTCCTCACGGTCCTGGGGCTCGGGGTGATCCTCGGCAGCCTCGGCTTCCCCGTCATCTTCGCGCTCGTTCGTGCACTGCGTGGCGGTCGCCTCTCGGTGCACGTCAAGCTCACACTCGTGACGACGGGCCTGCTGTTCGTGCTCGGCGCGCTCGCCATCCTCGTGTTCGAATGGGGCAACGCCGCGACGATCGGTGCCCAAGACCCCGCGACACGGCCGCTCACGGCCCTCTTCATGTCGGCCATGACTCGATCGGGCGGATTCGCAACGATCGACGTCTCCGAGATGACGGGCGCAAGCCTGCTCGTCGTCGACATGCTCATGTTCGTCGGCGGTGGCTCGGCATCGACCGCAGGCGGCATCAAGGTCACGACCCTCGCGGTGATCTTCCTGGCGGCAATGGCGGAGGCACGGGGACACCAAGACGTTCAGGTGTTTCGCCGCCGCATCCCGTCAGATGTCCTTCGCCTCGCCGTGGCCGTCGTCATGTGGGGTGCGACCATCGTCGCCGCGGCAACGATCGCGATGCTCGTCATCACCGATGAGCCGCTCGATCGCGTGCTCTTCGACGTCATCTCGGCGTTCGCAACCTGTGGGCTGTCGACGGGGGTCACCGAAGCGGCACCCGACGCGGGCAAGTACGTTCTCGCCGCCACAATGTGGGCGGGTCGCGTTGGTACAGTGACCTTGGCCGCCGCCCTCGCTGCAACCCAGCGCCGACAGCTGTTCAGTTTCGCGGAAGAGAGGCCCATCGTTGGTTGAGAAGATTCCCCATAACGCCCCGGTGCTCGTCATCGGGCTCGGACGATTCGGCGCCGGCGCCGCGGGTCAGCTCGACCGCCTCGGCCGCGAAGTGCTCGCGATCGACGAGAATGCGGCGCTCGTGCAGAAGTGGTCCGATCGCATCACCCACACCGTGCGGGCGGATGCGCGCCAGATCGACGCCCTCCGTCAGATCGGAGCGGCCGACTTCTCCGTCGCCGTCGTCGCGGTCGGGTCGTCGATCGAGGCGAGCGTGCTCATCACCGCGAACCTCGTCGACCTCGGTGTGCCGCAGATCTGGGCCAAGGCGATCAGTCAGTCGCACGGCAAGATCCTTGCTCGCATCGGAGCGAACCACGTCATCTACCCCGAGGCCGAGGCCGGCGAGCGCGTCGCCCACCTCGTCTCCGGTCGCATGCTCGACTTCATCGAGTTCGACGACGACTTCGCCATGGTCAAGATGTACCCGCCGAAGTCGGTGCGCGACATGCCGCTCTCGGAATCGGACATCCGTCGCAAGTACGGTGTCACGGTCGTCGGGGTCAAGACGCCCGGCCAGGACTTCACCTACGCCACGGCGGAGACCGTGATCAGCAACCGCGACCTCATCATCGTGAGCGGCAAGTCGTCGGCGATCGAAGAGTTCGCGGCGCGGGAGGCCTGACCAGACCGGTGGTCGAGTAGCCGCGCAGCGGCGTATCGAGACCGCGTCGGTATCGGACGTTGGTCTCGATACGCGCCCTCGGCGCTACTCGACCAGCGGAATTAGGTACTCGCGATCACTAGTCCCCGGCAAGTTCGCGCGCGCGTGCGATTGCCGCGGCGGTCGCCCGCTCGAAGACGCCGGTGAGCCCGGCCGCCTCGAACACCGCGATCGCCTGCTCGGTGGTTCCCTTGGGACTCGTGACCTGCCGCCGCAACTCGGCGGGGCTGCTGCCGGATGCCACGAGCAGCTCGCTCGCACCCCGGAACGTCGACTCGACCATGGTTCGCGCCTCGGTCTCGGAGAAACCGAGCGCGAGCGCCGCCTCGGTGAACTTCTCCATGAAGAGGTAGACGTAGGCCGGTCCCGAGCCCGAGACGGCGCTCAGCGCATCGATACGGCCCTCCGCGAGGGTGATGGTCTCGCCCACGGTGCCGAAGAGCTGCTCGGCGAGGGCAAGGTCGGCATCCGTCGCCCGCGATCCGGCCGCGATGCCGGTGACACCGAGTCCGACGTGGGCGGGGGTGTTCGGCATGGCGCGCAGCACCGCGATCGACGCGGGCAGGGCGGCCTCCATCGTGGCGGTCGTGACGCCCGCCGCGACGCTCACGACGATCGCGTCGTGCTCGAGCGCACCGCCGATCTCGGTGAGCAGGTCGACGATCATGGCCGGCTTCACCGCAACGATGACGATGTGCGCCCCGGCAACGGCCTTGAGGTTCGCGTGCGGGTCGTCGGCGAGGGCGAGGCTCACGAGTCCGGCACCAGCGAGCGCCTCGGCCTTCTCCCGAGAACGATTGGTCACACGGATGCCGCCGGTCACCGTGACGGATGGTGCGAGCAGCCCCTGCGCGATCGCGCCGCCCATGGCGCCAGCCCCCAGAATCGCGATTGCGGGCAGTGTCAGGGGGGATGCGCTCATGCGACCATCCTAGAATCGTTCAGGTGACGATCGAAGGAGCAGCGTGAGCGCTCAGCACGGAACGAAAGCGGTCATCGCGGCGCTGCTCGCGAACACGGGCATCGCCGTCACCAAGTTCATCGCATGGGCGTTCTCCGGCTCGGCGTCGATGCTCGCGGAGGGCGTGCACTCGGTCGCGGACGCCGGCAACCAGGCGCTCCTGCTCTACGGCGGCAAGGCTGCCAAGCGCGCGGCCGACGAGGAGCACCCCTTCGGCTACGGCCGCGAGCGCTACCTCTGGGCGTTCGTCGTCGCGATCGTGCTCTTCTCGGTCGGCGGCCTCTTCTCCATCAACGAGGGCATCAGCAAGCTGCAGCACCCGCACGAGCTCGACATCCTGTGGCTTCCCGTCGTCGTGCTCGTCATCGCGATCGTGCTCGAGTCGTTCTCACTGCGCACCGCGATCAAGGAGGCCAACGCGGTTCGCGGCGACGCCGACTGGGTGAGTTTCGTTCGGCGGGCGAAGTCCCCCGAACTGCCCGTGGTGCTGCTCGAGGACATCGCGGCTCTGCTCGGCCTCGTCTTCGCCCTCATCGGCGTGAGCCTCACCATCTTCACGGGCGACCCGATCTGGGATGCCATCGGCACCCTCGCGATCGGCACACTGCTCATCGTCGTTGCGCTCATCCTCGGCATCGAGACCAAGAGCCTGCTCATCGGCGAGGGAGCGAACAGAGAAGACGTCGTCAAGATTCGGGACGCCATCAACGCCAATCAGACGGTGGAATCGCTCATCTACATGAAGACCCTCTACCTCGGCCCCGACGAGCTGATGGTGGCCGCCAAGGTCGCCTTCGCCAAGCGGGAACGCATGAGCGAGGTCGCCGACGCCATCAACGGTGTCGAGGCCATGGTTCGCGAGGCGGTGCCCGCCGCGCGCGTGATCTTCATCGAACCCGATGTCTACCGCTCCACCCAAACACTCCCCCCGACCGACGCGATTGTCATCAAAGGAAACGATTGACCACCACAACCCGAAGCGCCGTTGTCATCCAGCATGACCCGCACATTCACCTCGGCAACCTCGAGCCCCTTCTGCGCGCCCGCGGCTTTCGTCTGCGCATCGTCGATCCCAAGGTGTCGGATGCCGCCGCCCTCGACCCCGAAGACGGTGACCTGCTCATCGTGCTGGGTGGCCACGAGGGGGCGTACGAGCTCGACAGGTTTCCCTACCTCCGAGGCGAGCTGAAGCTGATCCGTTCGCGCATCGACGCGGAGCTTCCGATTCTCGGCATCTGCCTCGGCGCCCAGCTCATGGCGGGGTCACTGGGAGCGCGTAACTACAAGGCCGACACGATCGACTACGGCTACCGTGAGCTCGAGCTCACCGACGCTGGTGCGGCATCACCGCTGCGGCACACTCGGGGCGTGGCCATGCTCGAGTGGCACGACGACCACTTCGAGCTGCCCGAGGAGGCCACCCTGCTCGCCACGTCGGCGGGCGCGCCCAATGAGGCGTACGCCATCGGCGACTTCGCCCTCGGCGTGCAGTTCCACCCCGAGGTCACCGACGAGATGCACGACGTCTGGACCGCCGACACCGAGTCGTCACTGCACCGCCACGGCATCTCGATCGACGACTGGCGTGCGCTGCGCGACGAGCACAACGACGCGATGCAGACCGCGAGCGCGGCGATCTTCACGGAATGGCTCGACGCCATCGAACGCCGCAGCGACGCCGAGCGTCTCAGCGACGCTGGGCGAAGAACCCCCTGAGCAGTTCCTGAGTCTCGGCCTCCCGAACCCCTGCCGTCACTTCGACCCGGTGCGGCAGACGCCGGTCGCGCAACAGGTCGTGCACGCTGCCCGCAGCACCGGCCTTGTCGTCCCACGCACCGAACACGACGCGGCCCACGCGCGCCTGAAGGATCGCCCCCGCACACATCGTGCAGGGCTCCAGCGTGACAACGAGGGTCGTGTCGGAGAGGTTCCAGTTGCCGAGCGTCTCGGCGGCGGCGCGCAGCGCGAGCACTTCGGCGTGCGCGGTGGGGTCGTTGCGCAGCTCACGCTCGTTGCGTCCCCGCCCGAGGATGGTGCCCTCGGCGTCGATCACCACCGCTCCCACGGGCACGTCGTCGTGCTCGAGGCTAGCGCGTGCCTCCTCGAGAGCGTGCGACATCCACTCGTCGTGGTCATCTGAGCCTGTCATGCCGGTGAGTCTTCCGTAGGAGTCGAAGCGTGCGGCTGGCAGACACAAAGCTTAGCGGAGGTCGAACTCGAGGCTCCGTTCCATGGACGGGCTTTGTACGGCATCAGATCAGTGGACGAATAGATTACACATTCTATGTAATATAGTCTCTATATTACACTCTGCGGTTATACCCATGGACCGTGATGCCGCTCCGTTAGCAAAGTCGCCACTGGAAGGACACCATGAAACTTGCAAAGCTAGCTCGGGGTGTCAGGCAGCATCTGGGGATGATTCTCCTGCTTGCCGCGCTCACCGTGCTCGTGGTCCTCCCGGCAGGAATGCTCGTCTACGCGTCATTTCTCGACGCCCCGCCCCGCCCCGGCTCCGTGCACGGCAACTTCACTCTCGACAACTACGCGGCCATAGGCACAGAGCGCAACTTCCGAGCGACAGCCAACTCTCTGATTATCGGCCTGGGGGGAACACTCTTTGCCCTCGTCGGCGGGAGCATGCTCGCCTGGCTCTTTGCGCGGAGCAACGTTCCAGGAAAGTGGCTTGTCGGCATCGCCGGGGTTGCCCCGATGTTCATGTCCGCGCTCGTCACATCACTCGCGTGGTCCATTCTTGCTTCCCCCAAGCGCGGTTACATCAACATCTTCTTCGAGTCGTTGGGCTTCGACTTCGGCATCGACATCTACACCCTGACCGGCATCATCTGGGTGATGGGGATCTCCTACATGCCGTATGTGTTCCTCCTCGTCTCGAGCTCATTCTCGATGATGAACCCCGAACTCGAAGAAGCCGCAGCGATGTCCGGGGCGAGCAAGTGGAAGACCTTTCGAACCGTGACGTTTCCACTCGTGGCTCCTGCCACCATCGGCGCTTCACTGCTGGTCTTTGTTCTCGTTCTCGAGAACTTCCCTGTGCCGCAGATTCTGGGAAGCAAGGCCGACGTGGCAACTCTGCCCTCCTACATCTACTCGCTCATGCGCCTAACACCAGCGCACTCGAACGAGGCGGCGGCAGTGTCGATCATCCTCACCGTGCTCACCTTCTTGCTTGTATTCCTACAGAACCTCTACGTGCGCAAGCGCAACTACACCACCGTTTCGGGCAAGGGATTCCGGCCGAAGCTCATTGACCTCGGCGTGTGGCGCTGGCCCGCGTTCATCGCGGTGACGATCTACATCATCGTGTCGGTTGTGCTTCCCTTCCTCGCGCTCTTCCTCAATGCCGCGATTGGCCAGCGCTTCATCGCCTCGATCTCGGACCTGCTCGACTTCAGCGCACTAAACCTCAACCGCTTCGTAGACATGCTCACTATGAACGATGTGCAGCTAGGCCTTCAAAACAGCCTGTACATCGCCCTAGGCACCGCGCTCTTCGGAACGCTGCTCTACTTCATCATGACGTACACCGTGCAACGCACGCGTGCGCCCGGTCGCCGCTTGATCGAATACATCGGAATGATCCCGCTCGCGGTGCCCTCGCTCGTGCTCGGGCTCGGATTCCTATGGTCCTGGTTCCTTCTTCCGATCCCGCTGTACGGAACGATCGCGGTGCTCGTACTCGCCTATGCGGTGCGCTTCATGCCTCAGGGGTACACGGGGATATCTTCGAGCCTCACGCAGATCCATCCAGACCTAGAAGACAGCGCATTCCTCTCAGGAGCCAGCCGAGCCCGAAGCATCTGGAACATCACCCTTCCGCTGCTGCGCTCCGGGCTCGTCTCCACCATGCTGCTCATCGCAGTACTCACGATGCGCGAGCTCTCAACCGCGGTGTTCCTCTTCTCGAGCCAGACGCGGCCGATCTCCATCGTCATCTTTGATCAGTGGGAGAACGGATCTCTTGCGAACGCGGCGGCGATCAGCCTTCTGTACAGCCTCCTCCTCCTCGTTCTCACTGTGATTTCGCAGCGATTCTCGAAAAGCCGCGCTCAGCTCTAATCCCCCCGGTGAGCGGTACCCCGTGTCACCTCGTGCAGTTCCCATGAAAGTTAGGAAAGGAAGAACACAATGATCAGTGCAAGTCAACAATCGCGAAAGCGCACCTCACGGTCCGTTTTCAAGGCCATCGGCACCATGGTTGTCGTCGGAACGATGATGCTCACCACCGCGTGCGCCGCGGACACCAGTCCGACCGATCCTGGAGCAGACAGTGACGAACTCGTCATCGAAGGCACCGTCATCGCCGACGCAGAGCTCTGGGCAGCGGCCAAGGCGGAAGGCAAGTTCATTCTGTACACCGCACTCAGCGAGGCCCGTCAAAACATCATCCTCGAGGCCTTCAAACGCGACACCGGCATCACCACCGACATCGTTCGTCTGGGCACGGCACAGCTGCAGGAGCGCGTCATCAGTGAGCACGGTTCCGGCGTGCTTGAGGCAGACGTCATTCTGACGACTGGCTCGATCTACGCGGACGAGTTCACAGAAATCGGCGTCTACGAGCAATACACACCGGTCGGCATTGAGGCGATCGACCCGGGCCTCTTCGGTGGCAACGGCAGCTGGTTCGTCTCAATGCAGTCAGTCAATGGCATCGCGTACAACTCTGCCCTTGTCTCCGAGGCCGACGCTCCGAAGCGGTACGACGACCTTCTCGACCCCCGCTGGGGCGGCGGCAAGATCGGCATGTCCGACGTGACCGGCGGCGCCGCGTGGGCACGCGAGCTCTGGCTCCACGACGAATACGGCGTGGAGTACTGGGAGAGCATGGCGACTCAGAATCCGATCATCGAATCCTCGCAGGGCAATGTCACGGACATGCTCGCTCGTGGTGAGATCGAGGTGGCTCTGGCTCTGCCGGGCAACATCGCTGCCGCGGCAGCTGACGGCGCTTCGGTAGCCTTCGTGGTGCCCGAGGAAGGCCTCATCGCCTACGACCACCACATCGGCCTGTCATCCTCGGCCGCGAACGTGAACGCTGCGAAGGTCTACCTGAACTGGCTGCTGTCGAAGTCGGGCCAAGCCGCCATCGCATCCGCGGGCGACTACCCAGTCACCTCAGACGGCCCCGCGCCCTCAATGGGCGAGGGCGCGACGCTCCCCGCACGCGACTCGGGCATCATCGTTCAGCCCGATGCGGAGCGCTTCGTCTCCTTCCAACCCGAAGGCGAGGATCTCTGGTTCCGCATTCACGGCCTGAAGTAACTCGAGTCCTCTGGACTGAGGGGGAGGCCCGCTGTGCGCCTCCCCCTCTTCCGCTTTCTCGGCTGTCCTCCCCGAGCCTTGAATCCCCACTAGAAAGGAACCCCATGGAGACCTGGACCCCTATCCCTGAGAATGTCACTGTCGAGATCGCTCTCGCCCCGCCGAAGCCGGTAGCACTGGATCCGGCGCGCACCGCCCTCGTCATCGTGGACATGCAAAAGGCGTTGTGTGACCCCGGCTTCCCTCGGTACCATCCGCGATTCGGCTCCACGATCGCAGGCAACCGTCGGATTCTCGACCTCACACGCATGGTCGGCGCTGAGCGCATCTTCATCAAGTCGATCCGAGTGCCCAACTCACCGGAGTTCACGGTTTTCGGAGCCAAGCCCAAGTTGCTTGTCGGCAGTCCGGAGACGGAGATCGTGGATGAGCTTCAGCCGATCGACGGCGAACCCATCGTTGAGAAGTACACCCACGATCCTTTCGCGCGCAGCGGCCTGGACGACCTGCTGGACGAGAAGGGAATCATTCCCGGTGAGTGGTCGATCATCGTCACCGGTGTCAACGCCTCGGTGTGCGCCCACGCGGCGGTTCTCGGGTTCTCTAACCGCAACTTCCACACGGTCGTGCCCGTGGACTGCACCGCATCGAGAGCGATCGAGGATGAGGCGGTCACGTTCCGTCAATACCTATCGCCCGCATACAACTTCAACGTGGAGCTGACCCGGTCCGACCTCATCAGCTTCGAGAGCTGACTGCATCAGCACGACGAAGGGGCCGGATCGTCACGATCCGGCCCCCTTTTCGTGTGTCCTTGATCAGGCGGCTGTGTCCAGAACCACCACCGAGTCGGGGTTCATAACCGCGGTGACCGGCGTTCCCGCAGGGAACTCCTCCTTCGCCTGAGTGTCCGCCACCTCGAGAATCACGCCGTTCTCGAGCTGAACTCGGTACAGAACCGTGGTGCCCAGGAAACTGCCGACCTGTACGGTGCCAAGCCACCGATTGGGACCTGGCGTACCGCTGGCTCGCTCTAGAACCACGCTCTCCGGCCTGATTGCGACGATCACCTGATCGCCCACGCCAGGAAGCTTGCCCTCCGAGGTCTTTCCGACCACCGATGAGCCATTGTCAAGTCCCACCTCCACGCCGTCCTTGACCTTGGCAGACACGGCACCGGGGAAGATGTTCGTCGCCCCCAGGAAGTCAGCCACGAACGGCGAGCTCGGCCCAAGATACATCGAGCGCGGAACATCCAACTGCACGATTCGCCCCTCGCGCATGATGGCAATCCGATCCGCAAGAGCCAAGGCCTCACGCTGATCGTGAGTCACGAAGATGCTGGTGACTCCGGCTTCACGCTGAATCGCCTTGAGCTCAAGCCGCAAGTGATCACGCAGCTTTGCATCGAGATTGCTCAACGGCTCATCCAGCAGGAGGACATTCGGCTGCATCACGAGGCTGCGCGCCAGCGCAACACGCTGCATCTGACCACCGCTGAGCTTGCTCGCGCCACGGCTACCCAGACCCGAAAGACCAACCAGGTCCAGGGTTTCGCCCACTCGACGACGCAACTCGTCCTTGGGGACCCGTCGAATCTTCAACGAGTAGCCCACGTTCTGCTCCACGGTCATGTGCGGCCAGATCGCGTACGACTGGAACACCATCCCGATGTTGCGTTTATTGGCCGGCACATGGAGACCTCGAGAAGCATCCGCCACGACCCTGCCACCCACCGTGATCCGACCTGATGCAGCCTGCTCGAGACCACCGATGCATCGCATCGTCGTCGTCTTGCCACAACCGGACGGCCCCAGCAGCACCAAGAACTCACCATCATCGATAGTGAGATTCAGCTCCTTCACCGCGACCGCATCACCATATGCGATCGTCAAGTCCTCGATCTTAATGTCCATCTGACAAACTCCTTTCCACGAACCCCGCGACCATTGCGACAACACACCTCCACATCAAGGCATGTGAGTTCCTCCGTTGATGTTGAAAACCTGTCCCGTGATGAATGCCGCTGAGTCACTGCATAGGTACCCGCAGAGCGCGGCCACCTCATCTACCGTTCCTCTACGCTTCATGGGGATGAGTCGCGCACGCTCCTCATAGTGAGCCAGCACGGCCGCGCGATCGCCTTGACTGGTCCAACTGCCCTTCTCGGTGTCGATACCACCGGGCGAGATCGCGTTGGCAGTGATCCCCGACGTGGCGAACTCGGCTGCCACCGCCCTCGTCATCCCGATCACGCCCGCTTTCGCTGCGGACACGCCGACACGGTTGGCGACCCCGGTCTGGCCGCTGATGCCGGCCATGTTGACGATCCGACCCCACCCCTGCTCGATCATTCCCGGCAGTAGCGCACGCGTGCACAGAAATGCGCCAGTAAGGGTGACATCGAGCACCTGTCGCCACTCGTCGACCGGCATCTCGAGAAGCGGGCGCTGAGAGCGAATGACGGCGTTGTTGATGAGGATCGAGACGGGGCCGTAACTGGCCAACGACACCGCCAGAGCACGTTCTGTGCCAGATTGGTCAGCGACATCGAGCAGGACGATCTCAGCGGATCCTCTCGCGGCGAGAATCTCCTCACGAACAGACTCCAGGGGTTCACGTGTGCGTCCTGCGAGCAGAACCCTGTGCCCCTGACGTGCGAGCTCTAGAGCGAACCCGCGGCCGAGATTGCGCCCGGCACCCGTCACAAGAGCGTTCTTCATCACAGTCCTTTCCTCAACGGTATCGAGGTCATGCACCGACGGCGAGAAGGTCGGTGATCTCACGAACGCTCTGAACGGCACCATAGTCCCGTGATTGTTCGATAAGGGCGTCCGTGCGCTCGCTGCCGATCAGTCCCTCGACCAGATCGATGGCCTTGTGCTCGACCTCCTCACGCGTCATGGGGTTGTCCGCGGTTCCCCGCACCGCCGTCACGTGCTCGCTGAAGATGCGTCCGTTCTGGTCAGTGATCTCTGCAACTGCCTGACGCACAGGCTTCATCTCCTCATCACGGATCACGTCGACGACAGGACCCGGCGCTTCGTGACGCCAGCGCAGGAATCGTTCTCGGTCGTGCGCTGCCGCAAAGCTCACGTCGCGATCGTAGGCGGCAACATGAGCGAGGTACTGCAGGTTGATGTTCGGCATCTCCCGGTCATCAACCACTCGCGCGAGTGTGGCGGGAAGCCGCACGGAAGCGTTCGCGATCTGCTCAGGGCTGAGGTCTTCGCGGTGAATGATGGCCAGCAGTGCATCGAGCGGCGCCTGGATGGGGGACCCGACGCAGTAGCGCTTGATGTTGGTCTGAATGATCGCGTAGTCCTCACCCAGGCCGTCGACCAGGGTTTCCGGTCGTGGATCACGACCAAAGGTCTCGAACAGGTTGTAGGTGCCATCCAGGACATTCCGGACCCCGGACCAGCCCTGAGCAACGAGCGTCGAGACCCACACACCCGTACTTGCCGGCATCCCGCCAAACACGTAAGCCTTCTCGATGTGCTCCACGTCGCGCGTCCAGCTTCGCATTCCCGAAGCCTCTTGCGCCGCGTAGGAGACCACATACGGAATGCGTTCTTCGGGGATGCCCAGGAGAGCGGCGGATGCGGCGGTCGCACCGAACAGTCCGCCCATGGCGTGCGTACTGTGACCCTGTAGTCGAAGCACCTCGTTGTCGCTCCAGAGGGCGCGGGTGATACGCGTTGCGATGTCGTAGCCGAGGGCGATAGCGGCAAGCAGCTCGTCGCCATTCCGTCTGGCCTTCTCGGCGGCAGCGAGCGCGGCGGGCACGATCGCACAACCCGGATGGGTGAGCGAAAGCTCGTGGGAGTCGTCGGTCTCGTCAGCATGAGCCGACATGCCATTGGCGAGCGCGGCGCGCATGACATCGCTACGAAGCGTCGACCCGATGACGCTTGCCTCGCTCGCGGGAGCGAGAGTTCTCACTAACTCGATGCCGGCTTCTCCTGGCTCCATTCGCGATCCGGAGACCATAGCCGCGAGGGTGTCGAGTAGATGATGCGAGGTCTTCTCCACGACCGAATGGGGAAGGGGTGTCTTCAACGCGGTGGCAATGTGCCGGGCAAGACGTTTTAGAACATCGTTGTCGTCTTGCATCAGTCGAACCTCCGCTGGTCGCTACTGGAATCGCTGTGCTCGCGCACGGCCATACTCTGCATTATAGACTATATATAATATCAATCAGAGCGCGCTTAGGCGATCCGCTCTTGGCGAGCCTGCGCTGTCTGGGACTTTTGATCAAAGTTCGGCGTAGTTTGTATAGGATGTGCAATGTCGGGCGAGCTGAATCTAGGATCACTCGATATTTCCGGACACGGAAGACACTGACGTTGCACCTGAGAGGTCTTGGTGCCTCGAACCGCCCAGGTGAACGAGGCGTCGTCGGCCATACCGCAGTCGAGAAGGAGGACCTACGGTGAGCATGTACCCACGGGAACAGCTGAACGATGGTCCCCTCAGCAAGACCGAGTATGTGCTCGAGAGACTACGCAACGATATCGCAGCCGGAACCTTCCTCCCCGGACACCAGTTGCGTCAGCACGATGTCGCGCAGGCCTACGGCGTAAGCCCCACTCCGGTGCGAGAAGCACTGCGCCTCTTGGCCTCAGACGGGCTCGTCGTCTACGCGAGACACAAAGGGGCGACGGTGCTCGGCCTGACCCCCTCGGAACTGAGCGATCTCTACTCGCTCCGCATCGCCATGGAGGGACTCGCCGTCGAGGTCGCAGCGGGGCGCCTCACCGCTGAAGACATCGACCGACTGCGTGCCATAAATGTCACCCTCCATGAGAACAGGCACTCGTGGGAGCCGGCAGCGCTCTCCGCACTTAATCGCGACTTCCATTTCGGCATCTACCTGGCGAGTTCACCGATCATCTCTTCTCAGATCAAGCATGTCTGGAGCGCTACACCCCCCTTCGGTCGCGTCTGGGGCGACGCCGATCAGGCAGATCGGCTCGTCGAGGAGCATGACCGCATCATCGACGCACTCGCAACCCGCGACGGAGTCCTCGCACGACAAGTGATGGAGCAGCACATCAGGGGTTCAGCTCACTTCCGGGAGAAGATGATCAGCAGCGCACGACTCGCCACCGGCGACCGCAGCCTCGGCCTCGACGGTGACCCCACGATCCTCGCCTAGGCTCACGTGCACACTAACCGCTCCGCTCGCTGGCTCCTGCCGGCGCTGATTGTAGGACTCACCGGTCAAGCCGCAATCTTCGGCCTTCGACCCATCATGAGCTATCGAGCGATCGACCTGGGAGCCGGTGCCCTCGAGCTCGGAATACTCGCCGCAAGCTTTGCGCTAGTGCCCGTGTTCCTCGCGATGCCGCTTGGCAGGCACATCGACCGCCGTGGCGGCCGAAACGCTGCCATCATCGGAAGCGCGATCTGTTTCATAGGCACCGGGCTGCTTCTCTTCTCAGACTCGCTTTTCGTTCTGATCATGCTCAACGCGGTAATCGGCTCGTCCCAGCTCGCCATGACCCTTTCTACGCAGTGGCTCATAGGATCCTCCTCCGCCTCGCAGTCGCGGAATCGCTCCTTTGCCCAGTTCTCCCTAGCGACCTCCATCGGACACATTGTCGGACCCGCGCTGGCCACATCCATCGGTGCTGGAGCCGAGAGCCTCGCGCTCAACTTTTATGTAGGAGCGTTCCTCTTCTGCACGATCTGTCATCTCATCGCGTGTCTCGCGACGTTCTTCTTTCCGGCCACCACCACCCAGTCCAGCGCTGATCGCAGCAAGCTCCATTCGCTTCGCGAGATCATCGCCGTTCCCGGCATGAAGACCTCAAGCTTCGCAAGTCTCATCACCCTGGCCACGCTTGATCTGTTCATGGTCTACCTGCCGCTGTGGGCCGTAGACAAGGGAGTTTCCGAGGTCGTTGTCGGTGGACTGCTGGCGCTGCGCGGGGCCGGGAGTCTGGTGAGTCGCACCTTCCTGCCCTTGCTCTTGAAACACCGAAGCCACGCCTTCGTCGCCGCCATCTCCACTCTCGTCTCGGCGCTTGCCGTCGGTGCACTTGCGTTCGCAGACCTGTGGATTGCGACCGCGGCGTCGCTGTCGCTGGGTCTCGCGCTGGGGATCATGCAGCCGCTCACCATGGCCTGGGTGGTGAACCTCGCGCCGCCGGGCACAATTGCTGCGGCTCTCTCCATTCGCCTTCTCGGGAACCGCGCGGGTCAGATTCTGATACCGCTGGGCGTGGCTCCACTCGGGACTGTGATGGCGCGACCGGCCGACCTGGTGTTTCTGATCTCGGGCGCGCTACTGCTAGCGAGTTCTGCGGCCTCCGGCTATCTAGCGCGCACAGCGCCGCCTTCAGGCAAAGATTATATATAGTATGTGATAGTATGCAGCAGAGGAGGAACAGTGCACTTTGACCTGACTCCGGAACAACAGGCGTTCCAGGAATCCGTCCGCAGCTTCGCCCGCGCGAAGCTTGCCCCCAACGCGTTGAACCGGGCCCACCAGCGAGAGTTCCCCTGGGGCGAACTGAAGATGATGGCAGACGTCGGCCTTCTCGGGCTCACCCTCCCCGAATCCGTCGGTGGCCAAGGGGCTGGCCTCATGGAAGCCGTGCTCGCCATCCAAGCCGTCGCCGAAAGCTGCCCTCGGAGCGCCGACCTCGTTCAGGCAGGCAACTTCGGTGCCATTCGCACCTTTGCCGAGTACGCGCCGGAGGCGCTGCGAAACAAGCATCTCCCCGCGATACTCGCTGGCGAGAAAATCATGAGCGTAGCCATGAGCGAACCGGACGCGGGAAGTGCGGTGACGGAACTCCGCACGAGCGCCACGGAGCGCGGCGAGCACTATGTACTCAATGGCACCAAGATATTCTCGACCAACAGCCCAGAGGCCGATGCCTTCCTCGTTTACGTACGCTTCGACGAGGGAGTCTCCGGCATCGGATCGATCCTTGTGGAACGTGACACACCAGGCCTCACCGTCGGCAGTCCTTCTGAATTCATGAACGGTGAGTCGTGGTGCCCCCTGTATTTCGACGACTGTGAGGTGCCCGCCGAGAACCTGATCCTCGGTCACGGCGGGTTCAAGAAACAGATCTCGGGATTCAACGTGGAGCGACTCGGAAACGCCAGCCGGTCGATCGCCGTGGGTCGATTCGCCTTCGAACTTGCCAAGGAGTACGTCGCAACGCGCGCTCAATTCGGTCGACCCTTGATGGAATTCCAAGGTCTCCAGTGGGGATTCGCGGACATGCACCTGATGCTCGAATCCGCGCAGCTGCTGCTCATGCGTGCCGTCGAACGCGCCGAAGGCGGCATCCCGGGTGCAGATGACACCGCTCTCGCCAAGCTCGCCGCAAACCAAGCCGGTTTCGAGGTAGCCAACAAGGCGCTGCAGATGATGGGCGGCACCGGATTCTCAAAGGAATCACTCGCAGAGTACTGTTTCCGGCGCACTCGAGGCTGGCAGATTGCCGGGGGCTCGACCGAGATCCTCAAGAACCGAATCGCGGAAGGCATCTTCGATCGTCGGTTCGACCAGCGCCCACCCCGCCCTCAGCAAGGAAACTGACGTGACCGGACTTCGAAGCGCGCTTTTCAACCCGAAGAGCGTGGCGCTCTTCGGCGCGTCGGACAATCTGGCGAAGACGAGCGCCAGACCCCTCAGCTACCTTCGGCGAAATGGGTGGAAGGGGCAGGTCTACCCGATCAACCCCTTTCGCACAACGGTGCTCGGCGAACCGTGCTGGCCCAGCCTCGAGGCACTGCCCGAAGTGCCCGACCACGTCTACGTCGTTATGAATTCCGAACCGGCGCTCGACGCCATCCGGGAATGCGTGAGGCTCGGCGTGCCCGTGGTCTCCGTTCTCGCCAACGGATTCAACGCGTCCTCCGACGAAGGCGCGCGCCGGGTGCAGGCCGTGAAAGACACCCTTGCCGGATCGTCGACTCGACTTCTCGGGCCGAGCAGCCTCGGCATCGCCAACCCTCACGTCAACTTCTGCCTTACCGGCAACGCGGTCTTCGCCGAAGACGCAGGAACTCCGGGAGGGGTATTCGTGGCGTCGCAATCCGGAAGCCTCATCGGAGCGCTCCTCTCACGCGGCCGTGAGAGCGGAGTTGGGTTCGCCGGACTCGTTTCCACCGGCAACGAGATCGACCTCACCCTCGGTGAGATCTGTCAGCTCACGCTTGACGACCCATCCGTCACGAGCTACGCACTGTTCCTGGAAAGCATGGTTGGTGCCGAGAGCCTCCAGCGATTCGCGCAGCTGGCCGCCGAGGCGGGTCGCTCGGTTCTCGTCTACAAGCTCGGCCGCTCAGAAGCCGCTGCCCGCCTATCCGTCGGTCACACCGGTGCCGTCGCCGGTGATGACGCTGCTGCCAGTGCGTTCTTCCGAGAGTATGGGATGGGAAGAACCACGAACCTAGACGCCCTCCTCGACGGGCAACACCTCGGCCAGAGGCTCCTCGCACGCCCAAGCGTGGCACCACCGCGCGTCATCGTTGTCACGACCACCGGAGGCGGAGGCGCCATGGTCGTCGATCAGCTCGGGTTGCAAAAGAAAGTCGCACTCACAGCGCCGAGCGAAACACTGCGCGCGCGACTCGCTGAAGCGGGAATCCGCGGCGACTCCAACGCGCTTGTCGATCTCGAACTGAGCGGTGCCAACCACGACACAGTCAGCACCGCCCTTCGACTCCTCTCGGACTCGGAAGAGTTCGACGTCATCGTTGCAGTAGCTGGTTCCTCTGCCCGGAATCACCCAGAGCTCGTCGTAGCACCGATCGCGGAAAGCGCCAGCTTCGGCACTCCTATCGCTGCGTTCGTTGCACCACACGCGCCAGAAGCCCACAAGCTCCTGCAGCAAGCCGGGATCTCAGCGTTCCGCAGCCCCGAAGCATGCGCGGACGCCATCCATGCCGCAACCTCGCGATGGTTCACTGCGCAAAGCGACAGGCCCACCGGAACGATCGCGCCCCACCAGATAGCCCTCAACGAGGTCGAGAGCTATCGCATCATCGAGCGAACCGGAATCTCCATCGCCGAGTACGTGCTGTTTGCCCCCGAGGCGGTGATCGCGGATCCCGGATTGGATGGCCCGTTCGTCGTCAAAGCGATCTCCCGCAATCTTCCCCACAAATCTGAAGCCGGTGGCGTGATCGTCGGAATCAAGGACTGGCGAGACCTCGACGAGGCACGAACCGGCATCCTGAGATCCATTGCTGACTACTCTCCTGACGTCGCCGTCGAGGGCGTCCTCGTGCAGCGCATGGTTGACGGCCTCTTCGAGGTGCTGCTGGGGTATCGGGTCGACCCCGACGTAGGCCCGATCGTTGCGGTCGGTGTCGGTGGGATCGCCACAGAGCTCTTCGCCGAAGCGACAGTCGCCCTTGCCCCGGTCGATGAGAAGACCGCAAGGCGCCTTGTCGACGAGATAAAGAGCTTCGATCTCTTCCGCGGCTACCGCTCGCGTCCACGAGGCGATGTGGAGGCCCTCGTCAAAGCGATCGTCTCCCTCTCCAATCTCGCCGTCACAGCGCCCGAGGTCATCGAAGCCGAGATCAACCCGCTCTTCGTACTCGGCGAAGGGCTCGGTGTCAGCGCGGTGGACTCCTTCGTCTCAGTGGGCACCCAGCAGATCGATGACGCGGATGACTGAGGTCGCCGACGCCACCGTTCGCGTACGCTCCCGCGGTGCATGCGCCGTCATCGAGTTCTCCAATCCCCCGCTGAACACGTCAACGTCAGCCCTTCGGCGTCAACTCCTCGCCGCTATTGAGGATGTACAGCGAGGTGCCTACACCGCGGCCGTGCTGATTGGCGATCATGGAACATTTATCAGCGGCTCAGACGTGAAAGAGTTCTCCGGGCCGATTGCGGAGCCGGAGCTACCCCGCATCCTCTCGGTGATCGAGAGATCAGCGATTCCGTTCGTGGCGGCACTGGATGGAAACGCGCTCGGCGGAGGCCTTGAGCTCGCCCTCGCCTGCGACGGCAGAATCGCCAGTGACGGATGCCGAATCAGCCTTCCAGAGATCGAGTGGGGAATACTTCCGGGAGCTGGAGGGATTCAGCGACTCACCCGTTTGATCGGCAAGTCCAGAGCGCTCGACACCATTCTGAGTGGCCGTGCCCTCAGCAGCGAGAAGGCGCTCGAACTCGGCATCGTGGACGAGACCAGCGAAGCCGCAGAGCTGGAGCCTCGCGCCGTAGAACTGGCACTGCGAATCGCCAAACGTCCGCTCGTGAACCTTGAGGCAAGCACGGAAGATTTTGAGCAGCTCGGTGCGATCATCGAGGAGCACAGACGCGCGCGCGAAGGTTACCCTGGCCTGCCCGAAGCGATCACACTCACGCTCGCTGTCGGAACAGAACCAGCCGAGACGGGTCTGATACGAGAACGGGAGGCGTTCGACAGGCTGAGGGTGTCACCGGCCGCAGCTGCCTTCCGCCACCTGCGCTTCGGGGAGCTTCGCGCAGGCAGGTCGCGCGGGAGCGCAGAAGGTGCCCCCGAGATCACCTCTGTCGGGGTCGTCGGAGCGGGGACCATGGGCGCGGGCATCGCGCGGCTCTGCGCAGCTTCCGGCATCTCCACGCTCATCACCGACCTAGACCTGCAGCGCTCGGCCGAAGTGGCGGCCGACGTTCCCCAGCTGGAGAGCGCTCCCCTGGAGGGCCTCGCCGACTGCGACCTCGTCATCGAGTCGGTGGTCGAGGAGCTCGACGTCAAGCGCGCCCTGTTCGCGGAACTCAATCGCATCCTCCCGGGCTCCGCGGTTCTGGCTACCAATACCTCGTATCTCGACATCAACGCGATCGCCGAGCCGGTGACGGATCGCACGCGCTTTCTGGGACTCCACTTCTTCAACCCAGCTGAGCGGATGAAGCTGCTCGAGGTCATCCCCGGAGCACAGACCTCCGGGCCCGTTCTACACGCAGCCCTGAGATTGGCGCGGCGCCTGGGCAAGACATCTATTGTCGCTGGGGTGAGCGACGGTTTCGTAGTCAACCGACTGTTCGCGGCCTATCGACGCGAGTGCGAGGTCATGCTTCAGGATGGTGCCTACGTCGACCAGATCGACTCGGCGATGCGCGGCTTCGGTTTCAAGATGGGGCCGTTCGAAGTGGCCGATCTCTCCGGGCTGGATGTCGCATGGAGCAGGCGCAAGCGCCTCGCCCCACTCCGCGCACCGACGGAGCGTTATGTGGACATCCCCGACCAGCTCTGTGAGGCCGGGCGACTCGGAAGAAAAGCCGGCGTCGGCTACTACCGCTACGACTCGAACTCGCGAGCACGCGTCGACTCCGAGGTCACCGCGATCGTCCTGGAATCCTCCCAGAGGGCGGGTATCGTGCGCCGGCCCTTCGACGCAGACGAGATAGTGGGGCGCGTGGTCGCGGCCATCACGAACGAGGGAGCACTCCTCCTGGAGGATGGGATCGCGGAGCGCGCTAGCGACATCGATGTGGCGTCGGTGCTGGGCTTCGGCTTCCCGCGCGCCCGCGGTGGCCCACTGTGGTTCTCGTCGCAGCGGGAAACTGCCGAGCACGATCGACAGATGACCGCTGTTCTGCGTTCCTCTGGCACCGAGCTCCGTGTGGGTCAAAACACCACGGACCTGCTCAAGAGACTGGTCAATGCGGACTCTGCTCGGTAACGTGGACCAGCATGTGCGCGAGTGCCGGACCGCACCGCGATTTAGGTGACCGAAACCACGAGCGCGGTCGCGGAGACGCGCGCCGCGCAAGTAGATTGAGCCTATGCGAGTACACGTGGCCGATCACCCGCTCATCACCCACAAGATCACCAAGCTGCGTGACAAGACGACGCCGTCACCGCTGTTCCGGTCGCTGACCGAGGAGCTCGTCACCCTGCTCGCCTACGAGGCGACGAGGCACGTGCGCGTCGAGCCGGTTCAGGTCGAGACGCCGGTGGCAACGGCGCACGGGTTGGCCATCGCCAAGCCGAGACCGCTCGTGGTGCCGATCCTTCGCGCGGGCCTCGGGATGCTCGAGGGCATGGTCAAGCTCGTTCCCACCGCCGAGGTCGGTTTTCTGGGAATGGTGCGCGATGAGACCACGCATCAGCCCGTGACCTACGCCGAGCGCCTGCCCGAGGACCTCTCCCATCGCCAGTGCTTCGTGCTCGATCCCATGCTCGCGACCGGCGGCTCACTGCTCGCCGCCATCAACTTCCTGTTCGACCGTGGCGCGGTCGACGTCACGGCGGTCTGCCTGCTCGGTGCGCCCGAGGGTCTCGCAGCTGTCGAGAAGGCCACAGAGGGTCGAGATGTCACCATCGTGCTCGGCGCCCTCGACGAGAAGCTCAACGAGAACGCCTACATCGTTCCCGGCCTCGGCGACGCGGGCGACCGTCTCTACGGCCTCGCCGAGTGACCCGACGCCAGCCAACGATGCGTCGCTTTGTCGACGATGCGCCTGTGTGAACCACCGCATCGTCGACAAACCACCGCGTCGCCCGGCCTCGTGAACCGAGCACCCGATTTGACAATCGGCGCGAGCATCCGGATCATTGCGATATGACTTCGCACGCGTTGCCCCTGACCTCTTCCGAGGCTCATCGGCCGGTTGGCGCCATGCCGACCGTCGCGTCTTGCTGTTGTCGAATGTGTGCCTAGTAGGCCGAACCCCCGCCGGATGGCGCTCCTGATCCTGGAGATCATGCCATCCCCGGATGCCGACCCTCATCACGATCGGTCATCCGTTCCGCTCTACTGATCCACCCGAAGGCGCGAACCTCCTCATTAGAGGGCCTTCACCCCTTCTGGCGTACCGCCAGCACACAGCCAAGGACCACAGCAATGTCTCTCGCAACTCTCGACCGACCCCGTATCCCTCTCCAGCCCACTCCCGCGTGGGCTCCGACGCACCCACGCGCAGCAGCCCTTGCGCCGATCGTGGAGCCCGCAGCGAACCCGGCAGCTCTCTCACCCACCCGCGCCCTCCGAGCGGTGCCCGAGGAGAAGGAGGCCCGCGGCGTCGCGCTCTACATCGGACTCGATGAAGCCAAGGCCGCTGCCGCCGGCATCGACCTCTCGCAGCTCGTCGCCGAGATCAAGCGCCTCACCGCGGCGCTCGCTCCGGACGCCGAGACCCACGCCGCCGTCGCACTCGCACCCCGCGGGGCGGGCGGGCGCGACGTCGATGTCGTGCGCCTCGCGCTGCGCGATCCGAGCGCGGTCGCGAAGCACCGTCACGTAGAAGAGGATGAGGACGACGACCGCGTCGACGGCGTCATCATCGATCTCTCGCGCAAGCGCGTGACGATCGACGGCGAGGTCGCCCCGCTCACCTACCTCGAGTTCGAGCTGCTGCAGTTCCTGGTGCTGCGTGTCGGCCAGACGGTGACACGTGACGACATCGTGAACGGCCTGTGGCGCGGTGGCGAGGAGTCACCGAACGCGCGCACGGTCGACGTTCACGTGCGTCGTCTGCGCTCGAAGCTTGGCGCGTACGAGGACATCGTGCGCACGGTGCGCGGCAGCGGCTACCGCTACGACAAGCACGCGGATGTCGCCGTCACCCACACGAGTTCGCCCAGCCCCGACCGCCTCTGAGTCGCTCCTTCGACCTCGCGAACGGCGTGACCGGCCCGGAAATAAGGGAGAATCCACTCGTTTTTAAAATAACGAACAGATAACCTTGCGCTCGTTACTCAACCGTTATAAGGTCGATCTCAGCAGGAACTGTTTGCTGTGGCAGGTACTGCGGAATGTGATTGCAGGACACTCTTGGTGCAAGGGAGAGGGCCCGTCGTTGACCTCCACGACGGGCCCTCAACCAGTTAAGCCCGTGCTTATTTGTATCCTTGTCACACAGTCATCGAGGGGGACCACGTGGGGGATTCGGCACTCGCCGTCGAGGCGTGGGAGGCGCTCTTCCGAGCCCAGGTCACGGTCATGCGCAAGCTCACCGCGGAGTTCCCGAACGACGAGATCTCCATGGGCGACTACGACGCGCTCTTCACACTCTCGCAGGCACCTCGCCGCCGACTTCGCATCAAGAACCTCGGCGAGAACATGCTGCTCACTCAGCCGAGCGTGAGTCGGCTCATCGATCGCCTGGCCTCACGCGGGCTTGTGACGAAGTGCTCCGACCCGGATGACCGGCGGGGCGTCGTCGTCGAGCTCACAGACACCGGCTACGAGGTGTTTCGGCGCGCTGCCGTGCTGCACGCGCGCAGCATCGTGAACCACCTCGACGGGGTGCTCACGACCGAGGAGCTTCGGCAGCTCATCGTCATCGCGGGCAAGCTGAAGGCTGGTCGCGCCTAGCCGTGTCCGACCGCCGGGATGACGGTCGGCGCTGGCGGCGGTGCGGGCCAGAAACGGCCCGCACTACACAGGCCGCGCGCCAATCGTTGCGACAGCCCGCGCCGAGACCCGCGCCCCCACCTGCGCGGCCGCAACGGCATCCCCCGACTCCACCCATTCGGCAAGAAAACCAGCGCTGAACGAATCCCCGGCCCCGGTCGGGTCGAGCAGTGTCGTGGCCACCGCGGGCACACGAACGGGCTCACCACCGGCATCCACCACGAGCACTCCCTCGTCGGCGAGTGTCAGAGCGACCGTCGTGAACCTCTCTGCAAGCGCGATGGCAATGGCCTCGGGGTCATCGAGTCCCGTGAGCACGCGCCCCTCGTCGAGATTGGGCATGAGGATGCTCGCCCCCGCCACGACCTCGAGAAAGCGCTCGATGCCGAAGTCGGTGAGGAACCCCGCGGAGGAGGGGTCCACGGAGACGACGGTGCCGTGAGCCTCCGCGCGCGCGATGAGGCCCTGCACAGCATCCGGAGCATTCATGACGCTGTACCCGCCCACGTGCACCAGCGCCGCTCCCGCCAGCAGCTCGTCGGTCACCTCGTCGGGACTGAAGTTCGCGTTCGCGCCCTTGTCGGTGTACATCGTGCGGGTGTTGCCGTCGACGATGATGACGATACGACCCGTGGGCAGTTCGTGGTCGATCGAGAGGTGCGGGGTGACCCCGGCATCCGTGAGGATGCGCGTGTGCCGCTCGACGTCGTCGGCACCGACGCGGCCGACGAAGTCGACGCCCACGCCGAGCTCTCCCAACCACGCCGCGGTGTTCGCCGCGGAGCCGCCCGGCGTCGGGCTGATCGTCGAGATCGTGTCGGTGTCGGCACGCACGGGACCCTGCGGCACGACGACCACGTCTTCGATGACATCACCGAACGTGACGATCCGCTTCGGCGCGGTGCTCTCCGACAAGACTCAGGCGCCCAGCTTCGACCACGCGACGGCGATATCGGCGGCGAGCGCCACGTTGTTGCGCGCGAGGTCGAGGTTGACCTCGAGGCTGCGACCTTCGGACGCTTCGACGATGTAGCTGAGCAGGAACGGCGTGACGGCCTTCCCGGTCACGCCCTCGGCCTCGGCGGCGGCGAAGGCGCGAGCGATGACGGCGTCGTGCTCGGCCGGATCCCACTGCTTCTCGCGCGGAAGGGGGTTCGCGACGATGAGTCCCTGATCGCCTACGAGCAGGTCGCGTGCCTGCATGATCTTGGCGACCTCCTCGGCCGATTCGACACGCCAGTCGAGTTCGTACTCCGACTCGGTGAGCCAGAAGCTCGGGAACGTGTTGGTGCGGAACCCCACGACCGGCACGCTGAGCGTCTCGAGGCGTTCGAGCGTTGCCGCGATGTCGAGCACCGACTTCACCCCCGCGCTCACCACCGTGATCGGCGTGACCGAGAGGGTCGTGATATCGGCGGACTCGTCGAAGGTCTCGTTGGCACCCCTGTGCACCCCACCGAGGCCGCCGGTCGCGAACACGCGCACGCCCGCGAGCGCCGCGAGGTGCGCCGTCGCGGCAACGGTCGTCGCACCCGAGGCACCGCGCGCGGCGAGAATCGGGATGTCACGCACACTCGACTTCGTCATGTCTTCTTCGGCGATGCGACGCACACCCTCGTCATCGAGACCCACCTGGGGCACGCCGTCGAGAATGGCGACAGTGGCGGGGGTTACGCCCCTTTCGAGCAGTATCTGCTCGAACTCTTTAGCCGCCTCGAGGTTGCGCGGGCGGGGCAGCCCGTGGGTGATGATCGTCGACTCGAGGGCGACGATCGGCCGCCCCTCATCGAGCGCGGTGGCGACGGCTTCAGAGACTTCAACGCGGTAGGTCATGACAACCAAGCCTAGTTCGGCTGCAGTGATTCCACCGGCAGACGGAAGCGGCGCAGGCGCTCCGCATCGGCCCCGAGCCGCTCGGTGAGATCGGCTTCGTCGACGGATGCTTCGGGCAGGCCTTCGAGCAGTGCTCGCGCCTCCGCGAGCGCGGCTGCGCGCGCTCCGGCCGGGGCGACGTCGTCTGCCACGGGGTGGCGGAGCACGCCCTCCTTGTCGTAGCTCATCGCCGCGAAGCGCAGGGGCGGCTCAACCGGTCCTTCACGGTGTCGCCAGAGTCCGGTGAGCGGGTCGAAGTGGTACTGCGGCAGCATCCTTTCGCCGTACTCGGCGACGAGCGCCACGGCGTTCACGATGTAGTCGAGCACCTCGTCGTCGATGAAGTAGTTGAAGTTGACGCGCACCCAGCCGGGCTTGATTCCCTCGCAGCCGCGCAGGATCTCCGTCTCGTACTCGGCACTCGTGTCGTCGTCGATGCCGAGCAGGTGGTGGCCGTAGGGGCCGGCGCACGAGCATCCTCCGCGCGCTTGAATGCCGAAGAGGTCGTTGAGGATCGCGACGACGGCGTTGTGGTGCAGGTAGCGGCCGTCGGCGAGCCGAACGACGAAGGAGACGATCGAGAGCCGCTCGGCCTCGGGGTTGCCGAGAATCTGGATCGACGGATGCGCGCTCCACGCGGTCATCGCCCGCCGCAGCAGGTCGCGTTCGTGTGCCTGGATGATGTCGACCCCGACCGCCTCCTTGAGCTGGAACACGAGCCCGGCGCGAATCGACTCGATGATCGCCGGGGTGCCGGCCTCTTCACGGTGGGCGGGGTCGGTGATGTAGTGGTGGCCGAAGGGGCTCACGTAGCTCACGGTTCCGCCGCCCACGACCGCGGGCACGGGGTTGCGCAGCAGATCGCGATTGACGATGAGCACTCCGGGGGTGCCCGGCCCGCCGATGAACTTGTGCGGGGAGAGGAAGATGGCGTCTTTGCGGGCGGCGTCCGCATCCTGCCCCCTGCGAAATGCAGGAGATCCGCCGCGCGAGGCCTCGGGTGCCCCCGAAGCGACGGGGTCGGTGCCCGCGGACTCCTGCATTTCGCGGTGATCGCGGGGGTTCATCTCGATGTCAACGTAGGGGCCGGCGGCGGCGAAGTCCCAGAACGCGAGGGCGCCGTGCTCGTGCAGCAGGCGCGTGATCGAGTGGGTGTCGCTGAGGATGCCGGTGACGTTGCTCGCGGCGCTGAACGATCCGATCTTGAGCGGTCGATCCGCGTAGGCGCGCAACTCGGCGGTGAGCTGGTCCAGGTCGATGTGACCGTCGGCGTCCTCGTGGATCGTCACGACATCGGCGATCGACTCACGCCACGGCAGCTCATTGCTGTGGTGCTCGAAGGGACCGATGAAGACGACGGGTCGCTCGGCATCCGTCAGCCGCGCCCTGATACCGAGGCGTTCATCGAGCTCGGCGGGAACGCGCAGCCCGAGGATCTGCACGATCTTGTCGATCGCGCCCGTGGAGCCGCTGCCGGTGAAGATGACGATCGTGTCGTCGTCGCCGTTCACCGCCTCGTGGATCACGGCGCGCGCGTCCTCGCGCAGGCGCGTCGTCTGCAGCCCGGTGCCGCTCGACTCGGTGTGGGTGTTGGCGTAGCGCGGCAGCACCTCGGTGCGAAGGAAGTTCTCGATGAAATCGAGCGAGCGCCCGCTCGCCGTGTAATCGGCGTAGGTGACGGGCTTCGGGCCGAAGGGGCCGTGCATGAGGCGGTCGTCGCCGATGACCGACTCACGGATGCGCGCGAGCAGTGGAGGCTCCGGCAGGTTCGCGGCGCGAGCAGGGATAACGCACGGAGCAACATCGGTCATGCCGACAGGCTACGCGGGTTGGGGGCGCGAGCGCGAGGGTGTCGCAGCAGGGGCTGGCTCGGTTCGCCTGGCCACAGCCGGTGATTCACCTACTCCGGGTCGACCTGCTCGCGGTATGCCTCCAGCGTTCCCTCGGGCAACTGACTGCGGTCGCGTGATATCGCAACGGCCATGGTCTCGAGCTCGTCCTCGGGAATCTCGATTCCCGCGTCTCGGAACCGCTCGCCGAGCAGCTCAACGATGTGCTGGCGGTCACGACCGAGCATGTCGTCGCGCGTTTGCGAGATGATGCCGCTGATGCGTTCATCGGTGGTCGTAAGATTCTGGTCGAGGACCGTCGTGTCTTGCCGCTCGAGTCCGGTGTCGACGTATTCGTGCGCACGAAGTGGAAGCGTGTCGTCACCGAAGTCCTCGTCAGACATGCGCTCCTTCCCGCTGTTCAGGTCGGTGCGGTCGGCATTGTCACGGGTGGTGTCGCCGCGTTCTGGGTTGCGTGCATCGGTGTCGCTCATGGTGGTGGCTCCCGCCTCTCTGCTCCTCACGCTAGGCGGCCCGGGGTGCACGCGGCGGAGTTGTCAGCAAACGTGCACGAAGCTGACGGCGGACTCAGCGGGTGCGGGCCTACCGTGCAACCATGCCCAGACGCTCAGAACCCCAGTTGAAGGACCAAGAGCTTTACGAGAAGCTGCGTGACGAGGGTGCCTCGAAGGAGAAAGCAGCTCGCATCTCGAACGCCGCCGCACGCGATGGACGCGCCGCGGTTGGAAGACGAGGAGGTGTCGCCGAGGACTACGACGACCGCACCGTGAGTGAGTTGAAGTCCCGCGCGAAGGAGCTCGGCCTGTCGGGCTACTCGAACAAGAAGAAGTCCGAGCTCATCGACATGCTTCGTAACCACTGACAGCGGTTACGGTGCGCCTCGCTAGGCGTCTCTGGGCTCGAGAACAAACACCGGGATGAGACGCTCCGTGCGCTCCTGATAGTCCGCGTAGTTGGGGAACGCCTCGACCGCACGCTGCCACCACTCGTCACGAAGCTCACCACTCGCCTCGGTGACCGTGTAGTCGCGGGTGACCGGGCCATCCTGAAGCTCGACCAAGGGATGCGCACGCAGGTTCGCCACCCACGCTGGGTTGGTCGGTGACCCGCCCCGCGACCCGATGGCGGCATAGCGACCCTCGTGCTCGACGCGCATGAGAGCGGTTTTGCGCAGCTTGCCGCTCTTGGCGCCGAGGCTCGTCAGCACGATCACGGGCTTGCCGTGCAGTTCCGTGCCCTCGGCGCCGCCGGATGCTTCGATCAACTCTGCTTGCTCGCGCGCCCAGTCGGAGGTGCTGGGTGCGTATTCTCCCTGAAGTGGCATGTCACCATTGTGACGCACAGGCGTGACGCGCGCTGGCGCCTCGAGGCACTCGAGAGGAGGGACCACTGCTTCGACCGATGAAGCGCGCCCGGAGAGACTCGAACTCCCAACCTTCTGATCCGTAGTCAGATGCTCTATCCATTGAGCTACGGGCGCGTGCTGCATCAAGCAACCAGACGACTATACCAGCCCGCATCCTGTGTGAACGCTACCCGGCGAACCGCCGGGAAAGCGTGCACCTCGCCCCACCGCCAACGACAATAAGAGCATGAGCAACAACACTGAATCGTGGCGAGACGTCGACCAGTACCTCAGCGCCCAGCTCGTGCAGCAGGATGCCGCCCTCACCGAGACGCTCGCCAGAAGCGAACGGTAGGGGCTGCCGGCGATCGAAGTCGCCCCCACCCACGCAAAACTGCTGCACCTGCTCGTTCGCATGATCGGCGCGAAACGGGTGCTCGAGATCGGCACCCTCGGTGGATACTCGACGACATGGCTCGCCCGCGCCCTCCCCGCCGACGGTACGGTCATCACGTGCGAGGCCGTGCCGCACCACGCCGATGTCGCCCGTCGCAACCTCGCCGATTCGGGTCTCGCCGACAGAGTGCAGGTCAGGGTCGGACCTGCCCTCGACACCCTCGCTTCGCTCACGGAGGAGAACCTCGAGCCGTTCGACTTCGTCTTCATCGACGCCGACAAAGTCAACAACCCCCACTACTTCGAGGCGGCCCTGAAACTCACCCGAGCGGGCAGCGTGATCGTGTGCGACAACGTCGTGCGGGGTGGTCGCGTCATCGACGGCTCGAGCACCGACCCCGACATCATCGGAACGCGCACCTTCCTCGACGTGATCGGCAGCGACCCCCGCGTCGACGCGACCGCCATCCAAACCGTCGGATTCAAGGGGTGGGACGGCTTCGCCCTCGCGCTCGTCAACTGAGGCGCGGTCGAGGCGGGCGGTCTCAGCGAGGGCTCACTCCTCGCCGCGCGCCGCCGTGAGCAGCCTCAGCGCCTTCGGCCCGAAGCCGTGCAGAGCGAGCAGCGTGGAGAGATCGTCTGGAAGGTCCGCCAGCGCCTCGTAACCTGCTTCGATGAGCGCGTCAACGGCCGGACGGCTCAGCTTCACCCCGTCGAAGTGGTCCCCGCGGTCGTCCATGGCCCCAGACTAGTCGGCGAACCAGTGCTCAAAAAGACTCGGTCTCGTATCGGTTGACGAGCGAGCCGATGCCCTCGATGCGCACCTCGTAGCTGTCGCCGTCGCGCAGGAACACCTTCGGGTCGCGCGCGCCGCCGACGCCGGAGGGTGTGCCGGTGAGCACGAGGTCGCCGGGCTCGAGGGTCATGATGGTCGTGATGTAGACGAGCAGGCTCGGGATGTCGAACATGAGGCTCGTGGTGCGGTCGTCCTGCATGATCTCGCCGTTGAGCAGCCCGGTGATCCGCACGTCGGGCTCGACGCCGCCAAGGTGCGCTGCCGGAACAACGACCGGACCGAGCGGGGTCAACCGATCCCATGCCTTGCCGGCCGTGCGCTGCGTGGTGTGGTTCTGGAAGTCGCGCACCGAACCGTCATTCGCGGCAGTGAAGCCGAACACGGCATCCGTCACCTGCTCGCGAGTGAGGCGCCGCGAGCGTCGGCCGATGACGACCGCGAGCTCGGCCTCGAAGTCGATCGAGGTCGACTCGAGCGGCAGGGGCAGGGTGTCGAAGGGGCCGGCAAGCGCGTTGTCCCACTTTGCGAAGAGGTCCGGATGCGCGGGCCCCGCTGCACCGCCGAACTCGCGCACGTGCTCGAGGTAATTCTTGCCGACGCAGATGATCTTGCGGGGGCGGGCGATGGGAGCGAGCAGTTTCGCCGCATCCGCCGCGGCGATGGGGGCACCCGCGACGATTCGGCCCGCGTGACCGCCGGCAGCCTCGAGCAGGTCGGGCAGGTCGGCAAATGTTCGGCCGCCAACGGTGGCCATCGACGCGCCTTCGCTGCCGAAGACGACGACAACGGGCTCCCCGGCGGCATCGACCACTCGCCCCAGTGAAGCCTCCGCGTACCCCATCACACCGGCCCCTGGCTCTCGTCGTCTTCATGGAGATCGAGCCGTGGCTCGATGATCGGCGTGGACCCGGACCACACCGTGAGCAGCAGCACCAGTGCCGTGCCGGAGAGCAGCCCATCGACGATCCCCGCGGGCAGCATGAATGTCATGAGAACGAGTGTCACCGTGCACATGACGAGGGAGAGCACGAGTCCCCACATCCGGTTCGTGAACAGCCCGATCGAGGCGACCACCCGCAGGGCACCGAAGATGCCGCTCATGATCATCATGAGGTAGAGGTTGTCATTGAGGTAGGCAAGCGCGAAGATCTGCGCTCGCTCGGTCACCGCGGCCTGGTCGATTCCCAGGGCGAGTGCGACGAGGAGACCGAGAAACGGCAGCCCCTCCATGAGTCCGCCCTGAATGAGCTGCAGGGTGCCGGCGACGCGCACCCGCCGAGAACTCATAGACCGGGCATCCGTCGAGCCGGCCGAAACCACCTCACTCACCAGCAAAGCCTACCCGAGCACTCGAAATGCAGGAGATTCGCGGGCCGGCCGCCGTGGTCGCGGGTCAGCGCGCTGCGAAACTGCAGAATCTCCTGCATTTCGGCCAGAGCCTGCTGGAGCCCGCAGCATGCGGACTCCTCCAGTGTCAACCCACAGACCCGACTAGCGCGGCCTGCGCGGTTGATGGATCCCCATGCGGATGCGGGTCTTCCGCCGCTCGACGAGGATGAACACGGTGCCGATCAGCCACAGCGGCACCTGCGTGAGAAACGCTATGCGGAACGCGTCGAGCGTGTAGGTCTCGGGGGTTCCCGCACCCTGCAGATCGAGCGCGAGCCCGATAAAGAGAATCGCGAGCAGCGCCGAAAGGAACCCGCCGGAGTTCGTCACACCCGTCGCCGAGCTCAAGCGGTGGCTGGGATTGTGGGCGCGGGCGTGGTCGAAGGCGATCATCGACGCGGGTCCCCCGGTCGCGAGGGCGATGGCGAGAGCGACGAGCACCCAGAGCGGCGCTGTGCCCGGCCACAGGATGACCACGAACCAGACCGCGGCTTGAATCGCAATCGTGGGCAGCACCAGAGCGTGCGAGCGCCGCAGCGGCATCTTGGCGGAGAGGGCGCCGATAATCGGCCCGAAGGCCATGCCCGCCACCACATACACGATCATGATCGCTGCCGCCTCGCCGATGGCGCGGCCCTCGCCCACCGTGAGAAACGGTAAGCCCCACAGCATCATGAACGCCGCCCCCGCGAAAGGCGTCGTGAAGTGCGACCAGAAGGCGAGGCGGGTTCCCGGATGCGACCACGCCGCCCGAATGCCCACGCGCGTATCGATGGCGGAGGTCACTGTCTGAATCGCCCCCGTCTCGGTGTTGACCGAGACATCCGCTGCGACCTCGGGCGGGTGGTTCCGGATGACGAGCCACACGAGGATCGTGAACAGAATGCCGAGTGCCGCGAACGCTCCGAATGTGACCGTCCACGACGTGAGATGCAGCAGGGCGACGACCGGAACGATGGCGACGACCTGTCCAAGTTGTCCGACGATGCCGGTGAGCTGCACCATGACCGGGGCACGCTGAGCGGGGAACCAGGTGGCGATCAGGCGGAGCACGCTGGGAAAGACGGCGGCGTCGCCGAGACCGAGCAGCATGCGCGCGCCGATCGCGACCGCCACATTGGGCGAGATCGCCACGATCAACTGGCCAAGCGCCATGAGCACCATGCCGATCGCCATGATGGGGCGTGCTCCGTGGCGGTCGAGCAGCAGGCCGACCGGTATCTGCATGGCCCCGTACACCGCGAGCTGCAGCACGGCGAACATGGAGAGGGTCGAGGCATCCGTCTGAAAGTAGTTCGCCGCGTCAACGCCCACGGCCGAGAGCGACGTTCGGTTGGCGACAGCGAAGGTGTAGGCGGCCACACCGACGGTCCAGATGATCCACGCTCGTGCCCGGGGCGGTGAGGGGATCGGTGGCATCGCTCGACATTCGCGGTCGGTCGACGAAGGCCCGTCGATGAGTGGGGAGTTGTGGAGAGAATACAGACAAATACCACAATCACCCTGACTCTTGCGAGAACCGAGTTCGAACCGGTCATGGCGAGCAGGCTGCCCGTCGCCGAGTAATCACGGCGTCAAAGAATTGAACTCCTAAGCCGTCGAATCTTTAGTCGTCGCCCTGCGTCGCAAAGACAGCGATCACCATGCGTTCTCCCCCTCTGGCGCTGCTCGTGGATGGCTCCGCGCACGTGCGCTTCTTCCATCGTCAAATCCTTTTTTTCTCAGCGGATCAAAATCACGTAATCATTGTGCGTTTCGCCGTCTGAACAAGTCGATGAATCTTCTGGCGAAGCTCATTGAACTCCGGCAGCGAGCGCGTTCGAAGCTGATCTCGTGCCTTGGGCAGGGGAATGGGCACGTCTTCAAGAACGGAGGTCGGAGAGTTCGAGAGCACGAGAACACGCTGTCCGAGATAGATCGCCTCATCGATGTCGTGGGTGACGAAGACGACGGTTACCTGCAAGGACTTCCACAACGAGAAGACCAGGTCCTCCAGCTCGGCCCGGGTCTGCGCGTCCACCGCGGCGAAGGGCTCGTCCATCAGGAGGATGCGCGGCTGGTACGCGACGGCCCGGGCGATCGCAACGCGTTGCTGCATCCCACCTGAGAGCTGCCACGGGTACGAGTCGGGAACATGGGCTAGCCCGACGGCTTCGAGGGCGTCGGACACGAGCTCAGCCCGTCGCGTCGCGGGGACCTTCTTCTCGCGAAGCGGCAGTTCCACGTTCTGTCGCACCGTCAGCCACGGAAACAGGCTGCGCCCGTACTCCTGGAAGACGATCGCCATGCCTTCGGGTGGCGACGTGACCCGCGCACCCGCGAGGCTCACGCTCCCCGACGTTACGTCGAGCAAGCCCCCGATGCAGCGCAGCAGCGTCGTCTTGCCCGCTCCCGACGGCCCGACGATGCAGAGGAACTCGCCGTCGCTCACGCGGAAGTCGAGGTCGCGGATGGCCTCGAACTCGGTGCCCCCGCTCGAGTACACCTTCCTCACGTGCTGGACCTCGAGGAGCGAGGCATCGCCCTCAGATCGGGTGGTGTTCATTCTGGACGCTCCTGCCATCTGCTCAAACCCTTTGCTCGATACGTTGGATGCTGAGGTACCACCGGAGCACCCACGCCTCGAAGGCCCTGAAGATGACAGAGAGGATGACGCCGATGAGTCCCAGGAGCAGCACGCCCGACCACATCTCGGGCATCTCGAAGCCCCGCTGGAACTGCACGATGGCGAAGCCTAGGCCGTTGCTCGCCGCGAACATCTCACTGATCACCATGAGGATGATCCCGACCGAGAGCGACTGGCGGGCTCCCGTCACGATCTGGGGGCTCGCGCTTCGCAGCACGAGCGTCATCAGGCGCGTGGGCACGGAGAGGCGGTAGGACCGTGCCGTGTCGGCGAGCACCTCGTCGATCGCGCGCACGCCCTCGACGGTGTTGAGGAGCACCGGCCAGATGCAGCCGAGTGCGATCACGGCGACCTTCATCTCGTCGCCGATCCCGGCGAAGAGCATGATGACGGGAACCAGGACCGGCGGGGGCATCGCACGCAGGAACTCGAGGGTCGGCTCCGCGTAGTCTCGCAGGGTGCGGGACAGTCCGAGTGCCACGCCCGCTACGATGCCGATCGCGAGCGCGACGCCGTAGCCGATGAAGAGCCGCACGAGGCTTGGCACCACATCGGAGAGGAGCCTGCCGCTCAACCATGTCTCGGGAAATGTCTCGACGATCGCGCGCAGGGGCGGCCAGAAGAAGCTCGTGCTGCCGGCGGACACGAACCACCACAGCGTGACGAGGATCACGGGGAGACCGACGGCGAAGAGCACTCGGCGAAGCAGCGTGTTCACGGCGAACCCTCCTGGTCCCGTCGAATCGAGGTGTGCCACCGCAGGACCCGGCGCTCGAGCAGCCGAGTGCCCAGATTGACGGCGACACCGAGCATCCCTGCCACGATGACGAAGGCGTACATGGTCGCCACCTGGCCGGCGGTTTGCGACAGCACTATCTGCTTTCCGATGCCGGGACTCCCGATCACGAGCTCGCCCGTGATCTCGAGGATCAGGGCGACCGATGCTCCCAGCCGCACCCCCGTCATGACATAGGGCAGGGCGGTCGGCCAGACGAGCGAACGAAGCTGGGTGAGCGGCCGGAAGCGATACGAGCGCGCCGTCTCGCGCGCGATCGGGTCGACATCCTGAACCCCAGAGAGAACCTGGATCAGCACCTGCCAGAAGGTCGCGTAGACGACCAGGAGCAGGGTCGAGCGCATGTCGGTGCCGAACAGGATGACCGCCAGCGGGATGAGGGCGACGGAGGGGATGGGCCGGAGGAACTCGATCGTGGAGTGGGTCGCCTCACGAACCCACTTCAGACTGCCGATGAACATGCCGAGGGCGATGCCGGCGACGAGGGCGATTATCAGGCCAGTGAACCAGCCGAACACGGTCTGGCCCAGCAGGGTCCAGAAGGCCGGGGTCGCGGCCTGCGCCCCGAGAGCCACCATGATCTCGCTGAACGGGGGGAGGTACGCCGGGTTCACAAGTCCGAGCCGCGGCACGGCCTCGAGGATGAGCACGAAGAGGAGCGTTCCGGTGAGCCCACGGATCGCCACGCGCCGGCGTGCCGATCCTGCGCGGAGCCGAGTCGAGCCGCGCTGGGCGAGGGGCAGCGTCATCACTCAGGTGCCGTTCTCGACTACGACCGTGTAGTCGTCGAGGTCGACGTCGCGCGTCAGGTTCCAGTAGGTTGTGAGGTCGTAGGGCCAGACCTGGGAGACGCGGCCCGAACTGCTCTTGTACCAGCTCGTCACGCTCTCGACGCCCCACGCTCGCTCGGCGTTCGCACTGTCGACGTCGGCGATGAACCTCTCCAGCGCCTCCGGCGTGCAGTCCAGGTAGCGGTAGCCCTCGCGGATCATCGTCGTGATGCTCGCGAGGATGTAGTCGACGGCGGCCTCGGTCATGAAGGTCGCGCTGCCGTTGACGACGAGATTGGTGTTGGGGCCGTACAAGCAGTACAGGTTCGGGAAGTGCGGGATCGTGATGCCCAGGTACGCACGCGGGTCTCCGCTCCAATGCTCTTTCAGGCTCAGCCCCTCGAGGCCGGTGATGCGAATGGGGTCGAGCGAGTTGGCGGCCTGGAAACCGGTGCAGTAGATGATCACGTCGACCTCGATGAGGGAGCCGTCGACGGTGCTTATCCCCGTCGGTTCGATCGACCGGATTCCCTCGGTGTGCAAGCCTACGTTGTCCCGCTTGAGTGTCGTCGACCATGCGCCCCCGTCGCGCAGCATGCGCTTCGCTCCCGGTGGGTAGTCGGGGATCACCTGGGCCATGAGGTCCTCACGGTCGGTGAACTGCTCGCGGATCCTGCTCTCGAGCACCTCGCGGAGCTCACGGTTCGCTGCGGATACGCTACCGGGCTCCTTCCACTCGGGGTCGACGCCGACGTAGGGGAGCCGACCCTCCGTGGCCGTCCAGAACTGCCAGAACCGGAACCAGCGCTCGTAGTTCGGGACGACCTGCAGGAGCCACGCGAAGCCGGGCTTCAGGGGCTCGTAGTACCCGCGGGTCGGCATGATCCACGGCGCGGTCCTCTGGAAGACGTGGAGTTGCTCGACATCCGCAGCGATCGCGGGAACGACCTGATATGCGCTGGCGCCCGTTCCGATCACGGCGACGCGCTGGCCCACGAGATCGACGTTCGGGTCCCACCGGGCGGAGTGCATCTCGAGCCCGCTGAACTCTCCGACACCGACGATGTCGGGCAGCTTGGGCAGATTGAGCTGGCCCACCGCGCTAACGAGCGCGCGGGCGGTGACCGTGTCGGCGACGCCGTCGGATGTCACCTCGAGAGTCCACGATCCGGTCGTGGCATCGAAGGTCGCGGCATCGACCCGCGTGCTGAACCGGAAGTGCGGCCACAGGTTCTCGCTGTCACACAGCGAGCGGAAGTACTCGAGGATCGTCGAGCCCTCGGAGAACTGGTGCGTCCAGTCCTTCGTCTGGGCGAACGAGAATCCGTACGCGAAATTGTTGGTGTCCAGGCGAACGCCGGGGTAAACGTTCTCCAGCCACGTTCCCCCCATGTCGTGGTTCTTCTCCAGGATCACGAAAGGGATGCCGGCCCGCTTCAAGCGGTAGGCCATCGCGATGCCCGACATCCCGCCACCGATGATCGCGACGGTGAAGTCCTCGGCAAGGGCGCCGACCGCTGCGGGCTCCGCCTCGGCGCTCTCGTACCCGAGCTCGCGATCCAAGAGCTTCAGCAGCGAGCCGTCCACGTCGCCGATGAGGTAGTCCATCAGTCGGCGACGAAAGCCCTTGTCTCCCTTCGACTTCGGGGCGACGCGATCATCGCCCGCGAGCAGGCGCAGCACCCCATCGACCGCGCGCCCTCGCGCGATCGTCTGCTGCTGCTGGGAGAGGCCGCCTTGGGCCTCCGGCAGCGCGACCTTGCGGTTGGGCGGCCTGAGATCGTCAGGCACCATCGAGTCGTCCCCGAGCGCGTCGGCGAGGGCGACCATCAGGGCGGGAATCTCCGCGTCGGCCACCGCCCGCGTCACCCATTCGCGATCGGTCAGGCCAGGTGGCCGGATTCCGGTCATTCCGCTACGTCCTTGCAGTGCTGCATGATCTCGCGATCCTAGATTCCGCTCGCGAGGTCTTGGTTGCGGTCACCGATGCGCTCGAATGGGCGCCCGCCGGTGGATGCTGCGATGGCCACCACGATCTCATCGGCTTCGGGCGCATCCTCGATCGAGAGGGTGGACGTGATGAAGTGCGACCTCCGCCACGACTCGAGCTTGTGCACCATGGGGATGACGACGAGGGCACCGGAGCCGGCCCGGCGATTGGTGAAGCTCAGGTAACTCGTGCCCTCCGCCATGTCCCGGAACACGTTGCCAAAGTGCAACGTGTGGATGAGGGCCGACGCGTGCTCGATCTCGCCGTTCAGCCCGACGACCGCCGATTTGCCGTACGCCTCGATGCTCACCCCACCGCCCAGTGCGGTGACGACCTCATGAGAGAGCAGTTGGCCCAGTTCGGGAGCGATCGCCTTTATCTTCGGGCTGAGGTCCTCGACGAACCCCTCGTCGACCCACGGATTGCGGATCACCGCGGCGGCGATGGCGGTGCGGATCGTGGGATCAACCTCCCGATCGTATTCGGTACTGAGGGTCTCCACCTGAGTGATGACTTTGCGGAGCTTGAGCGACATGTGGTTCCTATCGGTTATCGGTGTTGAAGGTGAAAGTTCGGCGATGCGTCAGGTCAGACGCGCTTGGCCATCGCGTGTCCAATGTGCTCGTCGAGTCGGGCCGCGACCTCGGCGGCATTGTCGACGTGCGGAAGATGGAGTCCATCCTGGACGGTGAACACCGAAGCACCGGTGATCTCCTTCGCCATCTCGACGGCCCATTGGGGGTCGACGAGCGGGTCTTGACCGCCGGCGACGAGGAGGGTGGGTCGGGTGATCCGGCGGATCATCGCCGTGTGGGGGTGGATGTCAGGGTCGCTCGGCTCGGGAAGGATCCCAGGCCCGTGAATGCGCCGCGCTCGATACGACGGGAGGTAGCCGTCAGAGAGAGCGCTCTCCAGCCGCGCGCGCACAGCGGCCTCAGAGGGCTCCTTGACGAGCGTGCGCTCGACGGCGAGCGTCGCCTCTTCGGTCGGTTCATAGTTGCTGATCGGCAGCAATCCCTCGGGATTCATGTACCGGCCCCCTGGACCGGCGATGGAGGTTCCGCAAAGAATGGAGAATGCTCCCCGCGCCATTGACTGAAGCACCATCCCCCCACCTAAGGAGGCACCAACCAAGGCCGGCGGCGCGAGCGCGAGCGCGTCGCAAAGGCCGGCGACTTGGCCGATCATGTGGCTGTAGAAGTCCGTGTCGAGGTGGATCAACTTCTCCGACCTGCCCGAGCCGGTCATGTCAGGGGCGATGACCCGGTACTTCTCAGCCAGGAGCGGGATTAGCGGTGCCCAGCACGATCGTGCGTCCGAGCCAGGCGAGCCGTCATGAAGGAGAACGATGGGCTGCGCTGCTGCTGATCCTTCGTCGAGGTAGGCGGTCTTCACGCCACGAATACGCATCACTCTGTAGTCCACGCTGTGCTCCTTGTCATGCCGATGATGAGTGTGCTGGTAGTCGACGGTGCGCATTCACGCACCGCCGACCCCCAAACAACGTCGCCTAGTTGATGACGGAGATCGAGGGCACATCGATCTCGTTATTGATCAGGCCGAACTTCAGCATCAGGTCAGCGAGACCTTGCAGTCCGGTGATGTTGAACGGCGCGTTTGCATCTTCGTACCACGTGGGCAGGTAGATCTGTGCGGCCGTTTCCTCGTCGATCGCCGTGTACACCGAGAGAATCGCTCGTGCCTCTTCAGGGTTTGCCTGAGCGTAGGCGTTCGAACGATTGGCGGCCCGCGCGAACGCAGCAATCACCTCGGGGTTCTGCTCAACGTAGTCGCGTGCGGCGAAGTAGACGTCGCCGGGAAGTTCGAACCCAGCTTCCGACATGTACGAGAAGAGCCCGCGGAACGTATCTCCGCTGTTGCGCGCGATGGTGTAGAACGGCTCCGAGACGACAATCGCATCGACGCTCCCAGTGTCGAGTGCGTTGAGCATGTCCGGGAAACCTATCTCGACCAGATTGAGCTGTGACGAGTCGGCGCCCAGTTCCTCAACTGCCGACCTAATTGCTAGCTCCGCGATCCCCTTGAAGGTGTTCACCGCTACGGTCTTGCCCTCAAGATCGCTGGCCGACTCGATTGCCGAGTCGCTCCGCACGAGAACGACGTCGGGAGCCTGAACCCAGCCGTCCGCGTCGACGGTGGGGGATTGCTCTGCATAGTCGGCGTTAGCGATCATCACGATGTCGAGACCCTGGTGGGCCGCGAGCATCGGAGAAACGGGGTTGGCCAGTCCGACCTGAAACTCTCCGCTCGTCAGCCCGGGGATGATGGCTGCACCGCCCGCGGCGATGTCGTACTCTACGTCGAGTCCCTCTTCTTCGAAGAATCCCTTTTCGATGCCGAGAACGAGGGCCGCGGCATGAACGATGGGAATCGTACCGACGGTCACAGACGTGAGTTCGCCGGAATCACCCGGTGTCGGGGCAGGCTGGTCGCTGGTGCAACCTGAGAGCACAAGCGCGCTCGCGAGAGACAGCACAGCGGCTGTCGTTATTGACTTCCTCATTGTGGACCTCATTTGTGTGTGGTGGATGGATCGGGAAATGTGATCGTTATCGTGGGGGTGTTCGCTCATTCGCTACTCCAGGTGGCTGCACCTCCCCATTCGGTTGAGTGATGGACCGGGTTTCCGCCGACCACCGTGAGGACCGATGTGATGAACGGGATACTGTCGTCACTCACCTCGAAGTAGTCCTCGCTCAGCACTGCGAGATCGGCTAGTTTGCCCACCTCGAGAGTGCCGAGTCGGTCGTCATCGAAAGAGAACCACGCGCTGCCCACGGTGTAAGCCGCAAGTGCCTCGGCCCTGGTGAGACGCTCCGACTCGTCCCTCGTGATTCCCCCGTCGATGGGCTTGCCGGTGACCATCCACCAGAGAGAACGCCAGGGATTTATGGGGGCCGCGACGGTGGCGTCAGTGCCTCCTCCGATGGGCAAGCCCAGGTTCAGCATCGTCTTCAGTGGCGGGGCGTGGCGAACGGCGTCCTCGCCCCAAGCCTTAGCTGAGTCGATGGTGCGCATCCCCATGCGGTCTTGCACCATGATCCCCGCGCCGAGCGCCTTGGCCCGATGGAGGCTTTCGTCGCTGATCGCGTCAGCATGCGAGAACGAGAACCTGAGGTCGGAGAGAGGGATCTCGACATCGACGTCCTCCCAAACGTCGAGGATCGAACGGACGCTCGAGTCATGGATCGCGTGGATGTTCATCGTCCAGCCGCTTTCAGCGAGGAGCACCGTGGCTTCCCGAAGGCGCTGCTTCAACTCTGCGGAGATCTCGATCGAGGTGAATCCAGCGCCATCGTAGTAGCCCTTGAAAAGGATCTCGCCGATACCGACAGTCCGTAAAAAATCATCGCCGAAGCGCGGGTGCAGGTAGTTGATAAAGTCCTTGATCTGATCGAGCTCATCGACCCCGCTGCGCGGATGGACGAAGAGCCGAGTACGAAGAGTCATGGCACCCCGTCGATGAACCTCATGCACGGCCCGGTATGCCTCAGCGTCCATACGCGATGCGCCGCCCAGATCGATGGCTCCTGTCATGCCCAGTGCATTGAGGTCGCGCTGCATCGCGATCGTGTTCTCGATCTGGCGATCGAGGGTCTGGTTCATCATGAGCTCGAGACAGTAGGCGTACGCCGCCTGCCCCTTGATGATGCCGGTAGGGTTCCCCGATGCGTCGCGCACGACCTCCCCGGAGAACGGCACCTGCTCGGTCCCTCGAATGCCGCACTTCTCCAGCGCGGCAGTGTTCAGGATCGCCTGGTCGTACTGCTGCTGCACGAAGATCGGGACAGTGGCCGACAGTTCAGTGAGCTCCTCGGGCGTGGGCGGGCGCTGCTCGTCGAACTGGCCGGGGTGCCACCCTCCTACGACCACAATGCAGCCCGTCGACGGCACGTCGGCAAGAGCCTCGCGAATCAGTGCGAAGCCTTCGGCTAGAGAGCTGACGTCGCCCCAGCGCACCTCGTCGTTCCACGAACGGCCCGCTCGAACGACATGAACGTGTGAGTCGATTAGGCCTGGGATCACTCGACGGCCGTCGAGCTCAACCACCGATGTGTGCGACCCGATGAGCGCTGCGACCTCGGCTATCGATCCCACTGCAACCACTCTGTCGCCGCGAACGGCAATCGCCTCGGCGTCCACCGCACCGAGTACCCCTGTCGTGATCTTGCCGCCAAGAAGCACTGCATCAGCCGGGCGTGGATTCGACGCGTTCATCATTCAATGATCCTCTGATTGGCATCCGGTAATACGATTATTTCGTAGTACGTGATTAGAAGGTAGTCGTCATCGTTCGCGCTGTCAATGCGCGAACGATGAGATATGAGGTTTGTTGCAGCCGGACTGGGTCGGCCCGCAGTTCAGCTCTAGCGCGCTCCTGCGCCGGTCTGTGCGTCGAGTTCACGCATTGCGACGACGGCAGCGGCTTCGACGTGCAAGCGTGCCGCGCGAGCGGCATTCTCCGCATCACCCGCTACGGCAAATCGCACGATGTCGGAGACCTCCTTGAAGGTCTGAGGGCGTCGACCCTCCGATCCGAGCGACAGTTTGCGCAGCACACTCACCTGAGATTGCAGCCTGAGTAGTGTCTCTCCCAAGATCTCGTTGTGCGCGCCCTCCGTGAGTGCCGCATAGAACTCGTCCTTAGACAGAATCCAGCCCACATGACTGTCTTCCTCGAAAGCCGCCCTCACCGATTCCACCGCACCGGTCAGGCGAGCGCGTTCGGACGCTGTCGCCTTGGTAGCGAACAGTTCCGCAGCAAGGGCTTCGAGTCCGGCCCGCACCTCGAATATGGCTGCGGCCTCAGTCTTCGAGATGCCCCTCACCACTGGCCCGACGTTCGGGATCACCGTCACTAAGCGCTCGGCCTCCAGAAAGCGGAGCGCCTCGCGTACGACGGTGCGGCTCACTCCGAAGCGCAGACAGAGTTGACGTTCGCCGAGCCGCTCGCCTGCCTGATACTCGCCGTCGACAATAGCGGCACGAAGAGTCGCGATCATCTCCTGCCTCAGGGGCGCTGCAGTTCGTGCTAGCGGCATGGACAGCGCTCGATCGCCGCTCGAACCGGTGAGGGGAGTGCTTTCATCGATGGACTGTGTCATTCGCCTTGTTTCCCTGTTTGCAGTTGAACCCATTGTGGCCTAGCGCGCCACGATAGCCGAGAGAAGAGCATATGCTTCCCCCTGTCACAACTGTTGCATACTGTCCTAGGCTAATATGGTATGAGCGCAAATCAAGCCCATTCGACTCTTCAGTTCGACACCACAGCGGTCAGGATCACGCTGTGGGAGTTCCCGCCCGGCACTCAGACCGGGTGGCATCTCCACGAGCACGACTACGCCGTCGTGCCCGTCACCTCGGGCCGACTGACCGTCGAATCAGACGAAGCGAGCGTGGATAACGAGCTTCAGGCTGGCGTCACCTATATGAGAACGCGACCGGTGCGTCACAATGTACGCAACGACGGCACGGATTTCATCAGCTTCGTCGAACTAGAGTTCAAATCGCCCGATCATCGGCCCCCTGCCGACGGCGAAGGCTGACACCCGGAATCCTCGCGCGCCTGCGCACTCGTTGTGACCGCGTCAATCGAAAGTCGCGAAGACGGCTTGTTATACTCAGGAAATGTGGATGTTCTTCTGACCTGACCTGCGTCTGAGGAGTACCCGGCAGGTTTCCCACTGCACGCGAGGTCTCCATGTCCACTCTCGAAGCAATCGTCGTTCGCGATGCGAGCGTCTCGTACGCCGGTCGCCCCGCCCTCAGCGGGATCAGTTTCACTGCATCCCCTGGTCATCGTGTCGCGCTTGTGGGCGAGAACGGTGCCGGAAAGTCGACGCTTCTGCGCGCCATCGCCGATCAGCTGCCCTCGACGGCGCAGTTCACGGGCAGCATGGTGCGACCGTCTGATCTCATCTGGCTCGACCAAGAGCCCCCGTTCGCAGACGACAGCACGGTCGCCGAGGTGCTCGCGACGGCACTCGCTCCGCTTCGGGATGCTGTCGCCGAACTCGAGCGCCTGTCGCACCTTCTCGATGACCCCGAGTCGGCGTTGCGCTACTCCGAGGTTCTCGAGTGGGCCACTGCTCACGACGCATGGGACGCCGACCGCCGCGCGCTCCTCTTCGCGGAAGAGTTCGGAGTCGGCGGACTCGATCCCGAGCGGCTCGTCGGCTCGCTCTCGGGCGGTCAGCGAGCTCGCCTCGCGCTCGCGACGTCGCTCACCCGCCGCCCCGCAGCCCTGCTGCTCGACGAGCCCACCAACCACCTCGACGACGGCACGCTCGAGCTGCTCGGGCAACGGCTGTCCGAACTCAGTGGTGTCGTGCTGTTCGCGAGTCACGACCGGGTGTTCCTCGACGATGTCGCGACCGATCTCGTCGACCTCGATCCCACAGCACTCGGCACAGACGGCGAGGGTGGCCGTCGTTTCGGCGGGGGCTGGAGCGACTACGAATCCGCACGCACCGCTGCCCGTGCCCGCTGGGAGCAGCGGTTCGCAACCGAACAGGACGAACTCAATCGCCTCCGCACAGCAACCAGGATCGGCACCGACTCGATCGCGCCGGGCCGCGGTCCGCGCGACAACGACAAGTTCATCCACAAGTTCAAGGGGGCGAACGTCGACCGCACACTCGCGCGACGGAAGAAGGATGCTGAGCGTCGCCTCGCAGAGGCCGAGGCGACCCAGGTTCGCAAGCCACCTCCGCTGCTGCGATTCAGCGCGCCGCTGGGAGCGAGCGGCACGTCGGGGCCAATGGTGACCGGCACCGATCTCAGGGTCGCGGGGCGCCTCTCACTCCCCTCCCTCGAGGTCGCCACCGGTGAGCATGTGCTTGTCACCGGTGCCAACGGCGTCGGCAAGTCAACGCTTCTCGGGGCGATCGCCGGTCGGGTGCGACTGGACAGCGGCACCCTCAACGTGAGTGCACGCCGCGTCGGCGAGCTGACCCAGGACCCCGAGTTCAGGCATCCGGAGCGAAGCCCGCAGCAGCTCTACGAACCGCTCGCTGCCCGAGGCATGCCGACGCTCGCAGACCTTGGCCTGCTTCATGCTCGGGATGCCGCGCGACCCCTCCGCGAGTTGTCGGTCGGGCAGCGACGCAGGTTCGCTCTCGCGGTGATCATCGCGTCGGCACCGGACCTCCTGCTGCTCGATGAGCCGACGAACCACATCTCCCTTGCTCTCGCGGGTGAACTGGAGGAGGCAGTCGGTGCGTCGGCGGGAACGATCCTGGTCGCCTCGCACGACCGCTGGTTGCGCCGCCGCTGGGGCGGCCGCGAGCTAGCCTTGCGCCTCGAGAATGGCTCGCAGGCGCGCTAGGTCTGAGCGGATCATCGCGGCATCCTTCTCGTAGTCGTCGTCGCTCGTGCCCGCCCAGCGATAGAGGGTGAAGATGATCTCGCTCGCGTCGCCGTTGCGCACGACGCGCATCGGGTTGTGAAAGATCGTGCCGTCGGGCATGAGCACGTCGTGATCGAGGATGCCGAATTCGAGACCGCCGAGAAATCTGACCTCGACCGCGCCCATGGGCGAGTCTGCCAACCATCGCCCGTTCTCCAGACGGATTCCTGAGCTCAACCCCTCCGCCCACCGCGGCAGGTTCGCCGGGTTGCCCGCGTACGCGGCAACCGCGCCGGGGTCGCGCCCGATCACCTGCGAGATATGGCGGGACTCGAAGATCATGCCTCCAGTTCATCACAGTGAGCACTCGCTGCGTCACCTGTTTTTCTGCCTCCGAGCGGCGATCACCGAGCGCGGATTTCTCGATGAGTAGTTCCTACTCAATGCATCATTCGCCGCGTCGCACCACAATGAAATCCCCCACCAGGAACCGACTCATCGAGGAGGAACTATGCGAATCAGAATTCTCGGCGCCGCTGGCGCGGTCGCCCTCTCACTCACACTTGCGGGTTGCGCGAGTCCGATCGAGAGCATCATCGAGCCACAGACGGATGCCGAGATCACGACCGACGGCGAGGGCGGTCTCATGGTCGAGACGGATACCGGCAGCGTCCAAGCGGGAAGCTCGGTCGAACTCCCCGCCGACTTCCCGGCAGACCACCCGGTACCCGCTGGCCGGCTCGTCAGCGCCTGGGCCTCGGAGGGCAGCTGGCTGCTCGTTTTCGAAGATGTGGCTCTCAGTGAGTACGAGCGGATGCTCGCGCACTACACCTCGTCGAGGTACGAGGAGATACTTCGAACCGCCTCGAGCAATATCAACGACCACCAGATGGCAGTCTACGAAAGCACCCACTGGAACGTGTCGGTGTCCTGGGAGGATGTGCGAGGCGGCAACCTGAACTACAACGTGGCCGCGCGATGACGCCCGCAAGAAGTCTCCGGCTGCTCGCCGCCGCCCTTGCGCTGCCGTTGTTGCTCACGGGCTGCCTGAGCCCGTCGGTCAGCTCTGATGAATCCCCGGTCGAGGACGCAGTTCCGACGGTGACCACCCCGACCGACACCATGACCGAGGATGAAAGCCTCGCCGATGACGCCTCGCCGATCGATCTCGCCGAGTTTCCCGCCCACTTCCCGCTGCCGACTCAATCGCCGAGCTTCGTGGATCGGGTGAACTACGAGTGGCGAATCGACTACAGCTTCGACAGCGACGCGGAACCCGTCGAGCGAGCCGAGTGGTTCGGCCGAAACGGCTACCAGGCGATTGACATCGCCGAAAAGGTCGCCCTCACTGCTGGCGCTGATGCGCGAACCTGGGCGTGGGAGAGCGACGAGTTCCGGGTGGATCTGGTGCTCAGCCCGGATGGTGACGGTTACGTCTTCCGCTACACAGTGCTGTGGAAGTAGCGCGGTTCCGAAACTGCGGGGCGGGACACCTCCGGGCACCGTCGACCCATCGCGGGTCGCCTAAGCCCATCAGCGGGATCGCTTTGCTTTCCGCGGGTATGCCACCCATAGAAATGACCACCCGTGGCCGACGGTCGCAGAACTCGGTGCCGCCCCGGCCACTCCGTACGTGCTGGGTGTGCTCGTCAAAGCCCTCTCGTTGTCAAGGAATTCAGCGCCAGTCGAGCCCGGTCAGCAGAATCGCGCTGCCGGCGAAGGACGCGAGCCCACCGGCTACAGGGACCGCGCCGCCCGCGGCATAGGGGAGGTTCTCGGCCAGTTGACTCCAGACAGCACCGTCTGACGTGCCCCACGCATCGACCCCACCGTCGCCTTCGAGGAGGACGAACAGGCCGCTGGGTGACTCGGTCACCAGCAACGGCTTGCGATATCCCGCCTCGGTGAGGTCGGTGCGCTTCCAGGTGCTGCCATCCGCACTGGACCACACCGCCACAATGTCCCCGCCGTCGGCGCTGTAACTGCCCAGCACCGCCATCATCCCGTCACCGGTGACCGCGAACTGCGCCGTGAACAGGTCGAGCTCGCCCTCAGTGATCGCGTCCACTCGCTCAACCTCCCACGACCTGCCGTCGGTAGTGCGCCACACGTCGAACTGGGTGGCCGTTCCGGTCGACAGGGTGACCATCATCACCTCGTCACCGACACGCTCCACCCCAACGATGTAGTGGTTGCCGGAAGCACTGTTCATCGGCGGCGAGTTCGTGGAGTACACCGACCATGAACCGTCGGCACCGCGCGTCGCCGAGAACAGGTCGTAGCTGCCCGTCTTGTACGGCTGCCACCACTGACCTCCGCCCACCATGATCTCAGTTCCCGCGAGGTCGACGGTTCCTGCGATGCACCGGGTGCGGAAGTCCCAGCCCGCCTCGCTGGCCGGCATCCGCTCGAGCCCGATGTCCGCACCGTTGGTCACCGTCACCGCACCCGCCGAGGTGACCTCAACGAACCACATGGCCGTCAGGAGACCGAGAGGATGGGTGCCACCATAACCGCTCACGTAGTGAAGCAGTGCCGTCGGCCCGTCGTCGCCGAGAATCTTCGTGTCCGGGCAGGAGTAGTCGGACTGGAAGTTCGCCTCCGCCGGAAGACCGTGCTCGGTGAGGTCAACCGTCAGCCAGGTTGCTCCGTCGGTGGTTCCGTACAGCGTGGTCGGCAGCTCCGTCTGGTACGCCCATAGGATGTCGCCACCACCCAGACTGCGCCAGTACCCTGCCTCTGCGGTGCTCGGTGGTGTCACGTCAATCCTCGTCCAGTCAACACCCCACGCGGCCAGGTCTTGGGTGGGTTCCGTCGTCTCACCGTCGGGGGTGAGGGCATCCTGTGGCGCAGCGCACCCGGCGAGGAGGATTACCGCCGAAACGACGATGGCGCCGCCCTGGGAGAACCGTCGCATGCCTGACCGATACGTCGAATGATCAGGATGAGACGGGTGTCGTGGGTCGGCCAACGTGCGCTCCTTCGGGTGCCTGCAGGTCACCAATCCGATGATTGTGATCAGACTATGGCGGTGACGCGAACGGAAGTCAATGGCCTGGCCGACAGGGATGCCCTGTGACCGCTAGTGCCGAGCGAGACCTTCCGCCGCATCGGAGCTCCGCGCTCTCCGCGTCCGAGATCTCCAGCGCGCACTCCGAGAGCTACACCGAGAAGGGGGAACCAAGAACGCGCCGAGCCCGGCTCGTGTCGCTCAGCCTGCGCGCAGACGAGCTCCTGCAGCGCGCTGGGAACCTACGCCCCCGTTCTCGGTGCCCTCAAGAGCGATGTCGTTGGCAACCACGGAAAGACACTGTGACCAGGGATTTTGCGGAGACGGAGGGATTTGAACCCTCGGTTCCCTTACGGGAACTCCACCTTAGCAGGGTGGTGCACTAGGCCTGACTATGCGACGTCTCCAGTTGTTCGAGTGCAATCATAGCGGCACGCGGCTGGCGAGGAACCCAGTTCGCCTGCGGACCATACACCACAGCTAGTAGGTCGGTGCCGGATCGAGTCCGAAGTACTCCTCGAGTGTCGCGATACCGCGGCTGTGCATCGCGGTCGAGACGTCAACGCCGACGTAACGCAGGTGCCAGGGCTCCCAGTCATATCCGGTGATGTGCTCATAACCGTTCGGGTAGCGGATGATCCAGCCGAAGCGCCATGCATTCGCTTCAAGCCACTTGCCGTGCACCATGTCGCCGAAGCACTGCTGGATGCTGCAACCGCCGCCCACCGGGTCGACATCGAGCGCGAGCCCCGTCTGGTGCTCACTGTGCCCGGGCCGTGCCGAGCCTCGGTCGGCCTGTGCCTGACCTTTCGTCGACACATGGTAGTTGTAGGTGTTGGTTTGCGTGGCGTACGAGCGATAGCTGTTCTGAAGTCGGAGCTGCTCCCCGGTCTCCGCGTGGAAGGCCGCGAACATCTCCACGAGCGGTCCAGCGGCCTCCTGACGCAACAGTGGTGTTGAGACGTACGGCACGTTCACGCGCACCAACTCCGGTGCGTAGCTTTGTGGTTGCAGTGGCCTCCTCTTATTGACCACCACAACGACAGAGTTCGGGTCGGAAAGTCGAACAGCATTCGAGCTGTGGGCGACCTGGCCGGCGGCATCGAACACGACGTCCAGCGCTTCCAACAGTTCACCGGCATTCGTCTCGGCGAGGGTGTCGAGGGCGGATTGGAAAGCCAGCAGTGACTTTTCGCTCGCGTCCTGCCGCTCTGTGACGAACTCGTGACCGCGAGTGACGATGCCGGCGACCAAGTCCCTGAGCGCTGTGCCGGCCTCTGCAACGAAACCCCTCACGGATTCTGCAGACCGGATGCGGTTCGCCGTGGCTCCATCGATTCGTTTCGACTCGTAGGCGATCCGATTTGCGATCCGATCGAGCGCCTCTACGTCCAGCGTCGTCGGCTCAGCAGGGCGCTCTGTCACCTCGGGTGATCCGAGCGTGACCAGGGGCGCGAGTATGACGGTCGTGTTGTCTCGCAGCGAACTCAGCGCCGCGGTTGCCTCCCTCGGCACGAGGTCGTCCTCGAGTTCGAGGATCGAATGCACGAGTGAGTCGATGTCGAGCAACTCTTCTCGGGCAGCATCGATTTCACCTACCGCCTGCATGAAGCCAACCACTGCCTCATCCTGTGCGAGCGCAGCCGACTCATAGCGTGTCAGTGCCTGACGCCACTCGACGAACTGAACCGTGGCCACGACCATCGCCGCGATGACTGCGACCGCGACCACACCCAGGGCGGTGAATGCGACAACGCGCGAGGTGCGAGTCGATCGTGGGGGCGTCACCGTCGTAGGGTCGGCGAGCACGGATCCATCGGCAACTCAGTTCGCCTTCGAGCACGTGTGGTCGGCGGCGCTCTGGCCCTTGAGCCCCGCGATCACCTGACCTGGCTCGAGAACGGGTGCGTCGGCGCTTGCCGAGGGGCTCGGGTCGACGGTGGGCTCCGGCGCGTTCGGGTTGAGCGTTGAACCGATCCCCGTGTTTCCCGCAGCAACGGTGAATGGCTCATCGGCTCTGATCTTGGCGAAAAGCTGGTCCGCGACCGACTTGACGGGCGCAACCTTGCCCAAATACAAACCGTCTTGGCCGGTCACTCCGGGGTACTGGACGAACATGACCCGCTCAAGCGGCAGGTTCTTGAGCACCTGTGCCATCGCCACCATCGTGTTGACGTTGCTGAGGCCCTCCGACAGGGTCATGTGGTTCGCGGCGACATTCGCGATGTTGTAGAGCTTGCCGAGGTCGTTGAGCACGCCATCGTTCTTGAGGGTCCGCACGAGTGACGACATGTACACCTGCTGGCTGCTGATACGCCCGAGGTCGCTGCCGTCGCCGACGCCGTGGCGCGAGCGCAGGAAGGCAAGAGCGTCGTGGCCTTGAAGTTCGTATTCACCAGCGCTAGGCAGGAACAGTCCTGCGTAACGGTCGTTGATAGGACCATCGACACATACCGTGACTCCCCCTACCGCTGTGGCGAGCGAGGCAACACCGTAGAACGTGACCAGTCCAGCAAACTGGATGTCGAGCCCAGTGAGGCTCTCCAGGGTCAAAACGGTGCACGGCAACCCGCCATAGGAGAGCGTCACGTTGATCGGCTGCCCGGACATGGATGGATAGTTGCCACCGCTCGGTGCCGGGCACGGGGGAATGGGAACGACGAGGTCGCGCGGAAAGCTCACAGCGACGGCGTGAGTCTGATCCTGGGAGACGTGCAGCAGAATCGTGACGTCGTTGAGTTCCGCGCTACCGCGACCGGCGCAGCCACCGGGATCCTCGCACTTGTCGCTGCCGACGACGAGCAGGTTGAAGCCGCCCTCGAACGATCCGAGCGCGGGTGGAGGCCCCTCGGTCTCGCCGACCAGCGTCACCGTCTTGATGCTGCTTTGCAACCGCCATAGCTCTAGCCCGGCGAGCGCAGCGCCGCTCACGAGAACGACGGTGAGGGATGCCGCGACGATCTTGAGCACGGTCGTCCAGGCGCGGGGCCGCCTCAGCTTGCCGTGACGGGCAATTCCGGCCGGCGCTCTGCGCTGCGCGCGCCGCGTCGTCTCACTCACTCGCAACTCCCAACTGTGGTCGGACAAGAACGCCCGGTTCCGCGGAGGGCGTGGGATTCGAACCCACGAGACATTTCTGCCCACCAGTTTTCAAGACTGGCTCCATCGGCCGCTCGGACAGCCCTCCCGTGAAAAACTCACGCCCGACAGATTCTAACCGCACCTGCCCTGGGGATGCGCCGAACGCACAGCACCCAGCAGCCGCGCGCGGCGACGGACTACGGGAGGAGCAACGAATCGAGCACGGGCACGAGGCCGTCGACCCAGACATCCGCGGCGAGCTCGGTCGCCGCCGCCTTGACCTCGGGCGGCGCCTGCCCCATGGCGACGGCCCGGCCGTAGGCGCCGGCCCACTCGAACATCTCGATGTCGTTGCGTCCGTCACCGGCGACGAGCACGCGCTCCCGCGGCACGCCGAGAATGCTCCGCGCTCGCTCCAGAGCAGTGCCCTTGTTGACGCCGTCGGGGGCGATGTCGAGCCACGCGGTCCAGCCGATCGCGTAGCTCACCTGGTGCAGGCCGAGGCTGTCGATGAGGCGGATGAACTCCTCGGGCTCATGATTGGGTGACACCACGACGACGCGGGTCACCGGCTCATCGGCCAGCTGATCGAGCGGAACCTGAATCGCGTGCTCCAGGTTCCAGTCGGACATGCCCTCGGTGTAGAGCCGTTGACCCTTGGCATCCTCGACCATGAAGCGCGCGTCGGGCAGGCTCGTCCGCAGCTGCTCCAGCACCGGACGCGCATCGAATGTCTCGACGAGGTCGCGGCGATATCCGCCCTCGACGTTGTCGTCGCGCCGCATGGTGATCGCGCCGTTCGCGCTCACGACGAACTCGGGCTCGAGGCCGAGGTCACGCATGATTGGCTCGGTCGACTCCCAGGAGCGGCCCGTGGCGAGAGTGATGAGGTGACCCGCGTCACGAACGCGGCGCACCGCATCCGTCACCGGCTGGGTCAGGGTGCCGTCTTCGTGCAGCACGGTTCCGTCGATGTCGAGCGCGACGAGCCACTGCTCACGGTGAGTCATCTAGGCGACCGGGGCCAACAGCTCGAGTCCGCCGAGGTACGGCCGCAGAGCCTCGGGCACGCGAACCGACCCGTCGGCCTGCTGGTGAGTTTCGAGAATAGCGACGATCCAGCGTGTCGTCGCGAGCGTTCCGTTGAGGGTCGCGACCGGCGCCGTCTTTCCGCCGTCGGTGCGATACCGGATGTCGAGCCTGCGCGCCTGGTAGGTCGTGCAGTTGCTCGTGCTGGTGAGCTCGCGATACCGCCCCTGCGTGGGAACCCACGCCTCGACGTCGTACTTGCGCGCCGCGCTCGAGCCGAGATCACCCGCCGCGGTGTCGATGACGCGGTAGCTGAGTTCGCAGGCCTGAAGCATCCGCTCCTGTAGCGCGATCAGTCGCTCGTGCTCGGCTTCGGCCTGCTCGGGCAGCACGTAGCAGAACATCTCGAGCTTGTTGAACTGGTGCACGCGCAGGATGCCGCGATTGTCCTTCCCCGCAGACCCCGCCTCGCGGCGGTAACAGGTGGACCACCCCGCGTAGCGCAGGCCGTCTGCACCGAGGTCGAGGATCTCGTCGGCGTGGAGGCCCGCAAGCGCCACCTCGCTCGTGCCCGTGAGGTACAGGTCATCGGCGGGGAGATAGTAGATCTCGTCGGCGTGCTCGCCGAGAAAGCCCGTGCCGTCCATGATCTCGGGTCGCACGAGCGTCGGGGTGATGAGCGGCGTGAACCCCTCGGTGAGCGCGAGGTCGAGCGCCATGTTCATGAGCGCGATCTCGAGTCGGGCGCCGACGCCGCTGAGGTAGTAGAAACGTGCGCCCGATACCTTGACGCCCCGTGTGATGTCGATTGCCTTCAACAGCTCGCCCAGTTCGACGTGGTCACGCGGCTCGAAGTCGAACACGACAGGCTCACCGTGCGTCTTGAGCGTCACGAAATCGTCCTCGCCGCCGGCGGGAACACCCTCGATGATGGGGTTCGCGATCATGCGCACGATCTTCGTGAAGCGCTCATCCGCCTCTGCGGAGGCCTGGCTTGCGGCCTTCACCCTCACCGCGAGAGCCTGGGCCTGATCGACGAGCGCCGCCTTCTCCTCCTTGGGAGCGGACGCGACGGTCTTGCCGAACGCGTTCTGCTCCGCACGCAGCGATTCGAAGGATGCGATTGCCGCACGACGTGCCCCATCGGCGGCGATCGCCTCGTCAATGAGTTCGACCGAGTCACCCCGCGCGCGCTGTGACTGCCTGATGGCATCCGGATTCTCACGCAGCAACTGGGGATCGATCACCCACTCAGTCTATTCGTCGCCTGAATGTCGTACGGTTGGCTCGTGAGCGCAGACTCGTCTCCGAATCCGCCGTGGGCGGCCGTTGTGTTCCACGGCGAGAAGGTCGATGTCGAGAAGCTGCGTCACCTCGTCGACAAGGCGGCCGCCGAGGCGGGATTCGCCGAGACGGGATGGTTCAAGACCTCTGTCGACGATGCCGGCCAGGAGGCGACACGCAGAGCTCTCGCGAAGAAGCCCGCTGTCGTACTCGCCGCCGGGGGCGATGGCACGGTACGCGCCGTCGCCGAGGCGCTCCGCTCGACGGATGTTCCGCTCGCGTTGATTCCCTCGGGCACCGGTAATCTGCTCGCCCGCAATCTCGACCTCAGTCTTTCCCTTGCCCCTGCTGTTACCGCCGCTTTCACGGGTGAGGACCGCACGATCGATCTCGGGATGGCAGAGATCACGCGCGCGGATGGCGCAACCGAAGAGCATGCCTTCGTCGTGGTCGCCGGCATCGGGCTCGACGCCGAAATGATCGCGAACACGAACTCGAAGCTCAAGAAGGCCGTCGGCTGGCTCGCCTATCTCGATGGCGGCATGCGTGCCCTCACCGAGAGCGAGCCGGCTCATATGTACTACCAGCTCGACGGACAGTCGACTCGCCACCTATCGGCGCACACGCTCATGATGGGCAACTGCGGCAGTCTGCCGGGCGGAATGCTGCTGATTCCGGAGGCGAAGCTCGACGACGGCATACTCGACTTCGTCGCATTCAAGCCGCGCGGACGCTTCGGCTGGCTTCGCGTGTGGAACAAGATCTGGTGGGAGAACGGCGTGCTGCGCAAGAGCGCGCTGGGTCGCAAGATCATCGATGTCAGCCGCGATGTGCGCGATGTCGCCTACTTTCGCGGACGCCAGCTCGTCGTCGAGGTCGACCCCGCGCAGGAGTGCCAACTCGACGGCGACGAGTTCGGTCAGGTGACGAAGATTCACACCTGGGTCGAGCGGGCTGTACTGACGGTCAGGATGCCGAGTCCCCGGAAGGGGCATTAGACACGATGTCGCGCAGCCAGTCGCGCGCGTCGGCGAAGACCTCGTCCTCGTGCCGCGGCGTGACGGTTGCGGCCTGACGATCGGCGCGCGGGTACGACCCCAGGAAGATGACGTTGGGGCTCGTTCGCTTGACTCCGAGCAGCGCGTCGGCAACGCGCTCTTCGAGCACGTGACCGTCGATGTCGATGACGAAGCGGTAGCGCCCGAGGGTGTCGCCGATGGGCCGCGACTGGATGAGGCTGAGGTTGACGCCGCGCGTCGCGAACTGTTCGAGCAGATCGAGCAGGGCACCCGGTGCGTCGCTCGGCAGCTCGGCGATGATGCTGGTCTTGTCGGCTCCCGTGCGTTCGCGAAGCGCCCCGCCACGACTCACGAGCACGAATCGCGTGACCGCGTTGCGATTGTCGCCGATGTGCTCGGCGAGCACTTCGAGGTCGTGGTGGTCGTCGATTCCGGGGGGAGCGACCGCAGCATCCGCGGTGTCTCCCGTGAGCAGTGAGGATGCCGCGGCGACGTTCGATGCCGCGGGGATGTGGCCGTGACCGGGCAGGTTGGCTTCGAGCCAGCGATGGGTCTGTGCGTAGGCGACCGGATGCGCGTTGATCGTCTTCACGTCGGCGAGCGTCACTCCGCGGGTGGCCACGAGCACGAAGTCGACGGGCACCAGGTACTCACCGATGATGCGCAGCCCGGGGATCGCGGCGAGCGCGTCCTGGGTCGCGCTGACTCCGCCCTCGACGGAGTTCTCGATGGCGATCATGGCCGCTACGGAGCGTCCGGAGACCACGTCGTCGAGTGCTTCACCGACGTTGTTGACGGGGCGCCAGACCTTGCCCTGCGCCTCCGATACCTGTGCGAGCGCCATCTGGGTGAAGGTGCCGGGGGGGCCGAGGTAGCTGTAGGTCGAGGCGGCGGGCATGCTCACCACTCTAAACGGACGAATTGCACCGAACTCTTGACACGGACCAACTTCGACCAATATCGTGATCGCGATTGCGTGGGAGCGCTCCCATATCGTAATTTGGGAACGCTCCCATCTGATCGACCCCCATCCACGCACACAAAGGAGTGACCGTGAAACTCTCACGACGCACCACCACCGGGGCCGCGATTGTCGCCGCATCGGCGCTCGCTCTCGTCGCCACCGGATGCTCCACCCCGGAAGCACCGACGGAGGGCGAGAAGATCACACTGACCATCGCGACCTTCAACGACTTCGGCTACACCGAAGCACTGCTGCAGGAGTACATGGACCTGCACGAGAACATCACCGTCGTGCACAACAAGGCCGCCACGTCGAACGACGCGCGCGAGAACATGTTCACGAAGCTCGGCGCCGGCAGCGGCCTGAGCGACGTCGAAGCGATCGAGGTGGACTGGCTCGCGGAGCTCATGCAGTACTCCGACCTGTTCGTTCCCGTGACCGATCCCGACACCAACAACCGCTGGGTCGACTGGAAGACCGCGGCGGCGACGGATGCCGCGGGCAACCTCATCGGCTACGGCACCGACATCGGTCCGGAGGGCGTCTGCTACCGCGCCGACCTGTTCGAGGCGGCGGGCCTGCCGAGCGATCGCGAGGCGGTGGCCGAGCTGCTCACGGGCGACTGGGACCGCTACTTCGAGGTCGGCCGTCAATACCTCGCCGCGGGCGGTGAGGGCGCATGGTTCGACTCGGCCGGAGCCACCTATCAGGGCGTCGTCAACCAGATCAAGAACGCCTACGAGCAGAACGACGGAACGGTCATCGCGACGACGAACCCCGAGGTCAAGGCTGCCTACGAGAAGGTGCTCACTGCGAGCGCCGACCTGTCCGCCCACCTCGGTCAGTGGGGTGACGACTGGTTCGCCGGTCTCGCCAACGGCGCCTACGCGACGATGCTCTGCCCCGGCTGGATGCTCGGCGTCATCAGCGGAAACGCCCCCGACACCAAGGGCTGGGACATCGCCAACGTCTTCCCGGGCGGCGGCGGCAACTGGGGTGGTTCCTACCTCACCGTGCCGAAGCAGAGCGCACACCCCGAGGAGGCATCCGCCCTCGCCTCGTGGCTGACCGCCCCGGAGCAGCAGCTCAAGGCGTTCGCCAACGCGGGCACGTTCCCGAGCCAGGTCGCCACCTACGGCAGCCCGGAGCTCGAGGGTGCGACAAACGAGTACTTCAACAACGCCCCCGTGGGCTCGATCCTCACCGAGCGCTCACAAGCGATCACGGTCGCTCCGTTCAAGGGCGTGAAGTACTTCCCCATCAACGACGCGATGCAGAAGTCGCTCACTCGCGTTGAGGATGGAACCCAGACGATCGAGGAGTCCTGGCAGGGCTTCCTCGACGAGGTGAACTCGCTGGGCTGATCGCCGAAGTCGGGGCCGGCCTCGCGTCCGCGGGTCGGCCCCGGCTTCCCCTCTGCTACTCCGTCTCCCCACACAACGCCCCCACCCACACCAGCAAGGACGCCCCATGACGACTGCGAAGAGCACCGCGACACGGTCGCCGCGCCGCATCGCGTGGAGTCAGCGTCTCGGACGCTGGGACATCAAGCTCTCGCCCTACCTCTACGTCTCGCCGTTCTTCATCCTGTTCGCCATCGTCGGCCTGTTCCCGCTTCTCTACACGGGCTACGTCTCACTTCACCAGTGGCATCTGATCGGCGGACAGGGCGACTTCGTCGGCTTCGAGCACTTCGCGTTTCTGCTGAGCCAGCGCGCCTTCTGGGTCGCCCTCGGCAACACCATGAGCATCTTCCTGATCTCCACGATCCCCCAGCTCGTCTTCGCGCTCATCATCGCGGCCGTGCTCGACACCAACCTGCGCGGCGCCACGTTCTGGCGCATGGGCGTGCTGCTGCCGTACGTCGTCATGCCCGTCGCGGTGACACTCATCTTCAGCAATATGTTCGCCGACCAGTACGGTCTCGTGAACACCCTGCTCGGCCAGATCGGGCTCGGCCCCATCGGATTTCACTCCGACGCCCTCTCGAGCCATGTCGCGATCGCGACCATGGTCAACTTCCGCTGGACCGGCTACAACGCCCTCATCCTGCTCGCGGGCATGCAGGCCATCAACCGCGACTACTACGAGGCCGCGACGATCGACGGGGCGGGCCGCATCCGCCAGTTCTTCTCCATCACCATCCCCCAGCTTCGCCCGACGCTCATCTTCGTCATCATCATGTCGACCATCGGCGGCCTGCAGATCTTCGACGAACCGCGCCTCTACGACCAGTACGGCCAGGGCGGCGCGAACAGCCAGTGGATGACGCTCACCATCTACCTCTACAACCTCGGCTGGGGCCAGCTGAACTTCGGTCGCGCCGCCGCGGTCGCCTGGCTGCTGTTCCTCATCATCGTGCTCATCGGCCTCGGCAACTACCTCATCACCCGCAGGATCTCCTCGAACGAGGCAGCCCGATGAGCCGGGTCAGGAGTCGGCCCATGAACCGCCGCAGGGGCCTCGGCAATCGGCCCGGCTTTCTCGCCTACGGGTTCCTCTCGGCCATCCTTCTCGGTTCCGCCTTCCCGCTCTACTGGACCGTGCTCATCGGCAGCGGCGACGCCTACACGATCAACGATCCCAATATGAGCTGGATTCCGGGCGGCAACTTCATCGACAACGCGCTCACGGTCATCAACAACCAGTCCGTGCACTTCTGGCGGGCGCTCGGCAACAGCATCCTCGTCTCGACGGTGGTGTCGGCATCCGTCGTCTTCTTCTCGACCCTCGCCGGGTACTCCTTCGCGAAGCTGCGCTTCCGCGGCAAGCGCGCTCTGCTCGTCTTCGTCATCGCGACGATGGCGGTGCCGGTGCACCTCGGGGTCGTTCCGCTCTTCATCGTCATGTCGAGGCTCGGCTGGGCCGGCTCGATCGGCGCCGTGATCGTTCCCGGGCTGGTGTCGGCGTTCGGCGTGTTCTGGATGACGCAGTACCTGAGCCAGGCGCTTCCCGACGAGCTTGTCGAGGCCGGCCGCATCGACGGGGCGTCGATGTTCCAGACGTTCTGGTACATCGGGCTGCCCGCCGCGCGCCCCGCCGCCGCGATGCTCGCGCTCTTCATCTTCATCGCCACGTGGACGAACTTCTTCTGGCCGTTCATCGTGCTCGACCGGCAGAATCCGACGCTGCCGGTCGCGCTGCAGCTGCTGCAGGGCAGCTTCTTCGTCGACTACTCGGTCGTGCTCGCGGGGGTGATGCTCGCGACCATCCCGCTTCTGGTGCTGTTCGCTTTCGTGGGCCGACACCTCGTCGCGGGGATCATGCAGGGAGCGGTAAAAGGATGACAGAAGTGACCACGACATCGCCGGCGAAGGATGCTGCGACTCGCGCCTTTCCGAAGGACTTCCTCTTCGGGGTGGCCACGGCCGCCTACCAGATCGAGGGGGCGGCGCACGAAGGCGGTCGCCGCGACTCGATCTGGGACGCCTTCGCGCGCGTTCCCGGCGCCGTCGTGAACGGCGACAATGGCGACCTCGCGTGCGACCACTACAACCTCTACCGCGACGACGTCGCCCTCATGGCCGAGCTCGGCCTGCAGACCTATCGCTTCTCGACCTCCTGGGCGCGGGTGCGACCCGATGGCGACGAGGTCAACGCCGAAGGACTCGACTTCTATTCGCGACTCGTCGACGAACTGCTCGCGAAGAACATCCGCCCCTGGCTGACGCTCTATCACTGGGACCTGCCCGAGGCGCTCGAGGAGAAGGGCGGCTGGGCCAATCGCGACACCGCCTACCGTTTCGCGGAGTACGCCGCGAGCGTGCACGATGTGCTCGGCGACCGGGTCGACGCGTGGACGACGCTCAACGAGCCCTGGTGCTCCGCATTTCTCGGCTACCTCGGCGGCGAGCACGCCCCGGGCCGCCAGTCGATCGACGATGCCCTCGCCGCGGGTCACCACCTCCTGCTCGCCCACGGCCTCGCGGTTCGGGAGTTGCGGGCGCGCGACTCGAATCTGCAGCTCGGCATCACCCTCAACCTCACCGTGGCCGACGCCGTCGACCCGGCGAACGAGGCCGACCTCGATGCCGCCCGCCGCATCGACGGCCAGTTCAACCGCTTCTTCCTCGACCCCATCTTCCGCGGTGAGTATCCGGATGACGTGGTCGTCGACCTCGACGCGATCGGCCATGCCGATGCACTCACCGCAGCGATCCGCCCGGGAGATCTCGACATCATCGCGAGTCCGATCGACTCGCTGGGTGTGAACTACTACCACGGCGAACTCGTCGGCGCGCAGCCCGCCGTCGGCAACGATGCGACAGCACCGACGACGGCAGCACCATCCGCGCGCCCGAAGCGCTCGCCGTTCCCCGCCGCCGACGGCGTGCACTGGCACCCACGCGATCTTCCCGTCACGAACATGGGCTGGGAGGTTCAGCCCGAGGGGCTCACACGACTGCTGCGCCGCATCCGGGACGACTACACGGCGGCGGCGGACGTGACCCTCTCGATCACCGAGAACGGTGCCGCCTACGACGATGTCGTCGAGCCAGACGGTTCCATTCGCGACACCGACCGGGCGGCGTTCCTGCGCGAGCACCTCGCGGCGGTGCTCGACGCGATCGAACAGGGTGTCGAGGTCGAGGGCTACTTCTACTGGTCGCTGCTCGACAATTTCGAGTGGGCGTGGGGCTACGACAAGCGCTTCGGCCTCGTACGCGTCGACTACGAGACCCAGCAGCGCACCCTCAAGCAGAGCGCTATCGAGTACCGTCAGATCATCCAGAACCGCTCCCTCGGCCCCGTCGCCGAATAACCGCAAGGCTTCGACCCCATGACCGATACGTCTCAGAACGGGCGTCGCGCAGCCCCGACTCTCGAGGCGGTAGCGGCCGAGGCGGGGGTGTCGAAGTCGACGGTCTCGCGGGTCATCAACGGCTCGAATCAGGTGAGTCCGGATGCGGCGGCCGCCGTCGAGGCCGCCATCGAGCGTCTCAACTACGTGCCCAACCGTGCGGCGCGCTCCCTCGTCAACAGCCGGACGATGGCGATCGCGCTCGTCGTGCCAGAGGACACGACCCGCTTCTTCGGTGACCCCTACTTCGCCGCGATCATGCAGGGCATCGCCCGCGGCCTCGAGACGAGCGACTATGTGCTCACGCTGCAGCTGACCAGCCCGTCGCATCCCTCCACGAAAACCATCCGCTACCTCACGGGCGGCAATGTCGACGGTGCTTTCGTCATCTCGCACCACTCCGGCGACCACTTTCTCACCGAACTCGGCACGAGCCTCCCGGTCGTCTTCGGTGGTCGGCCCCTGCGCACGGGACCTGGCTCAAGCTACTTCGTCGACGTCGACAATGCCGCCGCCGCCGCGACAGGCACCAAGCACCTCGTCGACCTTGGGCGCCGTCGCATCGCGATCCTGGCCGGTCCCGTGAACATGCCCGCCGGTGTCGACCGAACGAGCGGATGGCGCGAGGCTCTCAACGAGGCGGGCCTTGACCCGAAGCGGATCGCGCACGGTGACTTCTCCCATGCCAGCGGAGCCGCGGCCATGCGGGAACTGCTCGAGCAGCATCCTGACCTCGATGCCGTTTTCGTCGCGAGCGACCTCATGGCGATGGGCGCACTCACCGTGCTGCGCGACCGAGGCATCGCGGTGCCCGACGATGTTGCGGTCGTCGGCTTCGACGACTCACCCGCGGCCGTCGCGGGGCCGATACAGCTCACGACCGTGCACCAGCCCTCACAGGAGATGGGCTACGCGATGGCGTCGATGATGCTCGACCTGCTCGGCGGCAAACCCGTCGAGCACGCGCGCATCCTGCCGACGCACCTCGTCGTGCGCGACTCGGCCTAGCCGTCGGCAGCGCTCACCGCGAACGGCAGACCTGCAGCATTGAGCCGCCCCCGGGTGACGGCGATGGCATCCGGATGCTGGTCGACGAGCACGAATCGCCGACCCAGTTGCGCGGCCACCACCCCTGTCGTGCCGCTGCCGCCGAAGAGGTCCAGCACCCAGTCGCCCTCGCGGCTCGACGCCTGCACGATGCGACGCAGGATCCCCTCCGGTTTCTGGGTCGGGTACCCGGTCTTCTCCTTGCCGGTGGGCGACACGATCGTGTGCCACCAGACATCCGTTGGCAGTTTTCCGCGCTCAGCCTGCTCGGGGGTCACGAGACCGGGCGCCATGTACGGCTCCCGGTCGACGCTCGTGGAATCGAAGTAGTACGCCTGCGGGTTCTTGACGTAGACGAGGATCGTGTCGTGCTTGGTCGGCCAGCGTCGCTTCGACTTTCCGCCGTAGTCATAGGCCCAGATGATCTCGTTGAGAAAGCACTCGCGGCCGAAGAGGGCATCGAGCAGCACCTTCGCGTAGTGTGCCTCGCGGTAGTCGAGGTGCAGGTAGAGAGTGCCGTCGTCGGCGAGCAGCCGCCACGCCTCGATCAGCCGGGGCTCGAGAAAGCCCCAGTAGTCCTCGAATTCGTCGTCGTATCGAAAGAGATCGCCACGGATGCGCTCGTAGCGCTGACCCTTGAAGCCCGTGATCGCGGTTCCCGACCCCGAGACGCTGCGCACGCTCGTGGTCGACTGCCGCGCCTGCGAGCGGCCCGTGTTGAAAGGCGGGTCGAGGTAGATGAGGGTGAACGCGGCATCCGGAAGCCGCCTGGCGACCTCGAGATTGTCGCCCTCGATCAGGAGGCTCGAGGCGTCGAGCTCGATCACTTGCTGTGTCGACCCCGGCGCGGCCGCGGGTCGCCGGCGTCATCGAGCTCGTCGACGTTGATCACGACCGGTCCGTCGAAGATGTCGTTCGCCCCGTCGCCCGGGATGGGCGCGGGAGCAGGAAGGATCGTCTCGCGTGCCCGCTCCTGGGCCGCCTCGTGGCGGGTCGGGGCGAAGATCTCGTCGCCGAGTGACATGAGACCGCCCATGCCGCTTCCGCGACGGCCCGAGCCGCGAAAATCGACGAGCCCTGCGCGCTGAAGCCCCCAGAGGAAGGCGACGACGCCCGCGGCGATCACCAGCCACCAGTACCAGTCCACGCGTGCAAGCCTAGCGAGCGGCGCCTCGGTCTCAGGTAGCCCGCGAACTTCTCGCCGGTTGAGTAGCCGACGCAGTCGGCGTATCGAAACCGTCGTGCACAGGGAGGTTTCGATACGCCCGCTTCGCGGGCTGCTCAGCCATCGGAGATCGGCGACTACGGAACGCGGTACAACCACTCCTGCGTCGAGAACTTCTCGCTCACGAGCTGCTCGGCGCGAGCGAGCTCCTCCGCGGTGATCGCCGACGGCGTGAGGCCGTAGAGACCCGCGAAGGTTCCCTTGAGCTGCTCGATGATCTCCGCCCGACTGAGCCCCGTCTGACTACGCAGGGGGTCGACGCGCTTCTCCGCACTCTTGGTTCCCTTGTCGCTCATCTTCTCGCGGCCGATACGCAGAACCTCGACCATCTTGGCGCTGTCCATGTCGTAGCTCATCGTCGCGTGGTGCAGCACCGCACCGGCACCGATGCGCTTCTGGGCGGCGCCCCCGATCTTGCCCTTGGCGCTCGTGATGTCGTTGAGCGGCTGGTAGAACGCATCGATGCCGAGCGCTCGCAGACCCGTGATGACCCACTCGTCGAGAAAGGCGTAGGAGTCGGCGAAGGTCATCCCGTGCACGAGTTCGGTCGGGGCGTAGATCGAGTAGGTGATCACCGAACCGGCCTCCATGAACATCGCCCCGCCGCCGCTGATGCGACGCACCACCTGAAAGCCGTACCTTTCAGCATTCTCGAGGTCGACCTCGTTCTTGACCGACTGGAAGCTGCCGATGACGACACCCGGTTCGTTCCACTCCCAGATGCGCAGGGTGGGCTTGCGGCGGCCCGCGCCCACCTCCTCCGTCAGCACCTGGTCGAGTGCCATCTGCAGCACCGGCGGGTAGGCAGCGTCGTGAACGAGTTGCCACTCGTAGTCCGTCCACGAGCTCGCCTGCGCCAGTGAGCGGCGCACCGCGACCGCGACGGCCTCGGGACTGAAGCCGAGCAAGAGGGCATCATCGGGCAGGGCGTTGCGAACGGCCGTCGCGATGGCTGAGGCATCCGCCTCGGTAGACAGGCCATTGACCGCCGAGTTGATGTCGTCGATCGCCTCGTCGGGCTCGAGAAAGAAGTCACCCGCGAGCCTGAAATTCGTGATGCGACCGTTCTCGACGTCGAGGTCGACGACGACGAGCTTGCCGCCCGGAACCTTGTACTCTCCGTGCATCGGTTCTCCAGTGTGGTCAGGATTGGGGTTGTGCGATCGGGCCAGTCAAGCCTATTGCGCTCGGCGGCAGCTCACAGGGTCGGCAGTGCGGTGCCGGGTTCGGCGGGGACGAAACCGTCGAAGCCGTTGCTGCGCAGACGCGATCGCAGACGCGCGGCCGCTTCGTCCAGGTCATCCGGATGCGGATGCCGCTCGATGCCCGCGGGGTGGAACTCCCACGGCGACCACGACGGCCACACGTGAACGTGAACATGCGGAACCATGTAGCCCTCGATCATGACTCCCGCCCGATCGGAGTCCCATTCATCGCGCTGGGCGAGCCCGATGCGGTGTGCGACCGCCATGAGATGCACGACAAGGGACTCGGGCAGGTCGGTCCACCGATCCACCTCGATACGCGGAACGACGAGCGTGTGCCCCGGTTTACGCGGCTCGATGGTCAGGAACGCGACGCAGTGCTCGTCGTACCAGATGAACCGCGCGGGCGACTGACCGCGGATGATCTGGGTGAAGACAGTTGTCATATGGCTTGGCGTCGGGCAGTTCGGCTTCAGGCGATTCGGCGTCAGGCCACCCGCGAGCGAATCCACTCGATGGTGTCGGCGATGATCTCGTCGCGGTTCGTCTCGTTGAAGATCTCATGACGGGCATCCGTGTAGACGATGAGCTTGACGTCGGTGAGGGCGCTGCGCTTGAGGTAGTCGTCGGCGAGGCGCTTCACGCTGTCGCCGACGGGCAGCGGGTCCTCGCTGCCGCCCTGGATGAGCACCGGGATGTCGTGCTCGATGTTCTTCGCTGGTCGACCGAGCAGCCGCAGCGAGTCGACGAGTCCGAACAGCTTGAGGGTCTGTGCTTCGAACGTGAGCGGGTCGGCGACGAACGCCTCCTGAATCGTGACGTCGCGGCTGAGCCACTCGACGCCGGTGCCGCCGGATGCGCGGTGCGACTTCGAGAGGTCGCCGCCGTTCATGTGCGTGAGGGTGCGGTACGCGGTGCCGGAGAGAATGAGGGCGTCGTAGTCGCTGGCGTCGTCGTCGATGAGCTTCTGGGCGATGATCGAGCCCCACGAGTGGCCGAGCAGCACGAGTGGCAGCCCCGGGTTCTCGTCGCGGATGATGCCGGTGAATTGACGCACCGCCGCAACCGTGGCGGGAATGCCACCGACTCCGAGCTTGCCGAGCTTGGAGTGGTCGCCGCCGTGCTGGCCGAGTCCGGTTGCGCCGTGTCCGCGGTGCTCGTCGGCGTAGACGGAGTAGCCCGCCGCAACGAGCTTCGTCGCGAGCGCTTCGTAGCGCATCGCATGATCACCGAGTCCGTGCAGAAGCTGCACAACAGCGCGCGGTTCGACGGCTGCCCACACGTGAAAGTGGATCGTGACGCCGTGCGCGTCGACGTAGGTGCGGTCCTCTCGTGCTGCAATCGCTGTCACTGCGCCTCCTCATTCGATCCCCAGTGTATTGATTCGCCTTCGCGCATGGGCGCAAACTTTAGTTAGGCTAACTAAATTGCTATGATGGATGTCTATGCCACATCTGCCTGCTCAAGAACTTCGATTCGCGATTCAGCGACTCAGCCGGCGCATCCGTCTCAATCAGGCGAACACCGACGTCACCGAGGGCCAGCGCGCGGTGCTCTTCACCCTCTTCTCCGATGGCCCCCAGTCACTCAGTGCTCTCGCCGAGAGCGAGCATGTGAGCCCGCCGAGCATGAATCGCACCGTCAACCTGCTCATCGACCTGGGGCTGGTCTCGCGCGAGGCCGACGACGATGACGGCCGTAAGATCTCGGTCGCGCTGACGGATGCCGGTCGCGAGTTCGCCATGGAGACTCGCCGCCGCCGAGACGCCTGGTTCACCCTCCGGCTCGAGACACTCACGACCAAGGAGCGAAAGATTCTCGAGCAGGCCACCCCGATCCTTAAGAAGCTGATCGACGAATGAAGGCGATGTTCCGCTCGCTCGGGGTGTTCAACTACCGGGTCTGGTTCGTCGGCGCCCTCGTGTCGAACATCGGCGCGTGGATGCAGCGCACGGCCCAGGACTGGATCGTGCTCACCGAGCTCACCGACCACGACGCCGCCGCCGTGGGAATCTCGATGGCGCTGCAGTTCGGACCACAACTGCTGCTCGTTCCCCTCACCGGAGTCATCGCCGACCGCGTCGATGCCAAACGGGCGCTCGTCGTGACTCAGGCGATCATGGGGGTGCTCGCCCTCGGCCTCGGTGTGATCGTCATTCTCGGTGTCGCCGAGTTGTGGCACGTCTATCTGTTCGCCCTCGGCATTGGTGTGGTTGCCGCGATCGATGCGCCCATTCGACAGACCTTTGTCGCTGAGCTCGTCGAGAAGAGGTATCTCGGCAACGCCGTCTCGCTCAACTCGGTGTCGTTCCACTTGGCGCGCATGATCGGCCCCGCTGTGGCTGGGTTCCTAGTGGTTCTGCTCGGCGCCGGCTTGGTCTTCATCATCAATGCCACGACCTTCGGCGCGACACTGCTCGCACTCGCGCTCGTGCGACGCGCGTTCCTCCACCTTCAGCCCCGCGCGGGCCGGGCAAAGGGTCAGGTGCGAGAGGGGTTCGCCTACGTGCGCACGCAGCCCACGATCGTCGCGATCATGGCCATGGTCGGGGTCATGGGTGCACTCGGTCTCAACTTCGCCATCAACATCTCGACGATGGCGACAGTCGAGTTCGGCAAGGGTGCGGGTGAGTTCGGCGTTCTCACGTCGGTCATGGCGATCGGTTCGGTGACGGGCGCACTGCTGTCCGCGCGACGCGAGAAACCGCGTATGGGCATCGTCATCTGGTCCAGCGCCCTTTTCTTTGTCAGCTGTGCCGTCGCGGCCGTCATGCCGACCTACGAACTCTTCGCGGTCTCGCTGGTGGTGGTCGGCTTCGCCGTACTCACGTTCATGACCAACGCGAACGCCTTCATCCAGACCAATGTCAACCCCGTGATGCGCGGTCGCGTCATGGCGCTCTACATGGCGATCTTCGTCGGTGGAACCCCCGTCGGTGCCCCCTTTGTCGGTTGGGTCGTCAATGAGGTCGGACCCCGCTGGGGTGTCGGCGTTGCCGCGATCGCCGGCTTGATCACGACGGGAATCGGTCTCGTCTGGCTCATCAGGCACCGTGAGCTTCGCCTACGCTTCTCACGTTCCAAGCGGTGGTTGCACCTCACCTACCTCGGCGACGCGCGAGCGCGCGAACTCGCAACGCAGGAGATCGCGGTCGTCGAGGCCGAGGTGCAAAGATCCTGAGTCAGGGCAGCGGATTCTCCGCGTCATACCTATTGATCGACGTCATCCGCACGATGACGAGCGTGAGCGCCATGATGAGCACCCCGCCGAGCAGCGGCGGGAACCACAGCACGGAACCCACGACCGTGAGGCCGATGTAGACGTCGCCGACGCGAGGACCGCCTCCCGCGACGACGATGAAGACACCCTGAAGACGTCCGCGCATGTTGTCGGGAACCGCCGCGACCATCATCGTGTTCCTGAAGATCATCGACACGTTGTCGCTCGCACCCGCGCCGGCGAGGGCAAGCGAGGCGAGCCCGATGGCCGTCCAGTTCGCCCCCGAGATGTCGGCGGTCGTCGGCCATGCCCCCGCGATCAGCAGCACCAGCCCGAATGCCGAGGTGAAGACGCCGTAGACGACCACCGAGACGCCGATCGCACGACCCTGCCAGCGCACGTTGCCCGCCTGCCCTGAGAACAGGCTGCCGACGATCACCCCCACCGCGCCCGCCGAGGTGAGGATGCCGACCGTGATCGCGCCCCCGCCGAGCAGCAGTGCGCCCACCGCCGGGAACAGCGCGTGCGGACGTCCGAACGCCATGGCGACGATGTCGATCCAGAACGAAGCGCGAATATTGGGCGCGTTCCGCAAGAACAGCAGCCCCGACTTGAGTGCTGTCCACCCCGGCTTTCGCACCTCCCCCTCGGGCAGGATCTTCGGAAGTCCGACGATCCCCGCGAAGGCGGCGGCGAACAGCACCACGTCGACGGAGTAGGTCCACGCGAACCCGACGGTCGCGACAAGCACCCCCGCGAGCGCCGGCCCCACCGTGACCGCGACACCGAAGCTCATCCCGTTGAGCGCCGACGCGGCGGGAAGCAGTCTGACGCCGATGAGCCGCGGAACGATCGCCTGTCGCGTCGCGATCAGCACCGTTCCCGCCATTGCGTTGAGTGCGGTGAGCACGTAGAGCGTTCCCACGGTCTCGAGGCCCAGCCACGCGAGCAGCGCGATCACCGCGGTCGCCGCCCAGGCAACGGTGGCCGACAGGAGTGCCACCAGCCTGCGATCGAACGCGTCGGCAAGCATCCCGCCATAGAGTCCGGCGATGAGCATCGGCACGAGCGCCACACCGCCGACCATCGCCACCGCGAAGGTCGAGTGGGTGAGGTCGTAGACGTGCAGCCCGACCGCTACGACGGTCATCTGCGTGCCGATGCCCGCGACCGCGTTGCCAAACCACAGGCGTGCGAAAGCAGGACTCTCGCGCAGTGGAGTCAGGTCGACGAGGTTGCGTCGACGAGGAGGTTTGGTGGAGATGGTCGTGCCCTTCACGCGCTCGCGGCCAAGCACGCCAAGCGGGCGGCCAACTAGAAGCGTACTCCTGATGGGATCAGGCCACGCCGGTGTCAGCAGTGGGCGCCGGGGCGACAGCCTTAGCTACGCAACTCCAGGGTGCAGCACTTGACCCCGCCGCCGCCACGCAACAGTTCGGAGAGATCCACGCCGATCGGGTTGTACCCGCGCTCGCGCAGCGACGCCTCGAAGCCTTTCGCGCGCGACGCGATGACGACGTTGTAGCCGTCGGAGTAGGAGTTGAGTCCGAGAACGGATGCGTCCTCTTCGCTGACGATGACGGCATCCGGGAATCGACTCTCGAGCTCAGCGAGTCCCTCGGCGCTGAAGGCGGAGGGGAGGTACGCGATGTTCTGCTTTCCGTCGGAGTCGGGAACCGGGTCGAGCACCGCGATGGCCGTGTCGAGGTGGTAGAAGCTCGGGTTGACGAGTTCGAAGCTCACGACCTCGCGGCCGAAAATTTCTGCGACCTCGGTGTGGCTGCCCGTGTCGCTGCGGAATCCATAGCCGCCGAGAATGACGTCGCCGACGAGCAAGAAGTCACCCTCGCCCTCGTTGGTGTGCTCGGGAACGCGAACGTCGAACCCGTTGTCGCCGAACCACCGCATGTAGGCGGGGCCCTCAGGAACGCGCTCGTCGTAGCGGAACTTCGCCCCGTACGCGATGTTGTCGATCACGAACCCGCCGTTGGCGGCGTAGACCATGTCGGGCAAGCCCTCGATCGGATCGATGAGCTCGACGTTGATACCGAGCTCGCGATAGGTGTCGTACAGCACCTGCCACTGGCTCACCGCGAGCCCGGTATCGGTCGGCACTTCGGGGTGCATCCACGGGTTGATGCGATAGTCGACCGTGAAGAACTCGGGTCGGCACATGAGGATCGTACGCTCGGTGGCAACGCGGGCGGGTGCGTCAGCCGAGACATCCGTTTGAGTCGTCATGGTGTTCTCCATCGGTTGTTCTGATCGCTGCCGTTTTGTGTCGACTGCCATTATGCGCCGCAAACTGCTCAATTGTGACCGAGTTGACGCAGAAATCTCGCGTTCTTTCTCGCTCAACGCAACGATTCGCCGTATGCTCGAGGCATGGACAGTCTCGATCACGGCATCCTCGACCTGCTCCGGCAGAACTCCCGTGCGGGCTACGGTGACATCGGCGAGGTCATCGGGCTCTCGGCGTCGGCCGTCAAACGGCGCGTCGACCGCCTCGTGGCAGACAAGGTCATCCGAAGCTTCACGATTCAGGTCGATCCTGCCGTCGATGGGATGGCAACCGAGGCCTACGTGGAGCTGTTCTGCCGCGGCACCGTGTCGCCCGACGAGCTCCGCAGGATTCTTGCGGCCGTTCCCGACGTCGTCGACGCGGGCACGGTGACCGGCAGCGCCGACGCTATCGTGCACATGCGCTCACGTGACATCGCGAGCCTCGAAATCGCGCTGGAGCGCGTGCGCGACGCCCCCAACGTCGATCACACGCGCAGCGCGATCGTGCTCTCAAAGCTCATCCACCGCCCGTACGACGCATAGGGAAGCTCTACGCCGCAGCAGCCTGCTGCTGCTCGCGCAACGGCTTGAGCGCGCGAGCCCAGCGCGCGATCTGCGCGACCTGAGTCTCGAGCTCAGTGAGGTGGGCCGCTACCGGCTTGCAGAGCGAGAAGTTCTCGAAGTCGGTGAAGAGCGAGAGCATGACGTTCTGACGAACGTCGGCCACCTGCAGTTCGGCGAGAACCTGACGCAGGTGCTCATTGGCCCGAACGCCGCCCATGGAGCCATAGCTGACGATGCCCGCGGCCTTGTCGTTCCATTCACGGTTCAGGTACGCGATCGCGTTCGTGAGCGCAGCGGGGATCGTGTGGTTGTACTCACCGGTCACGAAGATGTAGCCATCGAACTGGTCGATCACGGCGGCCCACTTCTTGGTGTGGTCGTTCTCAGCACCGCCGGGAACGGGCTCGTCGAGCAAGGGGAGGTCGTAGTCGGCGATGTCGACGATGTCGAAGTCGACGCCCGCAGCTTTGGCGTTGTTTTTCACCCAGTTGGCGACATCGAGGCTCTTGCGTCCGGGGCGAGTGGTACCGACGATGATGCCGATCTTGAGGTCTGACACGGTGGTGTCGTCCTTTCACGAAGTTCTTGAGGGATGTGCGAGACCTCGCGTTCGAGAACGAGGTTCGCCTCGTCCCAGTCTAGCCGCATAGTTGAATGTTCAATTACACACGCATAGTGACAAACGCATGAACTTCGCTGACCGCTCTCGAGCGTCTACTCCCAGATGCTCGGCGCCGGCGACTTCGTCGACGGCAACGCGACATCCCTGCTCCAGCGCAGCAGCCACTCCGGCATCACCACATCGTCACGATCGATGCCGAAGAACTGGATGAGCTCACCCATCGGCACAAGACCACCTCTTTCCTGGAGAAAGCGGCCGCGGATGACCATCTGCGCATAGATCTCGCCATCCACTGTGAACCGCTGCTCCACGTACACCGCGCGGTCATCGATGCCGACGAGCCTCGACTCGAGGTCGTACTTCTTCCAGAGGTCGAGCGACTTGCGATAGCTGATCGTCGACGCCACAACGACGGGATACCAGCCGCGCTTGCGCATGGGACCGTAGAGCCCAGCCTGCTGCAACAGCTCGAAGCGGCCCAGGTCGGCGATCGACAGGAACCGTCCGTTGTTCATGTGCCCCAGCGCGTCGACGTCGGTCGGCAGCACACGAAACGACGACCTCGACACCGCGAGTGGGCTCGCACCAGTCGGCTTGCGCCGCCGCACGAACATTCGCCAGAGACTGCGCCAGATGAGATTCACGAAGCGAACCTAACCACTGCCGCGACCGCCCGCCCAACCGCTTGTCGATTGCCTACAATCCGCGGACGCCCTCACGCCGCCGCAGGAACAGGCTCCTCCACAAGGTAGCGCGAATACGCCGTGAGAGTGAGAAACGTCGGGTACTCCTCGCCCAGCGCGACCTCGCGGAACACATCGGCCGCGTCATCCAACCGGTCGTCCTCCACGCGCGGCAGCGTCGCGAGCAGGTCGCTCAGGATGCCCTCCACCACCTCGCGCGTGAGCTGCACGCCCTCCTCGGTGACGACATCCTGGTGAATCCACTGCCACACCTGCGAGCGGCTGATCTCGGCGGTCGCGGCATCCTCCATGAGGTTGTCGATTGCCGCCGCACCGATGCCGCGCAGCCAGGAGTCGATGTAGCGGATGCCGATCGACACGTTCTCGCGCACGCCGGCGAGCGTGATCGACCCGTTCGTGGAGCTCACATCGAGCAGTTGCTCGGCCGTGACGGCGACGTCGTCGCGCTGACGGTCGAGCTGGTTCGGGCGGCCCTGCAGCACGCGATCGAACTGATCGCGCGCCGTCGGCACGAGATCGGGGTGCGCGACCCAGGTGCCGTCGAAGCCGTCGGTCGCCTCGCGCTGCTTGTCGGCGCTCACCTTCTCGAGCGCGCGCGCCGTCACCTCGGGGTCGCGGCGGTTCGGGATGAAGGCGCTCATCCCGCCGATCGCGTGTGCCCCGCGCCGGTGGCAAGTCTTCACGAGAAGCTCGGTGTAGGCCCGCATGAACGGCACGGTCATCGTGATCTGGTCGCGGTCGGGCAGCACGAAGCGCGCCCCCCGGCCGCGGTAGTTCTTGATGATGCTGAAGATGTAGTCCCAGCGACCCGCGTTGAGGCCAGCGCAGTGCTCGCGCAGCTCATAGAGGATCTCCTCCATCTCGAACGCCGCCGGGTAGGTCTCGATGAGCACCGTCGCGCGAATGGTTCCGTGCGGGATGCCTAGCCGCTCCTGCGCGAACGTGAACACGTCATTCCACAGCCGTGCCTCGCGGTGGCTCTCGAGCTTCGGCAGGTAGAAGTACGGTCCGCGTCCCGCCGCGATCAGCTCGGCCGCGTTGTGGAAGAAGAACAGGCCGAAGTCGACCAGCGAGCCGGATGCCGGCATCCGTCGCCCCGCCCGATCGACGTGGGTGAGGTGCTTCTCGACGAGGTGCCAGCCGCGGGGTCGTACGACGATCGTCGGAGTCTGCTCGGCGGTGACGCGGTACTCCTTGCCCTCGGGGCTCGTGTAGTCGATGCGGCCGCGGACGGCGTCGAAGAGCGACAGCTGACCCTCGATGACGTTCTGCCAGGTGGGGCTTGTCGCGTCCTCCTGATCGGCGAGCCAGACGTTGGCGCCCGAGTTGAGCGCGTTGATGGTCATCTTGCGGTCGGTGGGTCCGGTGATCTCGACACGGCGGTCCTCGAGTCCGGGGCCTGCGCCTGCGACGCGCCACTCGGCGTCGTCACGGATGGCCTGGGTCTCGGGCAGAAAGCCGAGGTTGCGCCCGTTGCCGAGGGCGTACCGCACCCGCATCCGTGCCGCCAGCTCGTCGTGGCGTCGACCGGCGAAGCGGTCGTGCAGCTCGGTGAGGAACTGCAGCGCCTCGGGGCTCAGGATCTCGTCGTAGCGCTCACGCAGCGGGCCGGTGATGTCGATTCTCGTGTTCATGGTCGTGCCTTTCTGATCGGCAGTTTGCGAAATGCAGGAGATCTGATGGATCTGAGCCGTATAGGCCGATTCCGAGTCGGTGAGGATGCAGATCTCCTGCATTTCGCTAGGGAAAGAGGGGTCAGTGGAACTGTGCCGTTTCGGTGGAGCCCGCGAGCGCGAGGGTCTCGCTGTCGGGGTTGAGGGCGGTGGCGATGCGGTCGAAGTAGCCCGTGCCGACCTCGCGCTGGTGGCGCGTGGCGGTGTAGCCGTTCGCCTCCGAGGCGAACTCCGCCTCCTGCAGAGCGACGTACGCGGTCATCTGGCTCTCCTTGTAGCCGCGTGCGAGCTCGTACATGGAGTGGTTGAGCGCGTGGAACCCGGCCAGCGTGATGAACTGGAACGCGTAGCCCATCGCGGCGAGCTCCTTCTGGAAGCGCGCGATCTGGTCGTCATCCAAGTGCCGCTTCCAGTTGAACGACGGGGAGCAGTTGTAGGCGAGCCTCTTGCCGGGGAACTTCGCGTGGATGGCCTCGGCGAAGGTGCGGGCGAGGTCGATGTCGGGCTCGGCGCTCTCGACCCAGAGCAGGTCGGCGTACTCGGCGTAGGCGAGGCCGCGCGAGATCACCGGGTCGATGCCGGGTGTCGTGCGGAAGAAGCCCTCCGACGTTCGCTCGCCGGTGAGGAAGGGCTTATCGCGGTCGTCGACGTCGCTCGTGATGAGGTCGGCCGCGAGCGAGTCGGTGCGAGCGATGATGATCGTCGGCACCCCGGCCACGTCGGCGGCGAGGCGGGCCGCGTTGAGGGTGCGCACGTGCTGCTGGGTCGGGATGAGAACCTTGCCGCCGAGGTGTCCGCACTTCTTCTCGCTCGCGAGCTGGTCCTCCCAGTGCACGCCCGCAGCACCGGCCTCGATCATCGCGCTCATGAGCTCGTAGGCGTTGAGCGGGCCGCCGAAGCCGGCCTCGGCATCCGCCACGATGGGCTGCACCCAGTCACGAACTTCGCCGCCCTCGGTGAACTCGATCTGGTCGGCGCGCAGCAGGGCGTTGTTGATGCGCCGGACGACTGCGGGAACCGAGTTGACCGGGTAGAGGCTCTGGTCGGGGTAGGTCTGGCCGCTCGTGTTGGCGTCGGCGGCGACCTGCCAGCCCGAGAGGTAGATGGCTTTGAGGCCGGCGCGCACCTGCTGCACGGCCTGGTTGCCGGTGAGGGCGCCGAGCGCGTTGACGAAGGGCTCCTCGTCGAAGTAGCGCCAGAGGTTCTCGGCACCGCGGCGAGCGAGGGTGCGGTCTTCACGAACCGATCCCCGTAGCGCGATGACGTCTTCGGCCGAGTAGTCGCGATTGACGCCGTTCCAGCGGGCGGCGGTCTTCCACTCGCTCTCGAGCTCGGCTGCGGTCTGGGTCTGATCGCCGGGGCGGTTCGTGCTCATGTGGGTCTCCTGGTGTTGTGTGGCGGTGCTATGGCCGGTGTTGCAGGGTGTCGTGTCGACGGCTGCCTGGCCGGCTCGGTGGCGGGCTCAGGATGTCGTGCCTCCACCTTCCTCGCACTCTGGCGCTTCTTCTGACCAAATCGACCTAGAAGAATTGCTATATTTCTGCGATTCAGAAGGAATGTGGCACACTGGGCTCATGGCCGAGCAGATTCTCGACGACACGGATGCCGAGCTGGACTCGCTCACGATCGGCAGACGCATCCGCGCCCTGCGCACCGAGCGCGGCCTGACGCTCGATGAGCTCGGCTCCGCGGTCGGCCGGGCGGCGAGTCAGATCAGCGTGCTCGAGAACGGCAAGCGCGAGCCGCGCCTGAGCGACCTCACCGCCGTCGCACGGGCGCTCGGAGTGACCCTGGACGAGCTGCTGACGGCCTCACCGCCGAGCAGGCGCGCGGCCCTCGAGATCCAGCTCGAGCGCATCCAGCGCGGTCCGCTCTACGGTTCGCTCGGCTTGCCGACGCTGCCCGTGCGCAAGACCCTCAGCGACGAGGCCATCGAGACAGTGCTCGGCCTGCATGCCGAACTCGAACGCCTGCACCGCGAGCGCGCGGCGACGCCGGAGGAGGCCCGTCGCGCGAACACCCAGCTGCGCGAGCAGATGCGCAAGCAGAACAACTACTTTCCCGAGCTCGAGAAGACCGCGCGAGACCTGCTCGCGAGAATCGGCCACTCGAGCGGCCCGCTGTCAAACCGTGCCGCCTCGGATCTCGCCACGCACCTGGGGTTCTCGCTGCACTACGTGACCGACCTGCCGGCATCCACGCGATCGATCAGTGACCTGCGCCACCAGCGCATCTACCTTCCCGTGGACAAGAAGGGCGGCGACCCTCGTGGCGCGCTGCTGCGGGCGCTCGCGGGGCAGGTGCTCGGCGCGACCGAGCCGAGGGACTACACCGAGTTTCTGCTGCAGCGGGTGGAGACGAACTATCTGGCGGCGGCGCTCATGATTCCGGAGGCGAGCGCGACCGGCTTCCTGCGCCGCGCGAAGGAGGCGAAGGAGCTCTCGGTCGACGACCTGCGCGACGAGTTCGCCGTCACCTACGAGACCGCGGCGCATCGCTTCACGAATCTGGTGACCGAGCACCTCGGGCTTCCGGTGCACTTTCTCAAGGTGCACGAGTCGGGAACGATCTCGAAGGCCTACGAGAACGATGCCGCGAAGTTCCCGACCGATGCCCTCGGCGCGGTCGAGGGACAGGTGGTCTGCCGCTACTGGAGCGCTCGTCAGGTCTTCGACATCGCCGACCGCTTCAGCCCGTACCACCAGTACACCGACAAGCCCAACGGAACCTACTGGTGCACCTCGAGCATCCAGTCGACGGGCCGTGGCGAGTTCTCGGTGAGCGTGGGCACGCCCTTCGCCCACGTGAAGTGGTTCCGCGGGAGAGACACCCAGAACCGCAGGGCGTCCGGATGCCCCGACCCCGCGTGCTGTCGCCGCCCGCCCGAGGGTCTCACCACGGCGTGGGCCGAGCACGCGGTGCCGAGCCCGCGCCTGCAGTCGTCGCTGCTCGCGGCCGTTCCCACCGAGTCGTTCACCGGTGTCGACCGCACGGAGGTCTACGAGTTTCTCGCCGCCCACGCACCCGTCGGGGGCGACGGATGACGCACAGCCTCGCTTCGGTGACCGTCGACCCGTCGTCGCCGACCCCGCCCTTCGAGCAAGTGCGACAGCAGGTGCTCGCTCTGGTCAGCGCAGGGGCGCTCGCGGCGGGCACCCGCCTTCCGACCGTGCGCGCACTGGCGCAGGAGCTCGGCATTGCGGCTAATACCGCGGCACGCGCGTATCGCGAGCTCGAGTCCGGCGGCATCATCGAGACGCGCGGGCGCAACGGAACCTTCGTGGCACCGCACGGGGACATTGTGCAGCGGCACGCGCAGGAGGCGGCTGCGGCGTTCGCGGTGCGCATCCGTCAGTTGGGGGTCGACCCCGAGCAGGGGCTGGCGCTCGTCACGGCCGCTCTGCGCGCGATAACAGCTATTCGCTGATAATCATCTACTGGCTTGCGGATTTCGTCGCCCGCGAGTGTCGCAGCTTCGAATTTCGCAGAATGATTGCACTCGCGGTGCCAAACACGGTTGACTACCGCAAAGGCCCGACCAACCGGGGCCTGGCAACAACGGCAACGACGCCGAGAGGTCACTCCTGCATGACTAGTACAGCGCCCTCCCCGACGGTTCCGGATCGTGTCGACGAGCCCCTGGGCACGGTCGTGCTCGACGGCGTGAGCAAGTGGTTCGGAGATCAGCTCGCGGTCGATTCGCTCGACCTTCGCGTCGAGCCCGGCGAGTTCCTCTCCCTGCTCGGCCCCTCCGGCTGCGGCAAGACGACGACGCTGCGCATGCTCGCCGGCTTCGAGCACCCCGACGAGGGCGGGATTCGCATCTCGGGCAACAGCGTGCTGGGGCTGCCGCCCTACAGGCGGGACGTCAACACGGTGTTTCAGGCCTTCGCGCTCTTTCCGCACCTCAGCGTCGCCGAGAATGTCGGTTACGGTCTGGTGCAGAAGCGCGTCGCCAAGTCGGAGATCCGCGACCGCGTCGTCGAGGCGCTCGATCTGGTGCAGATGCGCAGGTTCGCCGACCGCAAGCCGACGATGCTCTCCGGCGGGCAGCAGCAGCGCGTCGCCCTCGCCCGCGCCATCATCAATCGCCCCTCCGTGCTGCTGCTCGATGAGCCGCTCGGTGCCCTCGACCGGCAGCTTCGTGAGGAGATGCAGGTCGAGCTGAAACTGCTGCAGTCGCGGCTCGGCATGACGTTCGTCTTCGTCACGCACGATCAGGAGGAGGCTCTGTCGATGAGCGACCGCGTCGCGGTCATGCGCGAGGGTCGTCTCGAGCAGCTTGCGGATGCCCACACCGTCTACGGCGAACCGGCGAGCGCGTACGTCGCCGGCTTCATCGGCCGACAGAACTTCTTCGAGGGCACGGCGGATGCCGTTGGTGCCCTCGTCACGGCGCACGGCACGGTTCGCGGACGCGAGGCCGTGCCCACGGGAACGACCGCGAAGGCGGCGATCAGACCCGAGGACGTCACGGTCGAGGCCGCCGCGAGCGGACCGTCGGGCGGCGAGGAGAACGCGGTGCACGGGCGGTTGGCGGGGGTCAGCCACCTCGGCGACACGCTGCAGTACCTCGTCGAGCTCGGCGACGGGTTCACCCTCCTGTGTCGCCGGCCGCGGCCGGGGGCTCCCGCACTGGAACCCGGGGATGCCGTGCGCGCCAGTTGGCACGCGTCCTCGGTACTTCTGTTTCACACGTAACACGACGAACACGATCACAGCACAACGCAGGTCACTGAGAGGAAGAACACATGACTAACGACAAGCAGGTGCGAATACTCGCCAATGCGACCGCATCGCGCATCATCGGCCACGAGCTCACTCGCCGCGGGTTCATCGGTGCCACCATCGCGGCTGGCACGGCCGGAGTGCTCGCCGCATGCACTCCCACGGGTGGCCCCGCCCCCGCGCCGGGTGCGACGGGCGGGCCGCTCGAGAACGGCCTCTCGATCTACACCTGGGGCGACTACGACGACCCGGAGCTGCTCACCCAGTTCACGTCCGACAATGGTCCGCAGATCACGCTCGACTCGTTCAACTCGAACGAGGAGATGATCTCGAAGCTCATCGCCGCGCGCGGCACGAGCGGCTACGACATCGTCGTGCCGACGGGCGTCTACCTGCCGCAGATGATTCAGAACGATCTGCTCACCGAGCTCAATCTCGACCTCATTCCGAACCTGCAGCACATGGATGGCGCCTTCCTCAATCAGGTGTGGGATCCGGGCAACCGGTACTCCATCTGCAAGGCGTGGGGGACCACCGGTTTCGTCTACGACAACACCGTCATCTCCCGCGACCTGCGCACCTGGGGCGACTTCCTCGACGCGGCCCAGAACGAGGCGAGCGGCAAGACGTCGGTGCTCGACGACCCGACCGGTCTCGTCGGCATGTACTTCTGGTCGAAGGGCATTCCGTGGACGACGAGCGACCCCGCGCAGCTCGATGAGGCCGAGGACTTTCTCGTCAACACCCTCGCGAAGCATGTCGCCGCGTTCGACTCCTACCCGGGCGGCGCGGCGATTCCGCAGGCCAGCCACGTGCTCATGCAGTCGTGGAACGGCGACGCCCGCATCGGCATCCTCGAGAGCGACGACCCCGACCGCTGGGAGTGGCGTCTCGGCGCGCCCGACACCGAGCTGTGGATGGACAACTGGTGCATCGCGAAGGGCGCCCCGAACCCCGAGGCTGCGCACGCGTTCATCAACTTCGTGCTCGACCCCGAGGTGCAGCTCGTCAACCTCGACTACATCGGCTACCACACCGGTGCGGAGGGCATCGAGGACGCTGCCGCCGACATGGAGATGCTCGACCTCGTCTTCTTCGACGACGCCCAGGTCGCGACCATGCACCCGTGGGAGATCGGCGACAGCCAGCAGCGCGTCGTCGACATCTGGAACGCCATGCGTGCTGCCGCAGGGGCCTGAACCGCAGCTCGATGACGTCACAGATCACGACCCCTCGGCCGCGGCAGGATGCTTCGCGCACCCCGCCGAGCCGCAAGCGGCAAGGCAAGTGGTGGCTTCCGAAGCCGCTGCTTGCCTTGCCCGCGTGGGCGTGGCTGCTCATCTTCTTCGTCGCACCGGTCGGGCAGGTGCTCTGGTTCAGCTTCGGCTACAAGCCGGGTATCTTCGGCACGCATGCGAACGATGTGCTCTCGTTCGACCGCTACGCGGAGGCGCTCTCCCCGACGTTCTTCCTGACCTTTCAGAACACGCTCTGGGTGGGCATCGCGGGCACGCTCATCTGCCTGATCATCGCCTTTCCGGTCGCCTACTGGATGGCACTCAAGGCGCCGCTGAGTCGGCGTGGGCTGCTCATCGCGCTCGTCATGGTGCCCTACTGGGCGAACTTCCTCGTGCGCACGATCGGCTGGCAGGTGATCCTCGCGCCGGAGGGATGGCTGTCGCATCTGCTGCAGGGGCTCGGGCTCACGAACGAGCCGCTCGAGATCCTCTACACCCGCACGGCCGTGCTCATCGGTGTCGTCTACAACTACCTGCCGCTGATGATCCTGCCGCTCTTCGTCGCCTTCGACCGCGTGGAGCTGCCGCTGCGCGAGGCGAGCAAGGATCTCGGCGCGAACCGCTGGTCGACGCTCACCCAGGTGACGATTCCGCTCGCGAAGCCCGGCATCATCGTCGGCTGCCTGCTCGTCTTCATCCCGCTCATGGGCGACTACATCACCGCTACCGTGCTCGGCGGCGCACGCGGCAACATGATCGGTCAGCTCGTCGCGAGCCAGTTCCAGACGGCGCAGAACTGGGCGCTCGGCTCGGCGATGGCGGTGCTGCTCATGCTGATCATCCTGCTCACCGTCGCCGTGGCGGCCCTCATCGTGTGGGTGGCGTCGCGACCCTTTGCGTGGCGTCGCCGTCTCGTCATCGGGGAGGACTCATGACTTCCCCCGCGACCACCGGCCCCAGGGGGGCCTCGGCATCAAACGCCACGGCCCCACCAACGCGCACCCCACCGCGCCGCAAGCCGCGGGTTCCGCTGAGCGACCGTCTGCTGGGCATGTGGGGTGTGCTCGTCTTTCTCTTCCTCTTCGCCCCGCTGCTCGTCATCGTGGTGCACTCGTTCAACTCGGGCAGGCTCCTGGTTGCCTGGCAGGGCTTCGGCTTCGAGGCGTGGGAGGCGATGTTCACGAAGCCCGCGATCGGCAACGCGGTCTGGATCACCCTGCAGACGGGCGTGATCGCGGCGCTGCTCTCCACGTTCCTCGGCACGCTCGCGGGGCTCGCTCTCGCCCGCCGGGCCGGCAAGTGGACCCCGTGGTTCTCGATCCTGCTCATCCTGGTCACCGTGACCCCCGAGATCGTGGACGCCGTCGCGCTGCTGCCGTGGCTCGTGTTCCTCGGCGCCGACCTGGGTCTGGGGATCTTCAACGACGGCATCGTGCGCCTCGTCGTGGGTCACTCGCTGTTCGCGACCGCGGTCGTCTCCTACCTCGTGCGCGCACGGCTGGTGGGGCTCGATGAGCGGCTCGAGGAGGCGTCCGCCGACCTGTACGCACCCCCCGTGCGCACGTTCTGGAGGATCACTCTCCCGCTGACGATGCCCGCCGTGCTCGCCGGCGCCCTGCTGTCGTTCACGCTCAGCCTCGACAACACCGTCGTCAGCGCGTTCATTCAGGTGTCGGGCTCGACCCCGTGGCCGGTCTATGTGCTGAGCGCCGTGCGCAGCGGTCTGCGACCCGAGATCGCGTCGGTCTCGACGGTCATGCTCGTGCTCACCCTCGGTGCGATCGCCCTCGTGGCCGTCGTGCTCAAACGCTCGGGCGACTCGACCACCCAGATCGTGCGCACGCTCTCGGGCGATTAAGACAGCAGAAGGGCCAAGGATGCCTCACGCCGACCTCGTCTTCCACGGCGGCACCGTTTTCACCGCGACCGCCGCGCGACGCCCGGCCACCGCCGTCGCTGTGACGGGCGGCCGCATCATCGCGGTCGGCCACGACGAGGTGCGAGACCTCATCGGGCCGAAGACCGACGTGGTCGACCTGACCGGCAGGATGCTCGTGCCCGGGTTTCAGGATGCCCACGTGCACCCGGTCTGGGGCGGCCTCGACATGATGCGCTGCGATCTCGCTCCCTTCAGCACCCGCGAGGAGTACCTCGCGCGCATTGCCGAGTACGCGGCGGAGCGGCCGAACGACGAGTGGGTTCTCGGCGGCGGCTGGATGATGTCGGCGTTCCCCGGCGGCACGCCGACGGCGGCCGACCTCGACTCGGTCGTGCCAGACCGACCCGCATTCCTGCCCAACCGCGACGGCCACGGCGCCTGGGTGAACTCGCGGGCTCTCCAGCTCGCCGGGCTCGACCGCGACACCCCCGACCCGGGCGACGGCCGCATCGAGCGCGACAGCGACGGCAACCCGAGCGGCACGCTGCACGAGGGCGCGATGAGCCTCGTCAATCGCCTGCTGCCCGAGACGCCGCTCGCCGAGTCGAAGAGGGCGCTGCTGCTCGCGCAGAGCTACCTGCACTCGCTCGGCATCACCGCCTGGCAGGACGCGATCCTCGGCGACTACGGCGACGCGGGCAACCCCGCGGATGCCTACCAGGCCCTCGCGGAGGAGGGCGCACTCACGGCGAGGGTGCGCGGTGCTCTGTGGTGGGATCGCTCACGCGGCGTCGAGCAGCTCGACGAGCTCGTCGCGCACCGCGAGCGCCTCGGCGCTGGGCGATTCACGACGGGTTCGGTCAAGATCATGGCCGACGGTGTCGCCGAGAACTTCACGGCCGCGATGCTCGACCCCTATCTCGATGCCTGCGGCCACACCCATCTCGGCAGCGGCATCGAGTTCGTCGATCCCGCGGTGCTTCGCGAGGCCGCCCCCCGGCTCGATGCGCTGGGCTTCCAGCTGCACTTCCACGCGATCGGCGACCGGGCGGTGCGCAACTCCCTTGACGCGGTCGAGGCCGCGCGAAGTGCGAACGGGTGGAGCGACAACCGCCACCACATCGCGCACATCCAGGTGATTCATCCCGAGGACATCCCCCGGTTCCGCACTCTCGGGGTCGCCGCGAACATGCAGGCGCTGTGGGCGACCTTCGAGCCGCAGATGGTCGACCTCACACTCCCCTTCCTCGGCGAGGAGCGCTCGGCGTGGCAGTACCCCTTCGGCGACCTCCTGCGTGCCGGCGCGGTGCTCGCGGCGGGCAGCGACTGGTCGGTCTCGAGTCCCGACCCGCTCGCGGCGATTCACGTCGCCGTGAACCGGGTGGCGGCACCCGGTCACGAAGAGGGCGACTACCCGCCATTCCTTCCCGACCAGGCACTCGACCTCGCGACAGCGCTCACGGCGTACACGGCGGGCTCCGCCTATGTGAACCACCTCGACGACGCAGGACAGGTGCGCGTCGGCGCGCTCGCCGATCTCGTCGTACTGGATCGCGATCCGTTCGCGGCACCGCCTGCCGAAATCGGGCTCACGACCGTCGAGCAGACCTTTGTCGAGGGTGAACGGGTCTACGCCCGCGGTTGAGCCTAGGCTGAGAACATGAGAACTCGTGCGGATGTCGAATGCTGGCTCACCGACATGGATGGCGTGCTCGTCTACGAGAATCAGCCGATCCCGGGCGCCGCCGACCTCATCGCCCAGTGGCGCGCGACGAGCACACCCTTCCTCGTGCTCACCAACAACTCCCTCTTCACGCCGCGCGACCTGAGCGCTCGACTGCGTCGCGCCGGTCTCGAGGTTCCCGAGGAGTCGATCTGGACCTCCGCCCTCGCGACCGCCAGCTTTCTCGCGAGCCAGACTCCGCACGGCGGCACGGCCTTCACGATCGGCGAGGCCGGACTCACGACCGCCATGCACGAGGCGGGCTTCGTCATCACCGAAAGCGATCCCGACTTCGTCGTCGTCGGCGAGACCCGCTCCTACGACATCGAGGCGATCACTCGGGGCATCCGTCTCATCGACAAGGGCGCTCGCTTCATCATCACCAACCCGGACGCCACCGGGCCGTCTCCGCAGGGCGCAACCCCCGCCACGGGTGCGGTTGCCGCGCTCATCACCAAGGCCACGGGCAAGGAGCCCTACGTCGTGGGCAAGCCCAACCCGATGATGTTCCGCTCCGCGATGAACAAGATCGGGGCGCACTCCGAGAACACCGCGATGATCGGCGACCGCATGGACACCGACATCGTCGCCGGGATCGAAGCCGGCCTGCACACCGTGCTCGTGCTCACCGGCATCAGCGACCGGGCCGAGATCGAGCGCTACCCGTACCGCCCCGACGAGGTCGTGAACAGCGTCGCCGACCTGCTCGAGCAGGTCTGATCCGCGGTCAAGAGCGGGCAAGCATCCGATTCAGGCGGATGCCTGCGGGTCAGTCACCCTCGGTGCCGCCTTCGTCTGCGCCCTCTTCTTCGGTCGCGGGAACGTCGGGCGCGGGCGGCGCGGCGAGGCTGCCTTCGATCAGTGCCCCGGATGCGAGGCTCACGAAGCAGAAGTAGTCACGTCGACCCGTGTCCCACTCCTCAGCACTGGGCGGGAAGCTCGCCTCGAACTGGACATCGTCGTAACCCTTTGCGGCTTCGTAGTCGATGACGGCAGCATCCGTGCAGAGCAGGTTCATGCGGCTCTGCAGGTCGAAGACACCGGGGTAGGTTCCGCCCGTGCCCGCGAGAACGGGAACGGCCGCACGAACGACGAGCTGGGCCGAGTGCGGAAGGGCGCAGTCCACGACCGTGTACTCGTTCTCCCACGCCCCCCGGAAGTCTTCGATGCACTCGCCCCCGAGCAGCTCGTTCCAGTTGTAGGTTCCGGGCTCGACGGGTCCGACGGGGCGCTCCGTTTCCACGGGGATCGGGGCTGACGAGGGGCCGGTCGACGTGCTCCCCGTCAGCATCGGCAGCCTTGTGCCGACGAGAAAGAAGGCGAAGAGCGCGAGCGCGGCAACGACGGAGCCCGCGACCCACATCATCGTCACGTGCAGCTTGCTGATGCCTGCGGGCGGCTCGTCCCCGCTGCCGTCGGGTGCCGCGGGTGTGCTGGGCGGCGGGGTCGGAGAGACGAGGGCATCCTGGTACTCCTGAAACCTGTCCTCACCGAACAGTGCGTCGAGCGCATTGATGTCGGTGGCGGTCTGCGCGGTCGACGGAATGAACTCGGTCGGCACGGCGTCTTGACCCTCCAGACCGAAGTCGACCGTGGGCGGCACGGGCACCTGAGGGTACTGCGTCGTCGGGTTCTGCGGGAACCGCGGGGGAGCCGCGAATGCGGGCGTGGCACCCTGCTCGTCGTAGACGGGCGGATTGACCCACTCCTGGGGCATCGCAGGCTCGGTGAGCGGGTAAGGCTCGGGCGCGCCGACGGGCTGGGGCGGGAGGCTGGCACCGCCGAGTGACGGGTCGAATGTCGCGGGGGGCTGCGGGGGAACCTGGGGAGGCTGCGAAGGGAACTGCGGCTGCTGCGGCACGGTGTAGTCGGGGATTCCCGGCGGCATCACCGGCTGTGGCGGCACCGGAGGAGGAGGCTGAGGCGGCGGCACGGCGCCTGTCGTCGGCTTCTCCTGACCGTCGGCGAAGTGCGACGCGAACCAGTCGTCGAAGTTCTGGTCGTCTCGTTTGTCGCTCACTGCGGTGGTTCCGTTCGGTCGGCGTGGGGCACGTGGCCTGAAGCGCCCAAGCCCAGATCGCTCAGATCTACGGCGGCCAGATAAGGGTACCCGGCGTTCTCGATTCTCTCGCGCGCGCCCGTATCCCGGTCGACGACGACGGCGACCGCTGCGATCTCCGCCCCGATCTTCTCCAGAGCGGCGATGGCGGCAAGCGGCGACCCGCCCGTGGTCGACGTGTCTTCGACCACGATGACACGCTTGCCCGCGACATCCGGCCCCTCGACCTGTCGACCGCGGCCGTGATCCTTGGGTTCCTTGCGCACGACGAACGCGTCGAGGGAGAGGCCGCGCACGACGCCGCGGTGCATGATCGAGGTAGCGATCGGATCGGCGCCCATCGTCATCCCGCCCACGGCGGTGACCCCGGGCACCTCGGCGATGAGGTCGAGCATGACGTCACCGATGAGGGGCGCGACACGGTGGTCGAGGCTCACCTTGCGCAGGTCCACATAGAAGGATGCTTTCGCCCCGCTCGTGAGTGTGAAGTCGCCGTGGAACACCGCATCGCGTGCGATGAAGTCGATGAGGCTCTGCCGCGCATCCGTCACCCGATCAACTCTACCGACCGAGACCCGAGCGACTCGTCGAGCCAGGGCTTCGTCACTGCGCATCACGACGGTATGCACCCCCCTAGAATGGGGGCCATGCTCATCGCGACGTGGAACGTCAACTCGATTCGCGCTCGCGCGGCACGGGTCGTCGACTGGCTCGTGCGCGAGGACATCGACGTGTTGGGGATGCAGGAGATCAAGTGCAAGCCTGAGCAGTTTCCCGTGGAACTCTTCGAAGAGGCCGGCTACGAGATCATCGCCCACGGTCAGGGCCAGTGGAACGGCGTCGCGTTCGCAAGCCGACTTCCGATGACCGATGTCGAGACGAACTTCGCCGGCCAACCCGGCTTTCTCAAAGGCTCCGAGGGCGCCGATCTGCCGGTCGAGGCACGAGCGCTCGGCGTGACCGTCGATGGTGTGCGGCTGTGGAGTCTCTACGTGCCCAACGGCCGAGCGCTGGACGATCCGCACTACGCCTACAAGTTGGACTGGCTCTCGAAGCTCAAGCACGCCACGAGCGTGTGGCAGGCCGCGCATCCAGACACTCCGCTCGCCCTCATGGGCGACTGGAACGTCGCCCCGACCGATGCCGACATGGGTGACCCGAGCTTCGTGCACGGGCTCTCGACACACATCTCGCAGCCCGAGCGCGACGCGTACTTTGCTTTTGCCGAGCTCGGTCTCGTCGACGTCGTGCGCGACTTCGTGCCCGAGGGCTTCACCTATTGGGACTACAAGCAGCTGCGTTTTCCCCGCAACGAGGGCATGCGCATCGACTTCATCCTCGGGTCACCCGCCTTCGCCGAGCTCACCACGGCCGCGACCATCCACCGCGACGAACGCAAGGGAGACGCGCCGAGTGACCACGTTCCCGTGAGTGTCGAACTCGCCGTTGCCGACGATGAAGACGACCTTGATCGACCGATGATTTTCTGATGGAGGTTTTTGTGTCCCAACCCCTGGCCCAGCGTGCGCCCGATGCCGGAGAGGTCGACCACATTGCGACGAGCCCGGTCGTCGTCGAGGTGTTCAACGCGATTCTCGACGACATCAATCAGGGACGTCTGCTGCCGGGGCAGCGCATCAGCGACCTCGAGATCGCCGACGCCTTCGCGGTCTCACGCACGCCGGTTCGTGAGGCCATTCAGCGGTTGCGCGAGATCGGCCTTATCGAGGCGTCGGCCAACCGGTTCACCCGTGTCGCGATCGTGAGCCCGCGGCAGACCGCGGAGGGACTCACCGTCTGGGTCGCCCTGTTCACGGAGGTGCTCACGGAGACGATTCCCCACGCGGACGCGAGCCTCGTCGCCGACCTCGAGCGAGCACATGACGTGTTCCTCAGCGCGGTCGCCGCTCGCGACATGAAGCGCATCGCGACGTCGAACTTCGAGTTCGTGCAGCTTTTCACGGCGCGCTCGCACAACCTCGTCCTGCGTCGTTCCATACGCGGGGTCGTTCACCTCGTGCAGCTCGGCAGTCTCCACTTGCCCACCGCAATCGACTTCGAGCTCCTCGCCGAGTCGCACAGATTGATGATCGAGGCGGCACGAACCAAGGCTGTCGACCTCGGGCTGTCCGCCCTCGACCGAATCCGCGCAATCCAGGTGAGCAGCCTGGGTGACGGGAGCTAGACTGCCCCCATGGCGACGAATCGAGTCCGTTCAGAGTCCATCACCATCGCCGCAACACCCGAGGTGCTCTACAGCATGGTCTCGGATGTCACACGCATGGGCGAGTGGAGTCCCGTCTGCAAGCTGTGCTGGTGGGATGACGAGACGCGCGGGGTCGGAGCGTGGTTCACCGGTCGCAATGTGACCGACGACAAGACCTGGGAGACGCGATCCAAGGTGCTCGTCGACGAACCCGGACGAGAGTTCGCCTTCGCCGTGAATGGCGACCGCACTCGCTGGGGGTACACCTTCACCCCGGTCGACGGCGGAACGATGGTCACCGAGTCCTGGGAGATCCTGCCCGCCGCGGAACCGACCTATGTCGAACGCTTCGGTGATCGCGCCGAGGAGGAGCTCGCCTCCCGCGCCGACGGGGCGAGCGAGGGGATGCGTGAAACCCTCGCCGCCATCAAGCGCGTCGCCGAGGGCGGCTAGACCGCGCGGAGCCTCCCGCCCGCAACTCTCGTGCGTTTCACGGCGATTCTCGTCGCGGCGCCGGTCGACGGCGCAAGTCTGAGCGCAGATTCACAACCAAATGCGCCGGTTTCGGCCGTACCCTTGAGGGCAGAATCCGCTATCGACGACGAAGGGAGACAACCATGTCGGCAGCAAAGACTTCACCGATCATCGGCGAGCCCGAGGTCGTCGAAGACACCGTGACCGTTGCGAACGTCGAGTCCAGCACGGCGTGGCTCGCCATCAAGGCGGCGGCAATGCGGCTCGGCGAGGTTCAGGAGCACGACGGTTCGATTCCGGATGCCGCGCACCACGCCGAAGCGGCGACGCTGGTCGATTCGCTGACCGACGGCATCCGTCGTCTCAGCCCTCTTTTTCCGCACGATGCCGCCTACCTCAGCGCTCTCGTGGTGGACTTCGAGCGCTGGGCGAGCGAGGGCTTCGGCGTGCCGGACTTTCTCGACTCCCTCGTCGAGTTCGACCCGGCAAGCCAGCGCATCGACGGGCTGCGTCACCTCGTCGTGTTCCCCATGTACACGCAGAACGGCAGCACCGACCGTCATGTCGAAGCCGTCATCGTGGAGGTCGTCTGGCCCGACTTCGTGGCTGAGCTCGAAGCGGGCGAGTACTCGAACAAGCTGTTCGTGCCCGTGCGCTTCGTCGACTTCACCGCCGGCTACGACACGAACTCGGCGGTGCTCTTCCCCGAGACGGTCGCGACCCGCGAGACACCCACCTTCACCTGGGGGGCGATCTTCTGTGACCGCGAGGCCGCTCGCTTCCGTCGAGTCGTGAAGGAAGCGTCCGAGATCACGGGGCTCGAGTTGCCCGACGACCTCGCCGAGCTGCTCGACGATCAAGAGCTCGCCGAACGCACCTTCGTCATGTGGGATCTCATCCACGACCGCACCCACATGCGCGGAGACCTGCCGTTCGACCCGTTCATGATCAAGCAGCGCATGCCGTTCTTCCTCTACTCGCTCGAGGAGCTGCGCTGCGACCTCACGGCATTCCGCGAGTCGGTCGCGCTCGATCGCGACCCCGACACCGACGACGTCACACGCACGCACGCCAAGCTGGTGCAGTACGCCGTGATCTTCGACCGCATCTTCCGGTTCGCCATCACCGGCAGCCGCGTGCGCAACTACGACGGGCTCGGCGGGCAACTGCTCTTCGCGTGGATGCACCAGCAGCACGTGCTCCACTGGACTGACACCACGCTCGCCATCGACTGGCCCGAGGTTCCGGATGTCGTCAACCGCCTGGGCGAGCAGATCTCCGACCTCTACTGGCGGTCGATCGACCGACCGAAGGTGGCGCACTGGCTCGCGGCGTACGATCTCATCGCGGGCACCCTCACACCGCATCCCGCCTCTGCGTGGTCGAAGGGGCTGCCTCAGGAGGTGCTTGCGGGCGCACCCAAGGGCTACACCGACGAGGTTCTGGACGATGAGTTCCCGCTCTCGATGTTCTACGAGGCTCTGCAGAAGAAGATGGCCCCGATCATCGAGTCGACCGCCGGAATCACGGGCAGGAACAACTAGCTCGAGTGCTCGATCCTGTTCGGTACGGCTGATGCCGCTCGAGCGGCGCTGCGCGCGCCCAACAGGATCGAACGCACTCGGTTCGCCGTCTAGCACACGCCTGCTCTTCCCCAAATAACCCCGAATGGGCGTCTTGACTGCCCCGCAGCACGCAACTATCTTGGGGCGACGCGGTATGAGATCACCACTTTTTCAGGGGGAAGAGCCGGCGGATGCGAAACAAGGGCACGATTACGCTCAGCATGGAGTGGACGATCTCGCGCGTCATCCCCGCGCCTCGCGAACGCGTGTGGCAGGCGATGACCACGACGGATGACCTCACCCACTGGTTGCATCCCGCCGGGATAGAAAGCCCGAAGGAGCTCATGAGCTTCGATGTCAAGCCCGGCGGCACGTTCAAATACGCGATGGTCACACCCGATGGTTCGCAGTTCCCGTCGTTCGGGGAGTACCTCGAGGTCGACGAGAACGTTCGACTCGCCTTCACCTGGGCAAACCCGGGCCTGCCCGACGCGCCTCCCGCCAACGTGTGGATCGACCTCAGCGACTACAAGAAGGGCGGCACGAACCTCGACTTCACGCTCTCGGGCATCCCCGGCGGCGCTGGCGATCAGAACGTGTACGACGGGTGGTCGCAGTCGATCCGCCTGCTCGAAGTGCACCTCGAGGAAAACAACTAGCGCCAGAATGGTCTAGTGACCCAACTCCACGACACCGCCCGCCGCGGCTTCGCGAGCGACAACTACGCGGGCATCCACCCCGAGGTTCTTGACGCCATCGCCGCGGCCAACGGCGGCCATCAGATCTCGTACGGCGAAGACGACTACACCGAGCGGCTCGAGTTCGTCATGCGGCGGATCTTCGGCGAGCAAACCACGACCTTCCCCGTCTTCAACGGCACCGGCGCCAATGTCACCGCACTGACGTCCATGATGCCGCGCTGGGGTGCGGTCGTCGGCACGTCCACCGCCCACATTCACACCGATGAGGGCGGCGCACCCGAGCGCGTGAGTGGTCTCAAGGTGCTCACCGTGGACACCCCCGACGGCAAGCTCACGCCCGAGCTCATCGACAAGCAGGCGTGGGGCTGGGGCGATGAGCACCGCGCACAGCCGCTCGTCGTGAGCGTCACCGACTCGACCGAACTCGGCACGGTGTATACCGCGGCAGAGCTTCGCGCGATCAGCGACCACGCCCACTCGCTCGGCATGACCGTGCATCTCGACGGTGCCCGCCTCGCCAACGCCGCCGCCGCGCTCGGCGTCTCACTGAGCGACCTCACGACCGACGTCGGCATCGACGTGCTGAGCCTCGGCGGCACCAAGAACGGACTGCTCGGCGCCGAGGCGATCATCGTCATCAACCCGGATGCCGCAGACGGCCTGCTCTACCTGCGCAAGCTGGGCATGCAGCTCGCCTCGAAGATGCGATTCGTCTCCGCCCAGCTGCTCGCACTGTACGAGGGCGACCTCTGGAACCGCTCCGCGAGTCACGCGAACACGATGGCGGCCCGCCTGCGCGGTGCCCTCGACACCGCCATGGCCGCGGGGTCCATCAAGGGCTTGAGCTTCACCCAGGAGACCCAGGCCAACGCCGTGTTCGCCGCACTGCCGACCGAAGCATCCGACCGCTTGCGTGAGAAGTTCCGCTTCTACGACTGGGACCGCGCGCGCGGTGAGGTTCGCTGGATGTGCTCGTTCGACACGACCGAGGGCGACATCGACGAGTTCGTCGCGGCAATCACAGCCGAACTCGCAGAATAGGGGTTCACGAGCAGAGCGCGAGATCTGCGACGCACCCCCGGGCGCGACGATTTTTTAGTCGCGGGCGAGTGCTCGATCCAGCGCGGCCGAGACCGCGGGCACCATCGTCAGCACGAAGGTGTTCGTCAGATGGTCTTTGTCACGGTAGACGTTCGCCCCATTGACGACCGAACGACATACCTCGACGGTGCAGTAGCGGTCGGTGAAGTCGATCAGCTCCGCACCCGCGACAAGAGCAGCGTGAGCGGCCCCGTCGACGTCAGCGAGAGCGAATGACCTCGGTTCCGTGCACTCACTCGGAATGCTGACCTTGAGACACTTGTTGGGGTCGACCGAGAACACGGGGTTGTCGGCGATGACAACGATTCTTGCCTCGCCCACTTGCCGCCAGGCGTCGATGAATCCCTCGGTGACGACGCGGTCGCGTTGCTCACTCGACACTCGGTACGGAGTCGTGGCGAGCGCCGTCGTGACCACCGCGTCGAAAGCATCCTCCGCCGCGAGTGCGTCAGCGACATTGGCACGCCACGGGGAGCACGAATCGGTCGCGCCCAGCGCGAGAGTGCCCACGGGCGCGGTGGTCCACGGACACGCGCCCTTGAGGTAGGTGGTGAGGGACCAGCCCCGCGTCTCGGCAACCACGATAAGCGCTTCGATGTATTGATACGCATGACTGTCGCCGATGAGAGCGATGCGCACGGCATCCGGATCGGTCGAGCCGAATGTGCACGCGCGCGCTTCCGTATCGGCGAGCTGCACGAAG
>JAHBSW010000050.1 GCA_019638935.1 Cryobacterium sp.
GCCGCCGCCCTCGCGCTGTGCATCGCCGAGAATCCGGGCGAACCCTCCGCGGCCTTAGCGGAGTACGAGTCACGCCGACTCGGCCGTACGACCCGACTGCAAGAGGCCAGCCGTTCCCGTGTTCACATCAACCATCTGGCAGACGGACCCGAACAGCAGAATCGCGACCGGGAATTCGCGCTGAGCGACCCGCTCGTGGCGAACGGATGGATCTACGCGTACGACCCCGAGAGTGATCGAGAGCGACGGTCCGAGCACCCTGCACCCTCACGGTAATCTTGGGAAGGCCAGAGATGGCGGAAACGAGGGGTAGCACGTGTCCACAGCAGCACTCGCAAACATCGGCGTCGTCGGCCTCGCCGTCATGGGGTCGAATCTCGCCCGCAACCTTGCCAGCCGCGAGGGCAACACGGTGGCCGTGTTCAACCGCAGCTACTCGCGTACGGCCGAGCTCGTCGACGAGCACCCCGAGGCGGGATTCGTTCCGGCGGAGACCTACGAGCAGTTCGCGGCATCCCTCAGCACCCCGCGCACCGCGATCATCATGGTCAAGGCGGGTGCCGCGACCGACTCGGTCATCGACGAGCTCGTGAAGGTGTTCGAGCCGGGCGACATCATCGTCGACGGCGGCAACGCGCTCTTCACCGACACCATCCGACGCGAGGCCGCGGTGCGGGCGACGGGCATCAACTTCGTCGGCGCGGGAATCTCCGGCGGCGAGGAGGGCGCCCTCAACGGACCCTCGATCATGCCCGGCGGCTCGGCCGAAGCGTGGGTCACGCTCGGGCCGATCCTTCGCTCGATCGCCGCGGTCGCCGATGACGGCGAGCCGTGCGTCACCCACGTCGGCACCGACGGCGCGGGCCACTTCGTCAAGATGGTGCACAACGGCATCGAGTACGCCGACATGCAGCTCATCGCCGAGGCCTACGACCTCATCCGCCGCGCCACGGGCAAGACGCCCGCCGAGATCGCCGACATCTTCGCCGGGTGGAACCTCGGTGAGCTCGAGAGCTACCTCATCGAGATCACCGCCGAAGTGCTCAGACACACGGATGCCGCAACCGGCAAGCCCCTGGTCGACGTCATCGTCGACCAGGCCGGCGCCAAGGGCACGGGCGCGTGGACCGTGCAGTCGGCGCTGGACCTCGGCGTGCCCGTGTCGGGCATCGCCGAAGCCGTGTTCGCACGATCCCTCTCATCGCGCCCCGCGCAGCGAGCTGCTGCGGCGGCGCTGCCGGGCCCGGCCGAAGAGATCGAGATCGAAGACGTCGACGATTTCATCGAAGACGTGCGCCAGGCGCTCTACGCCTCGAAGATCATCGCCTACAGCCAGGGCTTCGACGCCATCTCGGCGGGTGCCGCGGAGTACAACTGGAACATCGACCTCGGCGCGATCGCACGCATCTGGCGCGAGGGCTGCATCATCCGCGCACAGTTCCTGAACCGCATCTCCGAGGCGTACGCGACGGATGCCTCACTCGACGCCCTCGTCACCGCCCCGTACTTCGTCGAGGCCGTGACCCGCACGCAGGAGTCATGGCGCCGCGTCGTGGCGATCGCCGCCGAGACCGGCGTTCCCGCGCCGGCGTTCTCGTCGTCACTCGCCTACTACGACGGCCTGCGCGCATCGCGACTGCCCGCCGCGCTCGTGCAGGGGCAGCGCGACTTCTTCGGAGCGCACACCTACCGCCGCATCGACCGCGAGGGCACGTTCCACACCGACTGGTCGGGAGACCGGTCGGAATCAGAGGCGTAGCGGGTCTCGATACGGCGCTCCGCGCCTACTCGACCAGCGGATTCGAAGCGGAGCGTCTCCTCGACCAGCGGAAGTATCTCGATGATCGAGTAGCGGGCGCAGCCCGCGTATCGAGATCGATCCTCAGTGCCACCAGTCGTCGAACCGCGTCACCGGCAGGTTGCGCTTGTGCCGCGTCGCGAGGTACTTGGCCTCGAGCGCTTCGGCGACGGCATCCGGAACCTCACCGCCCTCGAGGTACTCGTCGATGTGCTCGTAGCTGAGCCCGAGGCTCGACTCATCGGTCTGCCCCGGAACGCCGTCGAGCAGGTCGGCGGTGGGTGCCTTGATGTAGAGGCGCTCGGGCGCCCCGAGTTCGACGAGCAGGGCACGCCCCTGGCGCTTGGTGAGTCCGGAGAGCGGCAGCAGATCGGCCGCGCCGTCGCCGAACTTCGTGAAGAAACCGGTGACCGCCTCGGCGGCGTGATCGGTGCCGACGACGAGCAGCGAGCGCTGTCCGGCGATGGCGTACTGCGCGACCATGCGCGCACGCGCCTTCACGTTGCCCTTCGTGAAGTCGGTCATGTCGTCGCCGATCGCGTCGCGGTACTCGGCCTCGACCCCGTCGACGCCGCGCTCGATGTTGAACGTGACCGTGCGCTGCGGCTGGATGAACCGCAGGGCGAGCTGGGCATCATCCTCGTCGTGCTGCACCCGGTAGGGAAGGCGCATGGCGACGAACTCGGCCGGGATGCGCTCTGCCGCGAGCCGCTCGACCGCGAGCTGGCAGAGGCGCCCGGCGAGAGAGGAGTCCTGCCCCCCGCTGATGCCGAGCACGAATCCCTTCGCGTGCGACGCCTTCATATAGTCGACGAGGAACCTCGCGCGGGCCTCGATCTCCGCCCGCGCATCGATCGACGCCGAGACGCCCAGCTCGCGGATGATCTCCTGCTGCAACGGCCGCATCACAGCAGGTTACCGCGGCGTTCGTTTCTCGCGTGTTTCGACTACAGCATCTGGGTTGAATGCGCTGGTTTCGAGACGCGCGCTTTGCGCGCTCCTCAACCAGCAGGAATCTCGGTGGTTGAGGAGACCGACCTCGGTCGGTCATCTCGAAACCACCGCGACCGACGCGGCTACACTGAAAGGAAGTCGACTGCGGAGGCGCGGCGTGATCCCCACGATGATCCTGTTCGGTGCCGTCACCGGTTGGTGGTGGCGCGTGGCCCTCGTCGGCGCGGCCGTGGTGTGGCCGGTCATCCTCGCCGTCGGAGGCGTCATCGACTGGTCCTGGCCGTTCTGGCAGATCGCCGGAACCCTCGTCGGGGGATCAATACTCGCCGTGCTCAACGCGGCTCTCGGAATGCTTCTGCCCCAAGCGGTTCGGTGGGGCATCAGGATGCTGCGGCGCAAGCACGCGGTTGCAGCAGCTCGCTAACGGCACCCTCGACGATAGTCTTGTCCTCATGATCGACCGCACCGTGATCGCCCGGCTTCATGAGCGCGAACGCGCGCGCTTCGCCGCCGCCAACCCCAGGTCCAGGGCCGCCTACGACAGTGCCGAGCACCTCTTCGGCCGCGTGCCGATGACCTGGATGAACAAGAAGGCCGGCGGGTTCCCGATCTACCTCGACCGCGCATCCGGAAGCCGCGTCTGGGACATCGACGACCACGAGTACCTCGACTTCGCCCTCGGCGACACGGGTGCGATGGCGGGCCACTCCCACCCGAAAGTCGTCGACGCCGTCGAGCGTCGCATTCGCGAGCAGGGCGGGCTCACGACCATGCTCCCCACCGAGGACGCCGAATGGGTCGGTGCCGAGCTCACCCGCCGCTTCGGCATGGACGCCTGGAGCTTCTCCCTCACCGCCACCGACGCCAACCGCTGGGCGATCCGGCTCGTGCGCGCCCTCACCGGCAAGCCGAAGGTCCTGTTCCACTCCTACTGCTACCACGGCAGCGTCGACGAGTCGCTCATCGTCGTCGACCCGACCAACTCGCTCGGTGACGGCACGAGCCGCCCCGGCAACGTGGGCGCCCCGGTCGACGTCACCGTCACGAGCCGCGTCGCCGAGTTCAACGATGTCGAGGGGCTCGAACGCCAGCTCGCCCACGGCGACGTCGCCGCAGTGCTCATCGAGCCTGCCCTCACCAACATCGGCATCGTACTGCCCGAGCCCGGCTACCACGAGGCCGTGCGCGCCCTCACCCGCCGATACGACGCCCTGCTCATCATCGATGAGACGCACACCTTCTCGGCCGGACCCGGCGGCATGACCAAGGCGAACGGCCTAGAGCCCGACATCGTCGTCATCGGCAAGTCGATCGGCGGCGGCATACCGACGGGGGCATACGGCCTCAGCCGCGAGCTGGCCGAGCGCGCACTGAGCCGCACCGACCTCGACCTCGTCGACATGGGCGGCGTCGGCGGAACCCTCGCCGGCAACCCCCTCTCGGTCGCCGCCATGCGCGCCACGCTCGAACACGTGCTCACCGACGCCGCTTTCGAGGGCATGATCACCACGGCGACGGCATTCACGAAAGGCATCCAGGAGGTCTTCGACTGCCACGAGCTGCCGTGGTCGATCAACCAGCTGGGCGCGCGCGCCGAGTACCGCTTCGCCAAGCCCTACCCGCGCACCGGCACGGATGCCGCGAACGCCGCCGACGCGGAGCTCGAAGACTACCTGCACCTCGCCCTCGCCAACCGCGGCATCCTGCTGACCCCGTTCCACAACATGGCGCTCATGGCACCGACCACGACGATTCAGGATGTCGAGCAGCACGTCGCCGTGTTCGCCGACGTCGTCGCAGAGCTCGTCGACTGAGTCCCACGATGACCAGCGACCCCTACGACGACGACACGCGACCGCTCTACGGGCGAGGACGCCGCGTGTTCATGCGCGTCATCGTGCTCGTGTGCGTGCTCGCGCTCGTGCTGCCCGGGGTGCTGTCCCTCTACTCGCAGTTCGGCGCATTCGCGCAGGGTGCCTGCTGGAAGGCCGCCGTGTTCTCCGACCCGGGCACCAGATCGGTGCGCGTGGGCTTCGAAGTGTTCGGGCCGGGCGGCATCGGCTGGGAGTGCTACGCGACCTCGGCATCCGGTGAGCGCCACGTGGTGTCGCTCGGGCTGTTCCCCGCCGACGTGGTGCCGGAGGGACCGACGAACCGCGCTTAGGTCTCGACACGCGGCTTCGCCGCTACCCTTCGAGACCCGCCGGACTAGCTACCGGCCCGTGCCGCCCGTCACCCGCATCTGCCCGGAGGCCTTGATGCGGCGACTCGTGGTGCGGATCGCCTTGGCTCCCTCCACGGGTGCCCCGACCGAGAGCTTGTACCAGGCGGCACCGAAGTTGAGGGTGCCGCCGAGCACCGCGCCGACGATCGCGTCCGCGACCCCCGATCCGGGGTTGTGCTGCGTCTGAATCGGAACCGTCAGCTCGAAGGTCTTGACCTCCTTGGCACCGAGCTCGAAGGGTCCTTCGTGGGTGAACAGCATCCGGAACCGGTTGCGTGAGCTGATCGTGGTGCGATCACGGTCACGATTTCGGCTGCTCAGGCCGGGAGAGCCGCCGCCGTCGGGCTCATCCTCGAGCTCGAACTCCAGCGCGGTGACGGTGCGTGGCTCTTCGCCGCCGGTGACGGTCACGGTGACCGGGATTCCGTCACCCTCCCAGCTGAACGACTTCGGCGCATCCAGGGCGATCGCGATCCCGCCCGTGTCGAACATCTTCTTCAGTCCGCTGAAAAAGCCCATGCGAAACCCCCTCGATCGAAAAACTGTGAGGCTCATGCTATCGGCAGGCCTTCGCCGACGCTACGCCGCCCCGTCGAACATCGAGGTGACCGAACCATCCGTGAACACCTGGCGGATCGCGTCGGCGAGCAGCGGCGCGATCGGCAGCACCGTGAGGGTCGGGAAGCGCTTCTCGGGCGGCAGCGGCAGGGTGTCGGTGACGACCACCTCGTCGATGACGTCGCTCGAGAGCAGTCGGGGCGCCGGGTCGGAGAACACGGCGTGGGTCGCGGCGACGACGACGTTCGTGGCGCCCGCGTTCTTGAGCGCCTCGGCCGCCTTCGCGATGGTGCCGCCCGTGTCGATCATGTCGTCGACGAGCAGGCAGGTGCGCCCCTCGACCTGGCCGACGATCTCGTGTATCGACACCTGATTGGCGACCGTGGGGTCGCGACGCTTGTGGATGATCGCGAGCGGGGCACCGAGCTTGTCGCTCCAGATGTCGGCGACGCGCACGCGCCCCATATCGGGCGAGACGATGGTGAGCGCGCTCGTGTCGAGCTTCTCGCGGAAGTAGCGCAGGAGCACGGGCATGGCGAAGAGGTGGTCGACGGGGCCGTTGAAGAAGCCCTGGATCTGTGCGGCGTGCAGGTCGACGCTCATGATGCGGTCGGCGCCTGCGGCCCCGTACAGGTCGGCGATAAGCCGTGCGGAGATGGGTTCGCGACCGCGACCCTTCTTGTCCTGACGAGCGTAGGGGTAGAACGGCGCGACAACGGTGATGCGTTTGGCCGAGGCGCGCTTGAGAGCGTCGACCATGATGAGCTGCTCCATCACCCACTCGTTGATCGGGGTGGTGTGCGACTGGATGACGAAGGCGTCGCATCCGCGCACGCTCTCCTCGTAGCGCGCGTAGATCTCACCGTTCGCGAAGGTGCGCGCATCGGTGTGCACGATCTCGGTCTCGAGTGCGGCGGCGACATCCTCGGCGAGCTGGGGGTGAGCGCGGCCCGTGACCAGAACGAGTCGCTTCTGCCCGCCAACGATGATCTCCGACACGGACCGCTCGCTCTCTGCCGGGCAACCCCGACGGGTTCTGGCCTACTCGGTCTCGCCGGCTTCGCCTGTGGCCTCGGCCGCGGCCTTCGCCGCCGCCGAGCCCGGACGATGCTCCTCGACCCAGCCCACCATGTTTCGTTGCGGTGCCACGCTGATGGCGAGAGCGCCAGCCGGAACATCCTTCCGGATGACCGCACCCGCACCGGTGTAGGCTCCATCGCCAATTCTAACGGGGGCGACGAACACGTTGTGCGAGGCGGTGCGCGCGTGCGAGCCGACCACGGTGCGGTTCTTGTTGACGCCGTCGTAGTTGGCGGTGATGGTGCCGGCACCGATGTTGGAGCCCTCGCCGACCTCGGCGTCGCCGATGTAGCTCAGGTGCGGAACCTTGCTCCCAGCACCGATCGTCGAGTTCTTCGTCTCGACGAAGGTGCCGATCTTGCCGTCGGCGCCGAGGTAGGTGCCGGGGCGCAGGTAGGCGAAGGGGCCGACGGATGCTCCCGCCCCGATGACCGAGTGCGTCGCGTCGGTGCGCGACACCCTCGCCCCCGCCCCGACCTCGACCGACTCGAGGGTCGTATCAGGTCCGATGACCGCGCCGGAGTCGATCCTCGTGGCGCGCTTCAACTGGGTTCCGGGGAGGATCTCGACGTCCTCGGCGAGCACGACATCGCGGTCGATCCAGGTCGTGTCGGGGTCGACGATCGTGACCCCCGCACGCTGCCAGCCGCGAACGATGAGCTGGTTGAGTCTCTTGGCGACGGCCGCCAGTTGCACACGATCGTTGACCCCCTCGACGAGCCACGGCTCGCGAACGGGCTGGGCGGCGACGGGCGAGCCGGCACCGCGCAGCAGCGCGATGACGTCGGTGAGGTACTTCTCGCCCTGGGCGTTCTTGGTGCCGATCCTGGGCAGCTGCTCGCGCAGGCCGACCACGGAGAACACGTAGCTGCCCGAGTTGATCTCGCGCACCTCGAGCTCCTCGGCGGCGGCATCCTTCTGCTCGACGATGCGGTCGAGGCTGCCGTCGCCCGCCCGCACGATGCGGCCGTAGCCGGTCGCGTCATCGAGGATCGCCGAGAGCACGGTCGCGGCGCCGTGCGCGGCGCGGTGGGCGCTCACGAGGTCACGGAGGGTGTCCGCGTCGAGCAGGGGAACGTCCCCGCTCACGACCACGACATCGCCGTCGAAGCCCTCGGGCAGGGCGGCGAGCGCGATCTCGACCGCTCGCCCCGTTCCCGGGATGTCGTCCTGATCGGCGATGACGACATCCGGATCGAGCTCGCTGATCGCCGCCGCCACGGCGTCGCGCGCGTGTCGCACGACCGTGACGACGTGGGCAGGATCGAGCGCGCGGGCCGTCGCGAGCACGTGGCCGAGCATGGGGATGCCGGCAACCGTGTGCAGCACCTTCGGGCGCGCGGACTTCATGCGGGTGCCCTCGCCCGCGGCGAGCACGATAACGGCGAGCTTATGGTCGGCCATGGGTTCTCATTCTCTCCCTGCTGCCTGAGCTTCAACGATCAAGGATCAAGTCATGTAACGGGAGCCGGCTGTGCCAGCTCGCGCTCCGCGCACGGAGCTTGTGTGCTGGACACATCGGTGTCCAGCACACAAGCTCCGCCCCCAGGATTCGAACCTGGACCTAACAGCTCCAAAGGCTGTCGTGCTGCCGTTACACCAAGGCGGATCGCGCGAAACGCGCTCCACTAGTCTGCCAGACGGCTGACAGCGTTCGGTGTGGACCGTGGCGACCGGGCGGCTCGCACGGCGTATCGCAACACCTTTGTGAAATGTAGTACTTATGCTACATTCGATAGCACGAGCACTGAGAGTGATACTGGCACCGGGAGAGCACATGGCCGCGACAACCGAGCATCCGCGTTCCGTCATCAGCGTCGAAGGCCTGCGTATGGCCTACGGCAGCAAAGAGGTGCTGCGGAACGTCAGCTTCACGCTCGGCGAGGGAGAAGTCGTCGCCCTTCTCGGCCCCAACGGCGCTGGCAAGACCACGACGATCGAGATACTCGAGGGCTTCCGTGCGCGCTCCGCGGGCGAGGTCTCGGTGCTGGGCAGCGACCCGATCACGGCCGACGAACGATGGCGCGGGCGCATCGGAGTCGTACTCCAGTCGTGGCGCGATCACGCGCGCTGGCGAGTGCGCGAACTGCTCGCCCAGTTCGGACGCTACTACGCCCCCTACTCCGAGGCCGACCGTCCGCGCCCCTACCCCGTCGACGAGCTGCTCGCCCTCGTGGGCCTCACCGAGGTCGCCGGGCAGCGCGTGCGCTCACTCTCCGGCGGTCAACGACGACGGCTCGACGTGGCGATCGGAATCGTCGGCCGACCCGAACTGCTCTTCCTCGACGAGCCCACCGTGGGCTTCGACCCGGTCGCCCGGCGCGACTTCCACGACGTCATCCACCGGCTCGCCGACCTCGAGGGCACGAGCATCCTTCTCACCACCCACGACCTCTCCGAGGCGGAACGACTCGCCGATCGCATCCTCATCCTCAACGGCGGCGAGATCGTCGCCAACGGCAGCGCGGAACAGCTCGCTCGTGACGCCGCGGGCACGACCGAGGTGCGCTGGACGCGCGCCGGGCACCGACACGTGCACAGCACCGCCGACGGCACCGCGTTCGCACGCGACCTCTTCACGCAGTACGGCGACGAGATCGCCGACCTCGAGATACGCCGGTCATCGCTCGAGGACACCTACCTGGCGATGGTCACCGCGGGACTCAGCACCGAACCATCCCTTGAACAGCCGACCATCGAACAGACGGAGAACGCACGATGAACACCCTCGGCACACCGATCCGAGCCGGGCTGCAGCGCGGGGCGATCGAGTTCCGCAACAGCCTGCAGAACCCCGCCGACCTCGGCTACTACGTCGTCGGAAACATCATCTTCGTGATCGTGATCCTGCTCAACCGAAACGAGATGATCGACGAGATCGGGATGAGCGTGCCCCGCATGATCTTCCCCGGGGTGCTCGCCATGATCCTCGTCTTCGTCGCCGCCTACGGCCTGGCCACCGTCATCGCGACCGAGCGCGAGGACGGCACACTGCTTCGCGCCAAATCGCTTCCGGGCGGGATGACCGGTTACGTCTGGGGCCAGATCGCGAGAACGAGCCTCGAGCTCGCCTTCTCGCTCGGCATACTCATCGTCGCCGGAACGGTGCTCATCGCCGGGCTGTGGGAGGGCGGGATCCTCTCCGTTGCGAGCGTGCTCGCCCTCTCGCTCATCGGACTGCTCGCCTGCGTGCCGATCGGCTTCGTACTCGGCTCCGTCTTCAAGAACCCGCGCTCCCTCGGCGGCTGGGGCTTCATCGTGCTCGGCGGTCTCATCTGGATCTCGGGCCTCTTCATGCCCCTCATCGCCATGCCCGAGTGGGTGCAGGCGCTCGGCCAGGTGTTCCCGCTCTACTGGCTCGGGCTCGGGATGCGTGCGGCCATGCTGCCCGACAGCGCCGTCGCCATCGAACTCGCCGGCGACTGGCGTGTGGTCGAGACCTTCGCCGTGCTCGGGGTGTGGGCGGTCGTCGGACTGCTCCTCGCGCCCGTACTATTGCGACGGATGGCTCGCCGCGAATCGGGATCCGCTGTCGAGGCGCGGCGCCACGCCGTCATGCAGAAAGTCGGCTGAGCGAACGAGGCGACCGTGACCGTCACATCACCCGGGCAGGGCGCGGCAGGCGCCGAGCGCGTGCACAACCGCATCGCCATGCTGCGCGTCGACCGCGGGATCACCCGGCGCGAGTTCGCGGCCGCACTCGGCGTGCACTATCAGACGGTCGGCTACCTCGAGCGGGGCGAGTACAGTCCGAGCCTGCACCTCGCGCTGCGGATCGCCGCATACTTCGACGTGCCGGTCGAGTTCGTGTTCTCGCTCGACCCGTTCTCGCGTCTCGCGCCGCCCATCGAGTAACTGTCGGTCTCACTGCGGCCTAAAAGGCAATAAACGATAATGGGGGGATGCCCGCACGCGACGAAGTCGACCGCATCGTCGAGGCGTGGTCCCGCGAGCGCGGTGACCTCGACTTCGAACCGATGCAGGTGCTCAGCCGCGTCGGCCGCCTCTCCAAGCACCTCGACCGCGCCCGTCGGGATGCGTTCGCCTCATCCGATCTCGAACCGTGGGAGTTCGACGTGCTCTCCGCCCTCCGCCGCGCGGGCGAGCCCTACCAGCTGAGCCCCAAGAGCCTGCTGCAGCAGACCCTGGTCTCCAGCGGCACGATGACGAACCGCATCGACCGCCTCGTCGACCGCGAGCTCGTCGAGCGCCGAACCGACCCGCACGACGGCCGCGGCATCCTCGTCGTCATGACCGCACTGGGTCGCGAGCGGGTGGATGCCGCCATCAGCACCCTCCTGGACAGTGAGCGTGAACTGCTCCACTCCCTGTCCCTGGCCGAGCGCGATCGGCTGGCGAGCCTGCTGCGCAAGCTCGTGCTGGACTTCGACGACGGTCCCTGAGCAGCCTGCTGGTTTCGAGACGATCGCTGCGCGATCTCCTCAACCGGCGAGGGGGGTCGGGCTTGGTGGTTGAGGAGTGCGCGAAGCGCGCGTCTCGAAACCCTTGGGTTGAGGAGGCCGCCGGCCGTCTCGAAACTCTTGGGTTGAGGAGCGCGCGAAGCGCGCGTCTCGAAACCACCGCCCCTAAGAGTCCGTATGCTCGATGCACGTGCGCGCATACGGCCGCGCCATGAGCCGCTCCCACCCGATCGGTCCCCCGCAGACGGCGCAGTCGCCGTAGGTTCCGTCGTCGATTCGCGCGAGGGCCGCTCGCACCTCGGTGAGGCGGTGGGCGGACTGGCTGAGCAGGGCATCCGTCTGCGACCGTTCGAACGCGAGCGTCACGCCCTCGGGGTCGTGCTCGTCGTCGTGGTTCGAGTCGTGCCGCGCGTCGACGAGCGCCTCGATCCCGGCGCCAAGGCTCTCGAGCGCCTCCAGAGTCGCTCGCTCCTCGGCGAGCAGCAGCTCACGATACTTGTCGGTGTCGAGTCGCGACATTCCGACCACCTCCGTAGGTTCTGCGACACTCTATCCCCGCAGCGCTATCGCTCGCATGCTCACTGTCGGCGGTGTGATATCCATGGCAGATGACGATCGTGCTGGTGGAGGGCGACAGCGATGCCGTCGCGGTGACGGCCCTCGCCGGCAGGCTCGGGATGCCGCTGCCACGAGTGCTCGCGGTCGGCGGGTCCAAGGGTGCTCGCCGCGCAGTGGGGCAGCTCGCCGGGCAGCGGCTGGTCGGCATGGTGGATGCGGCGGAGCGGCGCGACTTCGAACTCGTGCTCGACACCGTGTTCGTCAACGACCCCGACCTCGAGTTCGAGCTCATCCGTGCGCTCGGTGTCGATGCCGTCGAGGCGGTGATCGCCGAGCAGGGCGAGCTCGACTCCTTTCGTCGTCTCCAGGGGCAACCGGCCCAGCGCGGTCGCGCTCAGGAGCAGCAGCTCGCCCGCTTCTTCGGCGGGCGCAGCGGCAACAAGGTGCGGTACGCCCGCCTGCTCGCCGAGGCGGTGCCGCTCGACCGGATCCCCGCTTCGCTCCGCGCACTGTTGGCGGAACTCACCGGCGAGCGCTCCTGAGTTATCCGCTCAGCCCAGGAGCTCGGACAGCTCGAGCCAGCGCTCCTCCAGTGCCGCCGTCTCCGACTCCGCGTCACGGAGCTCATCGTTCAAGCGCCCGAGCCCCTCATAGTCGGACTGATCGTGCGCGACCATGCGCTCGTGGATTGCTGCGATCCGCTCGGCAAGTCGCTCCAGCTTGCGCTCAACGGACGCGCGCTCCTTCTCCGCGGCGCGTTCGTCGGCGCCGGAAAGTGCGGGTCTCGATACGCCCGCTGCGCGGGCTACTCGACCACCGGGTTCCTTGTCCGATGGCCGAGCGCCGTCCTGAGGCTCTCGGAGCGTAGCCGCCAAAGGCGGCGTTTCGAGACCCCGCGCTGCAAGCCGCAGGTACTCATCCACCCCGCCGGGCAGGTGCCGCAGATGCCCGCCGAGCACGGCGTACTGCTGGTCGGTCACACGCTCGATGAGGTAGCGGTCGTGGGAGACGACGATGAGGGTGCCTGGCCACGTGTCGAGCAGATCCTCGATCGCCGCGAGCATGTCGGTGTCGAGGTCGTTGGTCGGCTCGTCGAGGATGAGCACATTGGGTTCGTCGAGCAGCACGAGCAGCAGTTGCAGTCGTCGCTTCTGCCCGCCGGAGAGGTCGCGCACAGGGGTGCTGAGCTGCGCGCTCGCGAACCCGAGTCGCTCGAGCAGCTGCCCGGGCGTGAGCTCCTTGCCGCCCGAGACGAACGATCGCCGCTCGCGGGCGACGACGTCGGCGACTCGGTCATCCTGAATCTCTGCGAGCTCGCCGAGCCGCTGGTCGAGCAGGGCGACCTTGACGGTCTTGCCGCGCTTGACCCGGCCCGACGTCGGCGTGACGGTGCCCGCGAGCAGGCCGAGCAGGGTGCTCTTGCCCGCGCCGTTGACGCCGAGGATGCCGGTGCGCTCCCCCGGGGAGAGGCGCCAGGTCACATTGCGGAGGACCGCTTTCTCGAGGGCGGTGGTTTCGAGACTGTCGCTGCGCGACACCTCAACCACCAAGTTGCTCGGAAAGGCGACGGACACGTTCTCGAGGTCGATGACGTCTTTGCCGAGCCGCTGCATCGCCATCGACCTGAGCGAGATCGGGTCGCGCACGGGCGGTTCGTTCTCGATGAGCTGGTTCGCCGCGTCGATGCGGAACTTCGGCTTGCTTGTGCGCGCCGGTGCTCCCCGCCGAAGCCAGGCGAGTTCCTTGCGCATGAGGTTCTGGCGCTTCGCCTCCGACGCCACCGCCATCCGGTCGCGCTCCACGCGCTGCAGGATGTACGCGGCATAGCCACCCTCGAAGGGCTCGATCAGACGGTCGTGCACCTCCCAGGTCGTGTTCGCGACCTCGTCGAGGAACCACCGGTCGTGGGTCACCACCACCAGCCCGCCCTGGTTCGCAGCCCAGCGCGCCTTCAGGTGTCGCGCCAGCCAGGCGATGCCCTCGATGTCGAGGTGGTTGGTGGGCTCGTCGAGAAACACGACGTCCCAGTCGTGGGTGAGCAGGGCGGCGAGCGCCACCCGGCGACGCTGCCCGCCGCTCAGCTCGGCCATCCGAGCAGACCACGGGATGTCTCGCACGAGCCCCGCGATCACGTCGCGCACGCGCGCATCTCCTGCCCATTCGTGCTCGCTGCGGTCGCCCACGATGGCGTGGCCGACGAGCTCATCGTCGGGCAGTTCGTCGGCCTGGTCGAGCATGCCGAGGCTGACGCCCCCACGGCGGGTGACACGACCGGCGTCCGGTTCGAGGCGGCCCGAGAGCAGGCGCAGGAGGGTGGACTTGCCGTCGCCGTTGCGTCCGACGACGCCGACGCGGTCGCCCTCGTTCAGCCCGATCGTCACCGAGTCGAAGACGACGCGCGTGGGGAACTCGAGGTGAAGCGCCTCCGCGCCGAGCAAGTGGGCCATTACCCCTAGGCTACTCGCCGGATGAAGCGGTGTCGGTGCGCCGCCATAGCCTGACTACTCGCACCGAGAAAAAGGAGAAGCCCGATGGGACTCGTCGCATCGCAAGAAGTTATCGAGGTGCGCCTCGACAACGACGTCACGGGGTCGTTGAAAGCGAGCATCGACGCCGCTCTCGCAGAGAAGCCTCACCACCGAATCGTCGCCCTGACCAGCGTGGCGAGTGGAGAGTTCCCACTCTACGTGCGGGTGATCATCGTCATCGAGTATTTGTAATCGGCGGAGCGCATGCCGCACGGCCTCGGGGATCGACTCCGTGGCGGAATGCCCGCGAACTGCGCCAGATTGCTGTTCCGGGATGCGCAAACGGCAATCTGGCGTAGTTCGGCACCCAGCAGACGTTCTCCGCAACCGACGCTCAGCTGCTGACGACGCGCGCGCCGTGCACCGGCCCCGTCGCACGAACAGCGTGCAGGCCGGATGCCGAGAGCGAGACGTGCAGGCCGAGAGCGGCATCCGCGTCGGCCGCCAAGAACGCGACCGTGGGGCCGGAACCCGACACTATGCCGGCGAGCGCGCCGTTGGACTCACCG
>JAHBSW010000051.1 GCA_019638935.1 Cryobacterium sp.
ACGAGCAGTGGCGCGACGAGTTCGAGAGAGAACGCGAGCTCGCGGGCGGGGGCGGGGAGCGAGCAGACCTCTTCGTGACGCGTTACCACCCGCTCGCGACGACCGTGCGGTTGGGCGAGGGGGGCTCGTTTGCCGAACTCGTCCGTGTGCTCGCGGCCGCCACCAGAGTCCACGCGCCCGTGGCGATCAGTTCGGCCGTGGCCTTGCCCGACACTCTTATCCGCTACTTTCGCTCGAGCGACTCGCCCGTCGCCGAGGTCGTCGTCGAGTCGGATGCTCGCTGGCACGCGCGCGTGCAGGCCGGCGACCTCGTGACCCAGCGCATCCGGTACATCGGCCCCGACGGTGCGGCTCTCGACCGAGTGCTCGCCCGGCAGGCGGCATCCGTCGCGATCTCGGGTCCGGTGACGGCTTCCGGCCGGGTCGAGCTCGCCAGTTTCCTGGTCGAGCAGTCGGTGTGGGTCGGTGGAAGATAGCCGCCGGCCGCGCACGGTTTTGTCCCGCCCTATCAACGACGGCTCCGGCCGTGCGCGACTAGCGTGGAGAGGTGGAGCATTCTGACCGCATCGACCCGCCGCGCCCGCAGCCGTCACCCGAGTCGACGACCCACGGCGTCGGGCCGTGGCCGGGCGCGTGGCCCGAGGGAGAGCAGTGGGATGCCGAGCTGCTCGAGCACGGTGACACCCGCAATGTCATCGACCGCTACCGCTACTGGCGCATGGAGGCGATCGTCGCCGATCTCGATACGCGGCGCCACCCGTTTCACGTCGCCATCGAGAACTGGCAGCACGACCTCAACATCGGTTCCATCGTGCGCAGTGCGAACGCCTTTCTCGCCGATACCGTTCACATCATCGGTCGCCGGCGCTGGAACAAGCGCGGTGCGATGGTCACCGATCGGTATCAGCACGTCATTCACCATCCGGAGGTGCACGACTTCGTCGCCTGGGCGAAGGCCGAGAATCTGCCGGTCATCGCGATCGACAACGTTCCCGGAAGCGTCGCCATCGAGTCGTTCGCGCTGCCCGAGCGCTGCGTGCTGCTGTTCGGTCAGGAGGGTCCGGGGCTCTCTGAAGCGGCGATCACCGCGGCGGATGCCGTGGTCGAGATCACCCAATACGGCTCGACTCGCTCGATCAACGCCTCGGCGGCGGCGGCGATCACCATGCACACTTGGATCGTGCAGCACACTTCTCGCTAGTCGGTGCCGAACTCCATCGCGGCACGATCAAGAGCCTCCACGGCCGCCTCGACCTCGGGGTCGGCATCCGGGGCCTGAGCGATCGCGTCGGCACCGCCCGAGGTGAGTGACCCGATGAACGCGGCGGTCTCGCCCGTGACGACGCCCTGAGCAACGTACTGCTCAAGGCGTGCGCGCGAGTCGGCGATGTCGAGGTTGCGCATGGTGAGCTGTCCGATGCGGTCCTCGGGGCCGAAGGTGGCGTCGCTGACCCGCTCCATCGAGAGCTTGTCGGGGTGGTAGCTGAGCGCGGGGCCTTCGGTGTCGACGATCGTGTAGTCGTCACCGCGGCGCAGGCGCAGGGTGACGGTTCCGGTCACGGCCGAGGCGACCCAGCGCACGATGGATTCGCGCAGCATGAGCGACTGCGGGTCGAGCCAGCGGCCCTCGTACATGAGTCGGCCCAGTCGGCGGCCCTGCTGGTGGTAGTTCGCGATGGTGTCCTCGTTGTGGATCGCGTTGACCAGGCGCTCATAGGCGACGTGCAGCAGCGCCATGCCGGGAGCCTCGTAGATGCCGCGGCTCTTCGCCTCGATGATGCGGTTCTCGATCTGATCGGAGGCACCCATGCCGTGACGACCGCCGACGCTGTTCGCCTCGTGAACGAGGGCGACCGCATCCGTGAACTCCGTGCCGTTGATCGCAACCGGGCGACCCGACTCGAACGTGATCGACACCTCCTCGGTCGCGACCTCGACGTCGTCACGCCACGCGGCGACGCCCATGATCGGCTCGACGATGTCGAGGCCCGCGTCGAGGTGCTCGAGCTGCTTCGCCTCGTGGGTGGCGCCCCAGATGTTCGCGTCGGTGCTGTAGGCCTTCTCGACCGAATCGCGGTAGGGAAAGCCGTGGGCGACGAGCCATTCGCTCATCTCCTTGCGTCCGCCGAGTTCGCGCACGAACTGCGCGTCGAGCCACGGCTTGTAGATGCGCAGCCGGGGGTTGGCGAGCAGCCCGTAGCGGTAGAAGCGCTCGATGTCGTTGCCCTTGTAGGTGGAGCCGTCACCCCAGATGTCGACGCCGTCGTCCTTCATCGCGCGCACGAGCATGGTTCCCGTCACCGCGCGACCGAGCGGGGTGGTGTTGAAGTAGGTCTTGCCGGCGCTGCGGATGTGGAACGCGCCGCACTGCAGCGCGACGAGCCCCTCCTCGACCAGAGCGCTCGTGCAGTCGACGATGCGGGCGATCTCGGCACCGTACTCGCTCGCCCGCCCGGGGACGGCTTCGATGTCCGGCTCGTCGTACTGGCCGAGGTCCGCGGTGTAGGCGCAGGGAACGGCACCATTGTCGCGCATCCACGCGACAGCGACAGAGGTATCGAGACCGCCGGAGAAGGCGATCCCGACGCGCTCACCGATGGGGAGACTCGTCAGAACCTTGGACATGTCTTCAATCGTATGGTGCGGAGCCGTGGCGCCGGCCGCCCCCGGCGCGGGCGAGGTAGTGGTGGCGCGAACCCGTCTCCGCGGGAGATCTGTGAACAGCCCCAAATTGGGGGTGCCCTGCGCTTGGGTGCGAGTTCTGCACGCTGGTATCTTCGGGTTGAAGTATGCCGATATAACACCAGGTATCGAGAGCATTGCCCGTCACGACCCTGGCCGCCATCTGTTTTAGCCGCGTCTTTGATGAGACCAACCCGGCACCCTAGCCCGGAATGAAATGAAGAATCGACCCGAACGAGCCTTTCTCGCGTCAGCGCTAGCGTTGACGGTCGCTGTGGCGACCCTGCTCGTTCCTGTCCAGCCCGCCTTCGCCGCTGATCCCGCGGGGCTCGACATTCAAAAGGGAGTCAGCAAAGCGGCCGTGGGGCCGAACGAGACCCTCCAGTGGACCATTCAGGTCGGTTGCTCTGTCATCACCGACCACTGCGTCAACGCACAGCTCGTCGATGTCATTCCTCCTCAGTTTCAAGTCGGAGGTGTCGCCGAGATCAACATGGCGCCCGACTTCCTCTCGGTCGGCCATGCGGACCTCACCGTCGTCGGGCAAACCGTCACGGTCGACTTCAAGAGGCCCCTTCCCTCACCGGTGGGCCAGGTCGGTATCGACAACAACGACGGCACCATCACCATCACCATCCCGGTCACGGTGAGGAACGACCTTCAGCACACCCCGGCGCCGATCGTCGTGACGAACACCGCCACCGTCACGGCCGACAACGCACCGTCAGAAAGCGCGACGGCGGATGTCGAACTCTACGTTCCCCTCCACGTCGCCACGACCGCGACGAAGACGTTCGCGCCAGACGACATTCTCGGTCTTGCGGGCACCTCGACCACGGTCACCGTGGGGGGAACCAACACGTCCAACTCCCCTGTCGACACCTTCACGATTCAAGACCCCCAGGTGCCCGCCTTCGGTACCGGCATTTTCGCTGAAACACTCGAGGTCGCCTCGCTCGGCACCGTGACCTGGCCGGCGAGTGCGACTCACGCCACCGTCTCGGTCTGGGACGCGAACACGCTCGACTGGGTGGATGGGCCGGAGGTCGAGGTCGGCAACCCGCTGGAGCTGCCGGGCACGGTGCTGACCACCGACATCCGCGGTGTGCGGATCACGTTCACATCGCCGACTCCGGACATGCAGACGGGGCAGACAGCGGGCTTCGAGCTGGCAACCACACTGCGGGCCGACGACTCAGGAACTCGCAGCAATACCTCCACCTCGACGGTGTCGGTGGGCGGAGTCTCGGCAACGGCGCCGGCGACCGACACTCTCAATCTCCAGGCAGCGACCCGCTCGATACTGGCCGAGAAGTCGATCTCGCCCGATCAACTCGCCACCGTCGAGGGCGAGACCGAGGATCATCGAAGCGGCACGGTGACACTGAGCGCCACGAACACGGGCTCCATCCCACTCGCTCAGATGAGAATTCTCGAGCCATCCGACCCGACTGACCAGACGTCTGCGAATCCGTTCCACCCCGATCACGAAGGCGGTGGACTCCTCTTCGGCGGCTTCGACGCGGTCACCTGGCCTGCCGGGGCAGACAGTGCATCGATCACCTATTACTACTTCGACGGCGACTCCGACACCCAGGCTGCGCCGGTGGTAGGTGGCTCCCTGCCCGAACCCGGCAACCCTGCGAAGAGAGTCACCGGATTCGAAGTGGTCTTCGACGGCACCGAAATGGTGCGAGACGATCATGCGACCGTCCGATTCCTGATCCATGCCAATCCGGACCAGGTGGAGCCCAAGGTCGACTACATCAACACGATCGAGGCGCACGGTATCGACGTCTTCGGCGACCCGGTCGACGACGACGACACGGCGAACGTGACCGTGTTCGGCGAGCGCATCGACGTCGAGACCCAGAAGACGATCACCACGCGCGAGATGCTCGCCGTGCCGGGTCAGCAGACGACGGTCACCCTGCGTGCTCATATGAGGCCCTACCCGGAGTCGACTCGGAGCGCGACGGAGATCATCCAGTACGACCCGCCGTTGGGCACCGCGCCGACGCCCGAGTGGTACAACTACTTCACTCCGACCCAGTTGGTGCTCACGAGCATTCCGCAGAACGCCACGCTCACGGTGCAGTACCTCGATGACGACGATGACTGGAACGACGTCGCCGGCCTCGTCGACCTCGAGGATGGTCCCCTCACCCTGCCGATTTCGGCGGCGGAAGACATTCACGGCCTGCGGTTGATCTGGAGATCCACGACGGGATTCGTGCCTGATCAGACCCTCACCGCGAACGTCGCATACCAGCTGCGCAGCACACTGCTGACCGGCGGTTCACTGCCCAATGCGGACCACCCCGGCATTGAGAACTGCACCTCGGTCACGGCATCGAACACGGTGTTGAACCTGGACGCAGAGGCGGAGTCCGTTCCCCCGTGCCCGCTGGTGATCCTGCACGAGGTGCCCGCAACGGGTGCCCCCGGCGAGGGTGACGGAGGCACGTGGGTCGGCAAGTCGTTCGGTCAGGAACTCATCAACACCCGCTCCCGCGCGCACACGGATGTGCGACTCTCCTGGTCGACGAACGGGCGCACCGATGTGAGAGAGGCGACAGTCACCGATTCCGCGGTGACGGGATCCGTGCCCAACGCGACGGCCTACGACCCCAAGGGCATGTACGACGCCTTCGACCTGTTCCGCATCAACGGGCTCACCGACTCATACCTTCAATACGATCGAGTGGCGATCGAGGTCTACAGTCTCGCTGCTGACGACTGGGTGACCCCGGCAGGGATCTCGTGCACGGTTACGAACCCGTGCACGACCTTCAACGGCTATACCCTGAGCGACATCCAGCGCGCCGACACGGTGGGAGTGCGCTTCATCTTCACCGAACGCCCCAATCGCACGGACCCAGCGTTCCCCCCGGGAACCGGTGTGGCGGGCGCATACGGGCAGAACCGCAACATCGACCTCGTCTTCCAGATCAGAGACACCCTCCGGAGCGATCCCACGTTCCCGGTCGTCAATGGGCCGGAGTACAACACCGACCGCAACGCCAGCGAGAGCATCGTGCTCAACGACGTCAGCCTTGCCGCCGAGCTCTTCGACACCACGGTTCTGCGAGCGCACGCCGATGACACCATCCAGCTGCAGGATGCAGAGCTCGCCGTCGACGTGACCAAGACCTGGACGGGTGGCCCGGTTCCCATCGTCGGCGACGGAATCACCCCGCGACCGACGAGCCGCGTCGTGGTGTCCACGGTGAACGAGACCACGGGAACGACCATCAGCGAGCTCACTATCGCGGAGCCCGACCTGCCCGGTGGCAATAGCCCCTTCGCCGCCTTCGATCTCTCCCGGTTCTTCTCGTTCTCGCACCCCGCAGGCTCGGCCGAGATCGAGGTGCGGGTGTTCGCCTCGAACGGGGATCTCATCGTCACGACCGGGCGGGTGGCACCGGCCACCGGAGCGACCACCGCACAGAACTGGTCGGCGGTGCAGCTCGAGAACGCCACGTCATTCACCGTGCACTGGTACGGGCGGATGGCCGAGAATGCCACCGGCACCGTGAGGGTCGATCTCGCGCTTCGGCCCACGATTCGCGGTTCTGTGGCCGCCCCGTCGGCGGGGTTCATCCACAATGACACGAGAGGCACCGTCCGCGATCTGCGATTCGACGTTCGCTGCGATCCCGCCTCGCCTGAGTACGATGTCGGACTCGGCTGCTCCCCCGAGTCCCCACTGTTCGCGCTCGAACAGCTCCCCGACACCGCCAGCGCACAGATCGAACTGCGCCCCGCCGGAATAGGCGTCACCGCGGGCAAGACGTTCTCTCCTGCGACACAGGCCGAGGGAAACCGAAACCCGATCCAGATGAGGCTGACGAGCACACCCACCGGGTCGGAACGCGTCAAGCAGCTCACTCTCACCGACGACCGCGCCACCTTCTGGAACGCCTTCGACTTCGTCGCCAAGGGCACCATCACCCTTCCCACGTTCACATCGCTCGGCGGAGCCGCGGTCCTGCAGGTCGAGGTGTGCACCGGCGGCACCTTCACCGACACCATGGTCGGCACCACCACGCCCTCCCTCCTCGGCTGTGAGGACGCGGGCCGCGACGGAACCTGGATGGGTGCGGGAATCTGGCTCACGCAATCCCAGCTCAACGGCGGGGCGTTCCTGCCGTTGGGAATCACGCCAGCGCAGGTCGAGGGTCTCCGGCTCACCGTCAAACGGTCCGATGACGCCCAGTGGGAGAACGAGCACGCGCCCCAGATCGTCATCAATCTTTCGGTGCAGCGACGAGAAGAGCTGCGAACCGGTGGAGCGGTTCCGAGCAGCTATACCGAGTTCGCCGCCGCACCGGGTGAGAGCGTCAAGGGGCGAACGACGAACACCGTCGGTGCTCACGTGCTGGGTGTATGGAACTCCACCGCGACCGCGTCCGCGTCCACTCACTACAGCTTCGGTCACCTCACGACGAGGGTTCAGGTGAGCAAGCTGCCGGTCGGCATACGGCCGCCAGGAGCAGTCATTCCCTTTACGCTGACAATGCTCAACACCGGTCAGCGGCCGATCGAGAACCCCGTCATCACCGACACGCTCCCGCTGCTTCCCGACGATGGTCTGGCGATGCTCATCTTCAATCCCGATGCGCCGACCGAGTACACCATCACCGTCAACGGCGGCACTCCGAGTGGCGCTCCGGTGATACCGGCTGGAAAGTATCAGGGTTCCGTTCCCGATGTCCTGACCATCACGACGACGGAGGATGCGATCGGGCCGACCGAGATCGAGTTCCGCTTTCCGCCGGGCACCGTCATCAACCCCGGTCAGACCGTGACCGTCACGATCCCGCTCATGTTCCGACCCGGACTCGTCCACGGAACAGAACTCGAGAACTCTTTCGAGATCCGCGGCGATCGCGAGTTCGAAGCCACCGACGGCTGTACCGCGCCGAGTGCTCACACCGCTACGTTCACCTCGGCTCGAAAGGGGTGCTCCACCGCCACAGAGATCACCCTCGCTCTGGCCTCCGCCCTTCGCGCGTACATCGCCGTCAAGGCCCTGGACACTCCGGGCATCGACTTCCCCGGCTCGGACCACGCCAACAGCCAGTACACGGGCGGCACGAACGAGGAGTGCCGGGCTGCGCAGATCGCTGACGGCTTCTCCCGGCCACCCTGTGCGCCGACGACGATCCCCGGTCAAGATTCGACGTGGCGACTCGTCATCCAGAACACCGGCACCACCGACGTCGAGCGACTCGTGGTCGCCACCCGCCTGCCCACCACCGGCGACCAGACGATCGTCAGCCATCTGATCCGCACGTCGCAGTGGATCGCTCAGTTCAACGGTGCGATCGAGCACCAGTTCGGTTCTGACGCGACCGTGCAGGTCTTTTACACCACGCAACTGCAGCCGTGCGGTGCCGTGCTTCAGGCTCCGAGCAATGCGAACGCCTGCGGCAGCGATCCCGCAACCGGCTGGGCACCGCTGCCACCGGGCGGCCTCTCCGATCCCACCATCGTCACGGGTCTCCAGTTCGTCGTCGACTTCGACAGCAGCAATCTGTTCCGGCGTGGACAGACCACCTACGTCGACATCGGCACCACCACGGCGGCAAGTCTCGCCGTCTTCCAGGGCACGGCGGGAGAAAACCCGCTCGCCGTCAACTCACTGTCGGTCTCCGGAATCAGCGACAGCGTGACCCTTCCACGAATCGCAGCCCTCGACTACTCCCGTGCACTGCTCGGCCTCGCGACCGGCAGCGTCACCCTGACGAAGGAGATCACCGGACCGGCGGCCGGCTTCATTCCGGGCTTCGGAGCAAACCCCGGGTCCGTCGACTTCGTCGGTCAGCTCACCTGCGACCTCTTCGGCGAGGTGTTCACTCGTGACTTCACCTTCACCATCAGCGGAGGAGTCATCACTCCCGCGAGCATCCAGTTCGACCGACTTCCGGGCGGAGCGGACTGCGCCGTGACCGAGACCGCCGCGAGCGGACAGACCGGCTACACGACCAGCCGAGTCATCGTCGACCCGCTCGCCGACCCGCCGAATCTTCCCAACATCGAGCTGGTCAACGACTACCAGCTCACCCAGTTCGAGATCCGCAAGGGCGTGACCGCCCCGGTCGGAACCGTGATCCCCACCGGGTTCACGTTCGCGGTGACCTGCAGCTTCCTGGGCCTGCCGATCACGCTCGACCCGACCGATGCATCCTTCACCCTCGATGACGAAGGCGTCAAGATCATCACCGGACTGCCCGTCAACGCCGAGTGCGCCGTGCAGGAGACCGACAACCGCGGCGCGGGTGCCACGGTGGTCGATGGCGGCACAGTGGCCCCCGGCAGTGTCACCGAAGACTCCGCCACCAGCACGGTCACGATCACCGGACTTCAGCCGCAACCCGGCACGGGCCCCAGTGTGAACTGGGCCGAGTTCGACAACCGCTACGACGTCAGCGGTGTGGTGAGGGTCGCCAAAGCATTCGACGGAGACGCGGCCGCCCAGTTCGGCTCCGATCCGGCGCTCGGCAAGACATTCACCATCCACGTCGTATGCGTGCTCGCGGGCACCACCCAGTTCGACGGCGACATCGAACTCACCGCCGCCAACGGGTGGGAGGAATCGATCCCGGCAGAGGTCTCGCCCGGTGCTCTCTGCACGTTCACCGAACCCGACCTGGGGGGCGCGGACGCCGTCGTGTTCAGCCCCGCCGACACCGGACCGCCGGTGGATTCCACCACCGGCGTGATCACGGTTCCCGCAGACACGGCCACGGCGACCGTGACGGCGACCAACTGGTTCCTCACCGGCGCCATCGATGTGACCAAGCTGTGGACCGGCGATGCCGATGCCATCACCAAGTTCGGTACCGATCCTTCCCTGCTCTACGAGTTCACCCTCATCTGCACCCGCGACGGGCTCGAGGTGAATATTCCCGGAGGCAACACGCGAGACGTCAACTCGACCTCGCCCGTCGCCAGCTACACGGGAATCGCCTCCGGTGCAGACTGTGTTCTCACCGAAACTCGATCCAACGGCGCGTACGCCTGGCGGGTCGTCGACGACAACGGCGATCCGGTCACCGACGGCGTCTTCGCCATCACGGTCGACCCGACAAGTCTCACGAATGACCAGACTCAAGCCCCGCTCTTCGTAGAGAACGAGTTCCTGTTCGCGGAGGTCTCTGTCGCGAAACGAATCGATCTGTACCGGCCGGACGGCGGCGCGGTGGGTCCGTTCGAGGTCGAGCTGGCGTGCACTCTCGACGGGCGGCCGATCGACCCGCTCGAGCCCGCACTTCAAGTGATCTCAGATGGGGACACCGTCACCTGGACCGAACTGGCTGCCGGCGCAGACTGCGTCATCACCGAGACAGACCGGGGTGGAGCGCTCGCCACCGGATTCCGAATCAACGACCTCACTGGTTCGCTCACGGCACGAGTCAATGGCGACGTCGCTACGCTCGCACCGCTGCGACCGATAGGCGACGTCGAGAACAATGCTGAGTTCATCAACAGCTACGTGCTCCCCGTCACCGGTGGAAGCGACAGCTCGTGGCTGCTTATCTCGGGTGCGCTGCTTCTCTTCGGAGGCGCTGCTGCGCTGCTGCTCGTCGGCGTCCGACGCCGCCACGAGGTGCGCACGGCCTGAGTCCGCTCGCGGCGAAGGCCGGAGATGGCCTTCGCCTATCTGCTCCTGCCCGTCTCGATAGACTGAGGTGCAATCCCCCGCGCAACCTGAAGGGATCACCCATGCCGGCAATCGTTCTCATCGGCGCTCAGTGGGGCGACGAAGGCAAGGGAAAGGCCACCGACCTGCTCGGCAGCCGCATCGACTACGTCGTCAAGTTCAACGGCGGAAACAACGCCGGCCACACGGTGGTCATCGGCGAGGAGAAGTACGCGCTGCACCTGCTGCCGAGCGGCATCCTCTCCGACGGTGTCGTGCCGGTCATCGGCAACGGTGTCGTCATCGACGTGGCGGTGCTCTTCGAGGAGCTCGACGGGCTCATCGCGCGCGGCATCGACGTCTCGCGTCTGCGCGTCAGTGCGAACGCGCACGTCATCACGAGCTACCACCGCACCCTCGACAAGGTGACCGAGCGCTTCCTCGGCAAGCGGCAGATCGGAACCACCGGCCGGGGTATCGGCCCGACCTACGCCGACAAGATCAACCGTGTCGGCATCCGCATTCAGGATCTCTTCGACGAGGGCATCCTGCGCCAGAAGGTCGAGGGCGCCCTCGACCAGAAGAACCAGCTGCTCGTCAAGGTCTACAACAGGCGCGCGGTCACGGTCGACGAGATCGTCGAGGAGCTGCTCGGCTACGCGGAGCGCCTGCGCCCCATGGTCGGCGACACCGCGCTCGAGCTGCACCGCGCTCTCGACGAGGGCAAGACGCTGCTCTTCGAGGGCGGTCAGGCGACGATGCTGGATGTCGACCACGGCACGTACCCCTTCGTCACCTCTTCGAGTTCCACGAGCGGCGGTGCGGTGACCGGCTCGGGCATCGCACCGAACCGCATCGACCGTGTGATCGGCGTCATCAAGGCGTACACGACACGCGTAGGTGCGGGGCCGTTCCCCACGGAGCTGTTCGACGAGTGGGGCGACTTCCTCACGGAGAAAGGCGCAGAGTTCGGAACCACGACCGGCCGCAAGCGCCGCACCGGCTGGTACGACGCACCCATTGCACGCTACTCGGCGCGCATCAACGGGGTCACCGACTTCGTGCTCACCAAGCTCGACGTGCTCACGGGCATCGAGCGGATCCCGGTGTGCGTGGCCTACGAGGTCGACGGGGAGCGCTTCGACGAGATGCCCGTCAACCAGACCGACTTCCACCACGCGAAGCCGATCTACGAGCACTTCCCCGGCTGGACCGAGGACATCACGGGCGTGCGCGAATTCTCCGACCTGCCCGCGAACGCGCAGGCCTACGTTCTTGCGCTCGAGGCCATGAGCGGCTCACGGATGTCGGCGATCGGCGTCGGCCCCGGGCGTGACGCGATCGTGGTGCGGCACGACCTTCTGGGGGCCTAACGAATCCGACGCCCGAGACGGGCGTCGGCGCTGGCGTCGCGGCGAAGGCCAGAAATGGCCTTCGCTCCATGCTCCAGCGCGCTACTCAACCAGCGCACGGGCGCAGCGGCAGTGTCCCCGGTTGGGAGTAGTGTCTGTCTGTGACCGAACAGACCGCCGGAGCGAAGCGCTACTCCATCCTCATCCAGTTCCTCCTCATGGCGCTCGTCTGGGGCGGCAGCTTTCTCTTCATGAAGGTCGCGCTCGAGGGGGTCTCGTTCGGGCAGGTGCTGTGGTCGCGCGAGATTCTGGGGGCGCTCACGCTCGGTGCGATCCTGCTCATCGGTCGCTACAAGCTGCCGCGCGAGCCCAAGGTGTGGGCGCACTTCGTCGTCATCGCCCTGCTCAACTCGGTGATCCCGCACGGACTCTTCGCCTGGTCGCAGCTGCATATCTCCTCGAGCCTCGCCGGCATCTACAACTCCACGACGCCGATCGCGACCGCCATACTCGCCGTCGCTCTGTTCCGGGTGGAGCGGCTCACCCTCAACCAGTTCTTCGGCGTCGCGCTGGGAATCATCGGTGTCATCGTCATAATCGCCCCGTGGCAGATCGCTGACTTCGGCGGCAGCTTCTGGGGTCAGGTCGCCTGTATTGCGGCGGCTATCTCCTATGGGTTCGCCATCGGATACATGCGCAAGTTCATCAGCCACCGTCCCATCCCCGGCATCACCGTCGCCTTCATGAACATCGGTATGTCGGGTGCCATCATGCTGCTGCTCACCCCCTTCTTCGCAATCGGCCCCGTCGATCTCTCGTGGCAGGTCGTCGGAAGCCTGCTGCTGCTCGGTGCCCTCGGCACCGGCATCGCCTACTACTGGAACATCAACGTGCTGCGCGCCTGGGGTCCCACCGGGGTCTCCACGGTGACCTACGTCATCCCGGTCATCGCCGTCGGACTCGGGGTCATCGTGCTGGGCGAGACGCTGCACTGGTACGAGCCCGTCGGTGCCGCGATCATCCTGATCGGCATCCTGTTCACGCAGCAGAAGCTTCGGTTCGGGTCGCGGTCAACCGTCGTGCTGGGGCAGTGACGCGGCGGCCGGTAGCCTGAGTGGCATGAGTTCTGAGAGCGAATCCACCGAGCAGGCTGCGGAGCGACTGCGCGACCTGCGCCAGAGCATCGACAACGTGGATGCCGCGCTCGTCCATCTGCTCGCCGAGCGCTTCCGGTTCACCCAGCAGGTGGGTCGGCTCAAGGCCACCAATGGGATGCCCGCGTCAGACCCCGAGCGGGAGCGCGTGCAGCTGGCCCGGCTGCGCTCCCTGGCGGAGGACGCCAAGCTCGATCCCGAGTTCGCCGAGAAGTGGTTCAACTTCATCGTCGCCGAGGTCATCCACCACCACGAGCGGATTGCCGGCGGCGGAAGTTCGCCGGTCGAGTAGCGCGCGCTTCGGCTTGGAGCGATGGCCATTTCTGGCCATCGCCGCCGGCGCCAGCGCCGACGGCCGTCTCGGCCGGCGGGTATGACATCGATGTCAAGATCCGGTCTATCATGCGGGCAGCAGCGGGGTGCGGTGCGCGGCGCGCAGCTCGTCGAGGGGCAGCGTGAAGAGGTCCTGCACCTCGAGGGAGCTGCTCGAGGCATCCGTCACCCCGATGCGCAGCGCCGGGTAGCCGCGGCCGTCGCAGAGCCCGCGGAACTTTACGTCGTCTTCGCGCGGCACGCTGACGATGACGCGACCGGTCGACTCGCTGAAGAGCGCGGTCGCGGCGTCCACGCCGTCACGGTCCATGAGCTCGCTGAGCCACACCCGGGCGCCGACACCGAAGCGCAGCACGCTCTCGGCCAGAGCCTGCATGAGTCCGCCGTCGGAGAGGTCATGGGCGGAGGCGATGAGCGACTCCTGAGAGCCGGCTGAGATCAGCGCGGCGAGCCGCTCGTGCTCGCCGAGGTCGACGCGCGGGGGGCGTCCACCCAGGTGGTCGTGGATCGTGCCCGCCCACGCCGAGCCGTTGAGCTCGAGCGAGGTCGTGCCGAGCAGGTAGATGTTGTCGCCATCGTCCTGCCAGCCCGAGGGGATGCGCCGGGCCACGTCCTCGATGATGCCGAGCACCGCGACAACGGGTGTGGGATGGATGGGCACGTCGCCGGTCTGGTTGTAGAAGCTCACATTGCCGCCGGTGACGGGGATGCCGATCTCCAGGCATCCGTCGGCGAGGCCTGTGACGGCCCGCTCGAACTGCCACATGACCTCGGGGTTCTCGGGGCTGCCGAAGTTGA
>JAHBSW010000052.1 GCA_019638935.1 Cryobacterium sp.
CTGACACTTCGGAGAGCGCACAAGGCCCCGGGCTTCGGCCCGGGGCCTTGTCGTTGGTCTCGGGGCCGTCTCCGGTGATTGAGTAGCTTGCTTCAGCGGGCGCATCGAAACCAGGGCAATAGATTTCGATACGCCGCTCCGCGGCTACTCAACCAACGGAACTCTCGCACGCCGCTCCGCGGCTACTCAACCAACGGAACTCTCGCACGCCGCTCCGCGGCTACTCAACCAGCGAAGGCATGTTGATTGAGGAGATCGCGCAGCGATCGTCTCGAAATCAACGCCGCGCAAGGTGATTTCGAGACGCGCGCCAACGGCGCGCTCCTCAACCAGAAAGACTTCTAAAAAGGGAAAGGCCCCGACCTTGCGGTCGGGGCCTTCCTTGGTGCAGCTGTGATTAGTTGATACGGCTGTGACGGTTGTCGGTGCCGTACTGGAAGATACCAATCGTCGCCTCGGTCGGGTCACCGGCCGAGTCGAAGGTGATCGGGCCGGAGTAGCCGTCGTAGTCGACGACTCCACCGTCGAGGATGATCTGGGCACCCGACGCGAAGTCGGTCACCTTCTCACCGTTGCCCGAGCCACCGGAGACTTCCTGCAGCTTGCCGGCGATCGCCTGCGCATCCGTCGAGTTCGCCGCGAGAGCAGCGAGCGCGAGGAGGATGACCGCGTCGTACGACTCAGCCGCGTAGCTGAAGTCGTCGCCCATGGCCTTGCCGAAGGCTTCCTGGTGCGCAGCGAGGAGACGCTGCTGGAAGTCGTCAGCGAGCACGGGGCCGGGCGTGGTGCCCTTGGCGCCCGTCAGCGTGTCGGCCGGGAGGTCCTCAGGCGCGAACTGCTTGAGGTTACCGTCGACGAGGTAGATCTTCGACATGTCGAAGCCCGCGTCCTTCAGCGCCGGCGCGATCATGTAGATCTCGTCGAACGTGATGAGCGCGATGGCGTCGGGGTTCTGCGCGGTCACAGACGAGATCTGAGCGGAGAAGTTGGTGTCACCGGCGTTGAAGAACTCCGATGCCACAACCTGTCCACCCGTGCTCTCGAAGACCTCGCGGGTGACCTTCTCCAGGCCCGTGCCATAAGCGTCGTTGAGGACGATCATGCCGAGGGTCGTGGCGCCGTCATCGGCGATGAGGTTACCGAGAACTTCACCCTGGAGCAGGTCCGAGGGAGCGGTACGCCAGTAGAGGTTGTTGTCGTTCCACGTGGTGAAGTCGGGCGACGTGTTCGCCGGCGAGAACACGATGGTGTTCGCTCCGACGATCTGGTCGATGACGAGCTTCGTCACACCCGACGAGGCGGCACCGACGATTGCGTCGACGCCCTCGGCGAGGAGGTTAGGAACAGTCGTGGCGTATGCCTTGTTGTCGGGGTCGCCCGAGTCGCCGTAGGTGACTTCAACGGTGATGCCGAGTCCGGCCTCGTTGATCTCCTTGACAGCGAGTGCGACACCGGCTTCCTCGGGCGGGCCGAGGAACGCGAGGGCACCGGTCTGCGGAAGCAGCGTGCCAATCTTCAGAACGAGGTCTTCACGGTCATCTCCGCCGGGGGTTTCCGTGCCCGGGGTCGAGCAGGCGGAGAGCACGAGGGCTCCCGCACCGACGATGGCGATTCCGCTAAGAATCGACTTCAGGGACCGTGAGCGGGAGGCCGAGGCCTTCGCGAATACGCTCATGTTGCTCCTTGTAATTCGTATGTGCTGACACGGCAGCGAACACTGCCGTTCCCGTCAAGTTATTGGAGTTCGGGCCACGGCACAACCAATCTGGGTTACAGCCGCGTAACTCAACTCAATTGTTACTTAGGGGGCTCGAAATACCCCCCGGACAGGGGGTGTCATGACCCCCGTGTCACGACCCGCGTCGGGTGCGGCTATGGCACGGGTCGGGCGACGTTGCTTGCGTCGAACATCCACACGCTGTAGTGCGATTGTGCTGCGTCGCCCCGGTTGGAGAGGTCGATAGGCCCGGAGCGGCCCTGGTAGTCGATGTCGTTGCCGAGCGCATCCGCGGTGTCGAGCACGTGCAGGCAGTGACCCCAGCTCAGGCACGGGATGCCGTCGCGAGAGACCCCGCCGAGCGCGCGTGCGATCGCGACTCCGCCGTCGTCGTCGGCGACGACGGCGGCAAGGGCGGCAAGGATCACGGCGTCGTAGGACTCCGCGCCCGTGTACCAGTTGGTGACTCGGGGATCGGCGGTGCGCAGTCGTGCGGCGAACGCGGCATCCGTCACCCCGCCCGCCCGTACGGCCGATACGCCCTCGAGCGCTCCGACGGGCACGTCGTACGCGCCGATGAGCGAACTCGACAGCCACACCGTGGTCGCGAGTCCCGCTTCGGCGAGCGCAGCGAGGATGAGGGTGTTCTGCGCGCTGCGGCCGGCCGAACCGGCATAGACCACGAAGTCGGCATCGGCGGCCCGCAACTGCGACACGATGGTCTCGGCGTTGCGCATCGTCGGCGTCAGCGCGATCGTCGAGACGACGACGCTCTGGGTGGCGGCGAGCCCTTCGGCAAGCGAGTCACGGATGCCGCGCCCCGTGTCGTCCGAGAAGTACACGACGGCGACGCGGCTGCGCGGCGGCAGCTGCGCGGCGATTCCGGAACCGTCACCGCGTGCAGAGGGGAGTGTGCGTGCGAAGAGTCCGTCTGCGGCGATCGCACCGGCCGCCGGGTCGCTGATCGACGGTGAGATGAGCATGACCCCCGACTCGACCGCGAGTGGGGCGAGCTTGATCGCGAGGTCGAGTGACGACGGCCCGATGACGACGTCGACTCCGCGCTCGACCAGTTCGGCGAACGCCTCGATCGCCTTGTCGCTCGTCGCGTCACCCGAGTCGCGGTGGAAAGTCACGACGGGCTGTCCGTTGACGCCGCCGGCTTCGTTGATCTCCCGCACCGCGAGCTCGACACCGGCCACCTGGGCGAGGCCGATTCCGGCATCCGCCCCCGTGATCGGCACGAGCGTGCCGATGCGCAGCTCGCCGTCGCCGAAGGGGCCTTCTGCCGTGGGCGAGGGGGATGCCGACGGACTCGGCGTTGGCATGGGGTCGCCCGAGCATCCGGTGACGATGAGTGCGAGAAGAGCGATGCCTGCGGCGGCGGCACGATGACGCGACATGATCATTCCTCTCCGGACTACGCAGGAAGACTACTCGTCGATCAGCCGGGGAGTGGTGAGGCGCGGCGCGCGGCGCGACCCCGGATCACCATGTCGCTCATGAGGACGACGAGCGCGATCCAGACGAGCAGGAAGCCCGCCCAGCGCTCGAGCGGCATGGGCTCGCCCATGACGAAGGCGCCGAAGGCGAACTGCAGCACGGGCGCAAGGAACTGGGTGAGTCCGAGCCACACGAGCGGAAGTCGACGCGACGACGCCGCGAAGAGCAGGAGCGGAACCGCCGTCACGACACCCGCGGAGATGAGCAGCAGTGTGTTGCCGAGCCCCGCGGTGCCGAAGACGATCCCGTCGCCCAGCGATACGATCCACAGCATGACCACGGCGGCGGGGATGAGCCATGCCGTCTCGAGGGTGAGTCCGCTCACGGCGTCGACGCGCGGACCGACCCACTTCTTGACGAAGCCGTAGAACCCGAAGCTGAACGCCAGCACGAGTGAGATCCACGGGAACTGCCCGTAGCCGATCGCCAGCACGAGCACCGCGACCGCAGCGATGCCGACCGCGACCCACTGCGCCGGTCGCAGCTTCTCGCGGAGGATGAAGACCCCCAGCAGCACGGTGACGAGCGGGTTGATGAAGTAGCCGAGCGATCCCTCGACGACGTGCCCGGAGAGGGTGGCGAAGACGTACACGATCCAGTTGACGAGGATGAGCGCTGCGGCCAGTCCGAGCAGCAGCAACAGCCGCGGCTGCTTGGCGATCGCGACAAGCTTGGGCCAGGTTCGCGTCACCGTGAGGATGGCGACGCAGAAGAGCAGCGAGAACACGACACGCCACGCGACGATCTCGATGGCACCGGCAGGCATCAGGGAGAGGAAGAAGACGGGGAGCAGTCCCCACAAGACGTAGGCGGTGATCGCGTAGATCAGGCCGGCCTTGTGGTTGTTCGCGGCGTCGGCCGCGCTCGAACCCGAGGGGCTGTTCATTGATCCTCAATCGGAGAAGCGTGTGGTCGGGAGAGATCTAGAGGGAAGTCGGTTTCGCTAAGGGAAAGGCCCACCCGCGCACGCGGGTGGGCCTGACGACAGTGTGTCGCCCTAGCGAACGACGACGGCGAGCACGTCGCGCGCCGAGAGCACGAGCAGGTCGTCCCCGCCGTACTTCACCTCGGTTCCGCCGTACTTCGAGTAGATGACGCGGTCGCCGACGGAGATGTCGAGCGGAACGCGGTTGCCGTTGTCGTCAATGCGACCGGGGCCGACCGCGACGACCTCGCCCTCCTGGGGCTTCTCCTTCGCGGTGTCGGGGATGACCAGACCTGATGCAGTGGTCTGCTCGGCCTCGACCTGCTTGATGACAATGCGATCTTCGAGCGGCTTGATGGACACCGACACGTCCTACCTCATTCTTTCCTGTGCACTCTGTTTCGCGTGCACTGTATTGCGAGCAAATTCGTGGGTTAGCACTTTCGGGGCGAGAGTGCTAGATCAACTGTACTCGGCAGGCTGGCAGTCTCGCAATGTGAGTGCTAATTGCGCTCCCCGTGCCGGGCGTGGTGCGAGACTGGGCGCGTGGAGAAAAGCGAGCTCGTCGCACTGCTGTCCCCCGAGGGGCTGCGCGTGCTCGATTCCCTGCCCGAGTACGACAGCGCGAAGGATGTCGTCGCCGTCGTTTCCGAGCTCCGCAGCGCTGGCCACCCTCCCGCGCTCGTCTCGGCGGTCATGAATCAGTCGCGGCTGCGTCGCAGGGCGCGCGCCAAGTTCGGCGACTTCGCCGACCGCATGCTCTTCACCGAGGCGGGACTGGAGCAGGCCACTCGCCTCACCGTCGCGGCTCTGCACGCGAGGCGGTTTCGGGATGCCGGCTGCACGTCGGTCGCCGATCTCGGCAGCGGCATCGGTGGTGACGCCCTCGCTCTCGCCGCACTCGGTGTCGATGTCACCGCGGTCGAGCGCGATGAGGTGACGGCTGCCGTCGCGTCATACAACCTCGCCCCGTGGGAGCACGCGCGAGTTGTTCATGGCGACGCCGAGTCGTTCGGCCTCGAGGGCTTCGAGGGTGTCTTTCTCGACCCCGCACGACGCGACGGGGTGAGACGGCTGAAGAACTCCGCCGACTGGTCCCCCTCGCTCGAGTTCGCGTTCGGGCTGGGCAAGACCCTGCCGACGGGCGTCAAGCTGGGGCCGGGCATCGACCGCGGCCTCGTGCCCGACACCGCCGAGGCGCAGTGGGTGTCGGTGGGCGGCGAGGTGGTCGAGCTGGGTGTGTGGTTCGGCGCGCTGGCGAGGCCCGGCATCCGTCGTGCCGCACTGGTGATCAGCGAGCACGACGGTCAGGTCTCGAGCGCTGAGCTCACGGCGGAGGCGGACAGCCCGGATGTCGAGGTCGGCCCGCTCGGAGAGTACGTGTACGAACCGGACGGGTCGGTCATCCGTGCCCGCCTCATCGGCCAGCTCGCGCGGGAGCTCGGCGCGACGATGCTGAGCGAGCAGATCGCGTGGCTGTCGTCGTCGACGCGCACCGAGACCCCGTTCGCGGCGCGCTTTCGTGTGATCGAGTCGCTGCCCTTCGACGTGCGCACGCTCAAGAAGCTCGTGGCGGCGCGCGAACTCGGCACGCTCGAGATCAAGAAACGGGGCGTGGATGTCGACCCCGCCGAACTGCGCAAGAGGCTCGCTCCCCGGGGGCCCAACTCGGCGACGCTCATACTCACACGCGTTGCCGGGCGTCGCACGGCCCTTCTGGCCGAACGAGACCGATCGCACGACTGAGCATCGAGCACGACGAAGGAGCGATAACCACGAACGGCCGCGCCCCGTGCGGGTGCGCGGCCGTCGAGAGGCGGAACTCTAGTAGTTGATCGTCATCGGAACCGACGCGAAGAGGATCGCGAAGAATGCGAAGTACGCGATGATGGCGATGAGGCCGATCGCGGTGAACACGTAACCGAGGATCGTGCCCCAGAGAGCGAGGCCCTGTCCGGCCTCACCGGTGCGCTTGATCTGGCCCTGCGCGATGTGGCCGCAGATGATGCCGGCGAGCGGGAAGACGAAAGCGGCGACGAGCGCGATGATCGCGAGGGTGTTGGTCCTGGGGCCAACGGGCGCGGCCGAGTAGGGCTGGCCCTGCGGGGCGGGGGGAGCGACGTTGGGGTCAGTCATCTGAAGCTTCTCTCCTGAGGAAGTGTTTTTCACCCGGAAATCGGGCAACACCAATAGTGGCAGTGCCCCGAATGGGTGTCAATGAGCCAGTCTCGGCGCGTCACGCCTGAATCTGCGTGACGGGCAGCGTCGAGTCCGCCCCGAAGTCGAGCGCCGAGGGGGCGCGACCCGCCGCCATGAGCCGTGAGGCGAGCGCGGCGATCATCGCACCGTTGTCGGTGCACAGCCGCAGCGGAGGAATGCGCAGACGGATGCCCGCCTCCTCACACCGCTCCACCGCGACCTCGCGCAGGCGGGCGTTGGCGACGACGCCGCCGCCGAGCAGCAGATGGGGCACTCCCAGGTCGGTGCACGCCGCGATCGCCTTGCTGACGAGAACGTCGACGACGGCCTCGCGGAAGGAGGCGGCACCGTCGGCGACGGGCACCGGATCCCCCGCATCCTCGTGCCGCTCGACCCACCGGGCGACCGCCGTTTTGAGTCCGGAGAACGAGAAGTCGTAGCGGTGGCGTTCGAGATCGGCGGGCTTGCTGAGTCCGCGGGGGAAGCGCACGGCATCCCTGTCGCCGCCGAGAGCCGCCCGGTCGATCTCGGGGCCGCCGGGGTAGGGCAGGCCGAGCAGCCGCGCGACCTTGTCGAACGCCTCGCCCGCGGCGTCGTCGATCGTCGCGCCGAGCAGTTCGACGTCGCTCACGAGGTCGCGCACGAGCAGCAGCTCGGTGTGCCCCCCCGAGACGAGCAGTGCGACGGTCGGAAGCTCGAGCGGCTCGCTCTCGAAACCGCCCCCCGAGATGGTGGCTGCGCCGATGTGACCGACGAGATGGTTGACGGCGTAGAGCGGCTTGTCGAGGGCGATCGCGAGAGCCTTGGCGGCTCCGATCCCCACCATGAGCGCCCCCGCGAGTCCCGGGCCGCTCGTCACGGCGATGGCGTCGAGATCGTCGAGCGTGACCTCGGCTTCGGCGAGCGCGGCCGCGAGGGCGGGGGTGAGCGCCTCGAGGTGCGCGCGGGCGGCGATCTCGGGCACGACCCCCCCGTAGCGCGCGTGCTCGTCCATCGACGAGGCGATCGTGTTGGCGAGCAGCGTCGTGCCGCGCACGATGCCGACGCCGGTCTCGTCGCAGCTGGTCTCGATGCCGAGGACGAGGGGCTCGCGGGTGAGTGGCTCGCGGGCGAGTGGCTCAGACATCCGGCACCTTGCCCGTGTCCGCCGCCAGCGTGGTCTGCGCCGCCGGAATCGTCAGCCGCATCACGAGCGCGTCGACGCCGTCGGGCTGGTAGTAGTTCGGACGCACCGCGAGCTGTTCGAAGCCGAGCGCCAGATACAGGCTCTGCGCGGCGGGGTTGTCGGCGCGCACCTCGAGAAAGAGCTCGCGCGCGCCGCGCTCCCGCGCCTCGCCGATGAGGGAGTTCATGAGGGTGCGACCGAGTCCATGCCGACGCGCTTCCGCCGAGACGGCGATCGTCTGCACGTCGGCCTCGGGCGCGCCCCGCGGCGACAGCAGCCCCGCATAGCCCTCGATGTCACCGGGCGAGCCGACGGGGTGCGCGACGAGGTAGTAGCCGTGTCGACCCTTGAGCTCGGCGCGCATCGTCTCGCTCGCCCACGCATCCGCGCCGAAGGTCTCGTTCTCGAGCGCCATGATCGCGTCGAGGTCGCTCGTCGACGCGCGCCTGAGCTGCCAGATCATGTCGCCAACCGCTGCTCTGGAAGCCTTCGCTCCGTCACCCTTTTTCGTGAGCCCGGCACCGCGGCGTCGGCAGAACGCAGGTAGAGCGGTTCGGGTGCCGCGAACTCGCGGTCGTGCAGACGGATGCCCGCCGCCAGTTTCCCGAGCCAGCCGGCAGGCACGCGCTCGGCATCGAGACGCACGTAACTCTCGTAGTCGGTTACTGCCTCGTCGAGCCCGGTTCCCGGGGCGACCGCGGGGCCAGACAAGCGGACCGGCAGTCCCGCAGCGTCGACTCCGGCGTAGGTCGACCAGTAGCGCTCGCGACGCCGGGCGTCGGTCGTGACGAGCAGCGGGCCGGGTTGTGCCCTCAGGTGTTCGAGCGCTACCGCGTCGTGGCTCACGACGCGCAGCACGGGCAGGCCGAGGCCGAATGCGAAGGAGTTGGCGGCGGCGATGCCGACGCGTAGCCCCGTGAAGGGACCGGGGCCCATCCCCACCGCCACCGCGTCGAGGCCGCGCGACGACACGCCCGCTTCGACGAGGCACTGCCTCATGAGGTCGCCGACGAGCTCGGCGTGCCGACGCGAATCGTCGACCGACCGCTCGGCGAGCACGCGCTCGCCGTCGACGATCGCGACGGACGAGCCGACGGACGTATCGATCGCGAGAAGCACGGTCACAGCCTAAACTGCGACCACCGGTCGCCGTGGCCCGTGATGGTGACGGTGCGAGCCTCCTCGGCGTCGAGGTCGCGGTCGGCACCGGAACCCGCACCGCGCGGTCGCTCGATCGAGATCTCGAGCCACGCATCCGCCACCCCGTCGAGCATGCCCGCCGCCCACTCGACCGCGACGATCGAGCCCTCGAAGTCGAGGTCGAGGTCGTCGAGCTCCGCAGCGCTCGAGAGGCGGTACGCATCGACGTGCACGAGCGGAACCCCTCGCTCGGTCGGGTGCGTGCGCGCGATGACGAAGGTGGGGCTGGCGATCCCTCCTCGAGTGCCGAGCGCCTCGCCCAGGCCGCGAACGAAGGTCGTCTTGCCCGCACCCAGCTCGCCATTGAGGGCGAGGAGATCTCCCGCATCGAGTTGTGCCGCGATCGATGCGCCGAGTCGCTCCATCTCGGCCGCGCTGCTCACGACGAGGTGCACCTCAGCGCCGTTCCTGTCGACGCTCCCGTCGGTGCCGTGCCCCCCAGCGCCGCCCGACTCCGCTCCGCCCGCGCTACCACTGTGCACATCAACCGCCTGTGTAGTGCCGCTCGACCCGGCGACCCAGACGGGTCGTGACCTCGTAGTTGATGGTGCCTGCGGCATCCGCCCACGAGTCCATCGTGGGGGCGCCCGTCGCGGGGTCGCCGAACGCGACCACCCGGTCGCCCACCTTGACGGGGCGGTCACCGACGTCGACGACGAGCTGGTCCATGGCGATCGAACCGGCGACGGGGGCGAGCTCGTCGCCCACGAGCAGGTGAGCGCTGAGAGACGCAGCGCGCGGAAGGCAGTCCTCGTAGCCCAGCGGAACGAGGGCAAGAGTCGTCTCGCGCGGCGTGCGATAGCGATAGCCGTAGGACACCCCCGTGTCGGCGGGCACGCGCCGCACCGCGATGACCTCGCTGGAGAGCTCGAGGGCGGGGGTGAGCCCCAGCTCGGAGCCGGTCTCGTCGGCGAAAGGTGAGAGCCCATAGCTCGCGAGGCCGAAGCGCACCATGTCGAATCGTGCTTCGGGGATGCGCAGCGCACTCGCGGATGCGGCGAGGTGCCTCAGTTCGAACTCGAGGCCGAGCGATTCGGCGAGAGCAAGAGCTCTCTCGAACGCGGCGACCTGTGCGGCATCCGCCTCGACGCCCGCGTTGGCGATGTGGCTGAAGAGGCCGCGAATCCGCACGCCCTTGGCCGCGGCGCGCACCGCGTGCTCGAAGAACTCGGGCCAGTCGCTCGGTTGCGCACCATTGCGCGCGAGACCGGTATCGATCTTGAGGTGAACGCTCGCCACACCCGCCGCTACGGCGCGGTCGAGCTGCACGATCGAGGAGACACCGACATCGATGCCCGCCTCGGCTGCGACCGTGAAGTCCTCGGCGGACGAGTGCAGCCACGCGAGCACGGGGGCCGTTACGCCGGCACCGCGCAGCTCGAGTGCCTCGCCGAGATCGGCGACGCCGATCCAGTCGGCACCGCCCGCGAGTCCGGCGCGTGCCGCGGCAATCGCACCGTGGCCGTATCCGTCGGCCTTGACGACGATCATCGCGCGCTCGGTTCCCACCCGGGAGCGCAGCGTCTCGACATTGCGGGCGATGGCATCGAGGTCGATGCGCGCCACGCGAATGGGTCCGGTCATTGCGGTGCACCTGTGCTTTCAGCGACGACGTAGGCGATCGCCAGACCCGCATCGTGCGAGAGAGAGACGTGCAGCGAGTCGACCCGGTTCTGCACCAACCACTCCGTCAGCGCACCCGAGGTCTCGAAGCGAGGGTTTCCGCGCTCGTCGGCCATCACCCTCATATCGTGCCAGAACACTCCGTCGGAATGGCCGATGGCTTTGATCAACGCCTCTTTTGCGGCGAAGCGCGCGGCGAGCGAGCGCAACGACAGCACGCGGCCCTCCCAGGTTCGTTCGCTGTCAGCGAACAGGCGCGGAAGCAGGCGCGGGGTGCGCGCCGCCGCACGCTCGAATCTGGCCAGGTCGACGATGTCGACGCCGATGCCGACGATCATCCTGTGCTCCGTCCGTCCCGCTAGGCCGTCTTCGGGCGACTACTCGACCGTAACGGACTTGGCCAGGTTGCGCGGTTGGTCGACGTCGAGCCCCTTTGCCGAGGCGAGTTCCATCGCGAAGAGGTGCAGCGGAGTGATCGCGAGCAGGGGCTCGAACATCGTCGTCGCGAGCGGGATCGGGATGACGACATCCGCGTATGGCAGCACCGCCGCGTCACCCTGCTCGGCGATCGCCAGCACCCGAGCGCCGCGGGCACGGATCTCCTGGATGTTCGACACCACCTTGGCGTGGAGCGAGTCCTCAGCACGCGGACTCGGCACGATCACGAAGACGGGTTGGCCCGGCTCGATGAGCGCGATCGGTCCGTGCTTGAGCTCCCCGGCGGCGAACCCCTCGGCGTGGATGTAGGCGAGCTCCTTGAGCTTGAGCGCACCCTCGAGCGCGATCGGGTAGCCGACGTGGCGGCCGAGGAACAGCACCGACCGCGCATCGGTCATCCAGTGAGCGAGCTCCCGGATGCTGTCGTGCGCCTCGAGCACGCTCGCCAGCTTCTCGGGCAACCCGCTCAGCTCGGCGATGAGCTCCGCCGCCTCGTCGGCGGCGAGCGTGCCCCTCACCCGAGCGAGGTGGAGGCCGAGCAGGTAGAGCGCCGTGACCTGAGCATGGAACGCCTTCGTCGAGGCGACCGCGATCTCGGGGCCGGCGTGCGTGTAGACGACCGCGTCGCTCTCGCGAGCGATCGTCGCACCCTGGGTGTTGCAGATCGAGACGGTGCGCGCGCCTTCTGCGGTCGCGTACTTCACCGCCATGAGGGTGTCCATCGTCTCGCCCGACTGGCTGATCGACACGACGAGAGTGCGGTCGTTCAGCACGGGGTCGCGGTAGCGGAACTCGTGCGAGAGCTCGACCTCGACCGGCACGCGCGCCCACCGCTCGATGGCGTACTTGCCGAGCAATCCGGAATAGGCGGCGGTGCCGCATCCGATGAGAACGATGCGCTCGATCGTGGCCAGCTCGTCGTCGAGAACCTCGAGCTCCGGCACGCGCACTTCGCCATCGACGACGCGGCCGAGCAGAGTGTTCGCGATGGCGTCGGGTCCCTCGGTGACCTCCTTGGCCATGAAGCTCGACCAGCCGCCCTTGTCGGCGGCGGAGGCATCCCACTCCACGGTGAAGGCCTCGGGAGCGACGGGGTTGCCGTCGAAGTCGATCACGGTCACCGTGTCGGGCGTGATGGTGACGATCTGGTCCTGACCGATCGCCATGGCGTTGCGGGTGTGCTCGATGAAGGCCGCGACATCCGACCCCAAGAAGTTCTCGCCCTCGCCGAGACCGATGACGAGCGGGGAGTTGCGGCGAGCGCCGACGACGACGCCGGGCAGATCCTTGTGCATGACGAGCAGCGTGAAGGCACCGTGCAGGGTCTGCACGACCTCGCGCAGCGCCTCGGTCAGATCGCCCGAGGCACGGTAGGCGTTGCCTACGAGGTGAGCGGCGACCTCGGTGTCGGTCTCGCTCGTGAAGACGGTGTCGGGATGCTCGGCGAGCAGCGCCTCGCGCAGCTCCGCGAAGTTCTCGATGATGCCGTTGTGAATGAGCGCGAGCCTGCCGTCGTCGCCGAGATGCGGGTGCGCGTTCGCGTCGGTCGGCCCACCATGGGTCGCCCAGCGCGTGTGCCCGATGCCGGTCGGGCCGTCCGAGAGCGGCACGGCGTCGAGCTCGTCGACGAGTATGCCGAGCTTGCCGGCGTGCTTGCGCACGGCGAGCTCGCCCCGCGGGTCGAGCACGGCGATTCCCGCTGAGTCATACCCGCGGTACTCGAGGCGCTTGAGGCCCCCGAGAAGAACCTCGACGCTGCTGCCATTACCGACGTATCCTACGATTCCACACACGCCCGCAATTCTAGGTCACCGAGGGTTGGGGTTGCCTTCGGGCGGGACCTCCCGCGACGAGTTCCCGAGGCGTGCCTGCCGAAGCGCGCGCAAGAGTAGGCTTTGCGAGTGTCTGACCCCGCCACCGGTGCCATCAACCTGACGCCGTTCCAGGAGATTCCCCGCGCCGCCTGGGCGGAGCTCGCGCCTACGACCCAGTCTCCGCTCACTCCGAGCGAGATCGTCGAGCTGCAAGGACTCGGCGACGTTCTGAGCCTCACCGAGGTGGGCGAGGTCTACCTTCCGCTCAGCCGCCTCATCAGCCTGTACGCGGTCGGGGCGAAGCGGCTGCACGAGGCCACGAGCACGTTTCTGGGGCAGCGCACGCCGGCAACACCGTTCGTCATCGGTGTCGCCGGCTCGGTCGCGGTCGGCAAGTCCACCATCGCGCGACTTCTGCGCGAGCTGCTCGCCCGCTGGGAGGAGACCCCCCGCGTCGAACTCGTCACCACAGACGGTTTTCTCTTTCCCAACGCCGAGCTCGAGCGCCGCGGACTCATGGAGCGCAAGGGCTTTCCCGAGTCGTACGACCGCCGCGCCCTCCTGCGTTTCGTCACGCGCATCAAGAGCGGTGTCGACGAGGTGCGCGCGCCGTTCTACTCGCACCTGCGCTACGACATAGTTCCGGATGCCGAGATCGTGGTCCGGCGTCCCGACATCCTCATCGTGGAGGGCCTCAACGTTCTGCAACCGCCGTCACCGGGACACGAACTCGCCGTGAGCGATCTGTTCGACTTCACGGTGTACGTCGATGCCC
>JAHBSW010000053.1 GCA_019638935.1 Cryobacterium sp.
GGCGCTTCAGGTGATTGCGGATGCGCTCGTCGACCAGAAGTACCGGATCACCGAGTCGACCGCGGCGGGCTTCACCGCAGAATTCGGCAACAGCTTCCTTCCCGCGCTGTTCGACGTGGTCTCGGTGCTTCCCGGCAAGGTGGGGAAGCTGGGAAAGTACGGGCGTGTGTCCGTCGCTGCCTCACCGCGGGATGCCGGTGGGTGCGTGGTTCAGGTGGCTCTTGTCGCTGCGCACATCGTCTCCGACGCCGCCAATCCACTGCTCCTCGCTCTCGGGACGGCGATCGCGCGTTTCGCGGAGAATGACGTCCTGGTCTCGGCCAGCTCCGTCGAAACTCCGAAGGGATAGAGCGGGTCGACTCTCGCGCTCGGTGCTAGCCGAGAATCGAGAAGCTCCATGGAACGCTCGGGTCATTGCTGTTGTCTGTCGACACGGTGCCCATGTACTGATCGGTGGTCAGCAGCCAGGAGACGCTTCCGTCGTCACCCGTCATCGGTTCGGAGTTGCCGAATCCCGACTCCCAGCCCGCGCTGATCAGCGAGTCGATGTAGGCCTGCACCTCGGCCACGCCCGAGGCGAGGAAGCGTATTTCGCGTACAGCCCCGTCGCCGAGCGGGTTCTTGCCCGAGAACTCGTAGACGATGTTGCTCGGTCGAGGAATCTCGGTCGGCCACGGCACGGCAGGGTCCAGGATGGACTCCGTGGGCGTGCCGTTTCCCTGGTCGACGACGGAGTCGTCGGCATCCGGTGCTGGTGTCACGGTGGTGGGCGCCGAGCATCCGGCGAGGACGATCGCGATCGCGAGACCGAGAGCGGCGAGGGGATGACGGTGTTGGATCGTCACGACTTCTCCTGAGGGTCAGTGGGCAACGTCAGCAACGAGACTGATGCTCATATGTTGCCTCAGATCGAGCAAAAAAGCTATTCACGAATAGACGACCGAGGAGCGAGACTCGGCACCTTCACGGAGGCCCGTGCGCCGCGCGCCGACCGCGTCTGAGCGGCGGTAGGCTCCCCACAGAAATGAACCGTCAGCTGACCGCCATCTTCGCCGCGCTCGAGGCGCTGCTCGTCGTGGGAATCGGCGTCGGCCTCACCCTGGTGCCGCTCAGCCTGCTCTGGGCCTTCGAATACGGACTGCAACTGGACTGGGCGATCTTCTGGCGCATCGCCGCCGACGCGTGGCTCATCGGCCACGGTGTTGACGTTCACGTCGCTCTCGACGCGGAGAGCGCGACGCTCTTCGGGTTCGCCGGTGCGAGTTCGCCCTTCACGATCGGAATCGCCGCTCTCGGGTTCGCCGTACTCACCGCCACCATGGCGATGCGCACCGGGCGCCGCATCGCTGAAACACCCCACCGCACCGTCGGCCTCATCGCCGCCGTCGTTGCCTTTGCCGCACTCGCTCTCGCCATCACGGTGAGTGCCTTTCACGAGGCGGCGCGGCCTTCCTTCGCGCAGGGTCTGGTGCTGCCCACGTTCGTCTTCGTCGTCGGCCTCGCCATCGGTGCGGCACGCGCCCACCGGCGCATCGGAGCAGCCCGTCCCGAGCTCGCGCGCAGATCGCGGTCGCTGCTCGCTCCACTGCTCGAACGCCTGCCCGGTGACGTTCGCATCGTCATAGCGAGCGCCACGCGGGGCGGCCTCATCGCCGTCGCGGCAGTCGTCTCCGTGTCGGCGGCCAGCTGTGCCGCCCTCATAGCGGTCGGCTACGCCGAGATCATCTCGCTCTACGAGAGCGTGCACGCGGGAGTGCTCGGCGGGATCGCACTCACCCTCGGTCAGCTCGCACTCGCCCCCAACTTCGTCGTCTGGGCGGCATCGTGGTTCGTCGGACCCGGCTTCGCCATCGGCACAGGCTCGTCGGTCGGACCACTCGGCACGGCTCTCGGCCCGATGCCCGTCGTGCCGATACTCGGCGCCGTGCCCGTCGATGCCCCCGCGTGGGGCTTCCTCGGCATTCTCGTGCCCGTGCTGGCCGGATTCGCGGCGGGCGTCGCGATACGTCCCGCTCTGCAAACCGCCCTCGGGGAGCGCGCCGGCCTCGCAGCGCAGCTCGTCACCGGGGTGGGCATCGGCGTGGTGGGGGGCGCGCTGCTCGGGCTGCTGGCCCTGGCATCCGGGGGGCCTGCCGGCCCGGGTCGGCTCGTCGACGTCGGTTCCGACCCCGTGCTCGTCGCAGCGTTCGCGGCGATCGAGATCGGTGTCGCGGGCACGCTCGGCATACTCGCGGGGCGGCACCGAGCGCACGGCTAAACTCGAATAGTGCTGCAGGTTGTCGTGCTGATCTCGGGGGGCGGTTCCAACCTGCGCGCGCTGCTCGACCGCACGCGCGACAGCGACTTTCCCGTTCGCGTCGTCGCGGTCGGAGCCGACCGAGACGCACCAGGCCTCGATCACGCCCGTGAGGCGGGCATCCCTACGTTCGTCGTGGACTATGGCGCGTTCGCCAGTCGCGCCGAGTGGGGCGAGGCGCTCGCCGAGCGGCTGCGCGAGCATGCGGCGGACGCGATCGTGCTGAGCGGCCTCATGAGACTGCTTCCGGATGCGGTGGTCGCCGAGTTCGCGCCCCGCATCATCAACACCCACCCGGCCCACCTGCCCGAGTTCCCCGGAGCGCACGCCGTTCGCGACGCCCTCGCCGCCGGCGTCTCCGAGACAGGAGCGAGCGTCATCGTGGTCGATGACGGGGTCGACAGCGGGCCGATCCTTGCGCGCGAGCGCGTGCCGATCGAGCCGGGCGACACCGAAGACACCCTTCACGACCGCATCAAGCTCGTCGAACGTCGCCTGCTCGAGCGTGTGCTGCTCGATCTCGTTGAGGGCCACGTCGAGATCCAGGAGAACCGATGACCACCCCCGACCCCGATGGAGTGCGCGAAATGCAGGAGTCCTCGAACGGTGACCGTGCAATCTCAGGGGCGGCGGATGGCGCACATGCCGAATCTCCTGCATTTCGCAACACGCGAGACGTGATTCGGGTGCGACGCGCCCTCGTCTCCGTGAGCGACAAGGCAGGGCTGATCGAGCTGGCGGCGGCGCTCGCCGCTGCGGGGGTCGAGATCGTGTCGACCGGGTCGACGGCGAAGCGCATCGCCGAGGCCGGGCATCCCGTCGTGGAGGTCTCGTCGGTGACCGGGTTCCCCGAGTCGCTCGACGGGCGGGTCAAGACCCTGCACCCGTCGATTCACGCGGGAATTCTCGCCGACCTGCGCCTCGAGACCCATGAGGCCGAACTCGTCGCCCTCGACATCGCCGCGTTCGAGCTCGTCGTCGTGAACCTCTACCCCTTTGCCGAGACGGTGGCGAGCGGAGCCGAGCGCGACGCCGTCATCGAGCAGATCGACATCGGCGGCCCCGCGATGGTGCGCTCGGCGGCGAAGAACCACGCGAACGTCGCGATCGTCGTCGACCCCAAGAACTACCCCTCGGTGATCAAGTCGCTCGCGGTGGGCGGAACGACTCTGCTGCAGCGTGAGCGCTTCGCCGCGGAGGCCTTCGCCCACACCGCCGCGTACGACACCGCCGTGGCGGAGTACTTCGCCGCGAACCTCGGCGTGCGGGCCGAGCGCCCCCGGCGTGACGAGGCGAGGCTCGACCTGAGCTTCGGCAATGCGCGCCCGCTTCGCTACGGCGAGAACTCGCATCAGCACGCAACGCTCTATACGGGCGACCTCCTCGGACTCGCGAGCGCTCAGCAGCTCGGTGGCAAGGAGATGTCCTACAACAACTACGTCGATGCCGACGCCGCGGTGCGCGCCGCCTTCGACCACGCCCTGCCGGCGGTCGCCATCATCAAGCACGCCAACCCCTGCGGGATCGCCATCGGCAGCACCATCGCCGCCGCCCACTCCGCCGCTCACGCGTGCGATCCGGTCTCGGCGTATGGGGGCGTGATCGCCACGAACGGCACGATCGACCGGGCCGCGGCGGAGTCGATCGCCCCGATCTTCACCGAGGTCGTCGTCGCCCCCGAGTTCACGCCCGAAGCGCTGGAGGTGCTGACCGCGAAGAAGAACCTGCGCGTGCTCAAGCTGCCGCTGGGCTACCGACGCGAGGCCCAGGAGCTGCGCCAGGTATCGGGCGGGATGCTCGTGCAGACCCCCGACACCCACTTCGCCGACTTCGAGGAGTGGCAGCTCGTCGCCGGGGCGCCGGCGGATGCCGACACCCGCGCAGACCTCGAGTTCGCGTGGCGTGCCGTGCGTGCCGTGAAGTCGAACGCCATCCTGCTGGCCCGTGGCGGGGCATCCGTCGGTATCGGCATGGGACAGGTGAATCGCGTCGACTCGTGCCGTCTCGCGGTCTCGCGAGCGGCCGGGCGCGAGCGGGGGGCGGTGGCGGCGTCCGACGCCTTCTTCCCCTTCGCCGACGGGTTGCAGATTCTGCTCGACGCCGGTGTGCGAGCAGTGGTTCAGCCGGGCGGCTCGATTCGCGATGACGAGGTCATCGCTGCGGCGACGGATGCCGGTGTCACGATGTATTTCACGGGCGAGCGCCACTTCTTCCACTGAGCTGCTCCACCGACCCGCGATCGCGAGCGGGCCACCTGCACGCGCGGCCGACTTTTCCCCTAGTCTCGGCTCATGGAATCGAACCCGACGGCACTCAGCCCCCGCCGAAACCGCTCGGCGACGAACGCGGGATTCGTCATCGCCGCGATCGCGGCGCCGCTTGCCGTGGCGGCTGCGACGTTCCTCGCGACGACTCTCGTCTACTACGCGACGAGTGGCGCGGTCCCGCAGATGTTCGAGCAGCTGGTGGACTTCTTCTGGCCGGCGAGCCTCCTGCTGTGGGTGTTCCTGACGCTGGGCGCGGCCTTCGATGGACTCCGGCGCTGGTATGTGGCGTTGCCCGTCGCGGTGGCGGTGGCGCTTCTCGCCGCGTTTCTGGGCGCACTCATCGGGGCATACCTCGAGGGCGTGTCCGCCGATGTTCTTCTCGTGCTCCAGTACGCGACCCAGTCGCTGATCGGGCTTCATCTGATCTTCATCGCCTTCGCCGTCGTGGCGACGATGACGCTGGGGCGCTGGGTCTGGTCGAGGCTCTCGGGTCGAGCACTCGACACTCGCGGCCCGCGCGCGACAACGACCGCTCTCGTGCGCTTGCCCGCGACGAACCTCGACGAGGGACTGGTCACCCACATCGCCCGCTCGACCATCGACACCGAGCTCGCCGACGCGCAGTGGGAGGGCTATGTCTCCGCCCTCGCGCAGCACGGGTGGGATGTCGTCGAGGTGCCGGTTGCCCCGGATGCCGCCGACTCGGTGTTCGTGGAGGACACCGTGGTGATCTTCGGCGACACCGCCGTCATCACTCGTCCGGGTGCCGACTCGCGGCAGCAGGAGCCGGTCGCCGTGGAGAACACTGTCGCGCAGCTCGGCCTGCGCGTCGAGCGCATCACGGCGCCGGGCACGCTCGAGGGTGGCGACGTCCTGAAGATCGGCAGAACCGTCTACGTGGGTCGAGGCGGACGAACGAATGCGGAAGGCATCCGGCAGCTGCGCTCGATCGCGAGCGGGCTCGGCTACACGGTCGTCGCCGTTCCCGTCACGAAGGTGCTGCACCTGAAGAGCGCGGTGACGGCTCTGCCCGACGGAACCGTGATCGGCTTTCGACCCCACGTCGATGATCCCAACGTCTTCGACCGCTTCATGGCGATGCCCGAGGAGAGCGGTTCAGCCGTGGTCGTGCTCGATGAGTCGACGGTGCTCATGGCAGCATCGGCCCCGCGCAGCGCCGAACTGCTCACCGACCTGGGCTACACCGTCATGACCGTCGACATCGGCGAGTTCGAGAAGCTCGAGGGCTGCGTCACCTGCCTCTCGGTGCGGATCCGCTGACTCGGCAGCGCGAAGCTGGGCGTTCGCCGAGCGCCTCGGGGTGAATTTGACCGTTCCCGCGACGAGGCATAGCCTATAAAGCTCGCTCTCGCGCGCCACCCCATCTCGAACGTCAAGGAAACCACGTGTCCATCGACACCGAGCGCAAGCTCAGCACGGTCGCCGCGATCCGGCGACTGTACCCCTATGCCAAGCCCGCCATGCCGTGGATCTACGCCGGCATGGCCGCCGCCATGCTCGCAGCGCTCGTCTCGCTCGCGATCCCGCAGGTGCTGCAGTCGCTCGTCGATGGGCCGTTGCAGCAGGGCGATTCGAACGAGATCTGGCTTCCCGTCATCGTCGTGCTCGCCCTCGGTGTGCTCGAGGCGATCATGATCTTCCTGCGCCGCTGGTTCGTGCTGCACCCCGGCACTCGCATCGAGGCGCGGATGCGCAACGCGCTCTACGACAAGCTTCAGCGACTGCCGGTCGCCTTCCACGACCGCTGGCCCAGTGGCCAGCTGCTCTCGCGTGCGATCAGCGACCTCAACCTCATCCGCCGTTGGTTCGCCTTCGGCCTCGTGCTCATCGTCGTCAACGTGGTGACGATCGTCGTCGGCATGGTCGTTCTCGTGAGCATCAACTGGGTGCTCGGACTCATCTTCTTCGTGCTGTCGATTCCGCTGTGGGTGTACGGCTACGTGTTCGAGAACAAGTACTCCGTCATCGCCCGTCGCAGCCAGGACCAGACCGGTGACCTCGCCACCGCCGTCGAGGAGTCGGTGCACGGCATCCGCGTGCTCAAGGCCTTCGGTCGCGGCAAGGAGGCCCTGCGCAAGTTCCAGGCGCAAGCCGAGCTCGTGCGCGGCACCGAGATCGAGAAGGCCAGGGCCATCGCGGGCATCTGGCTGTGGCTGCTGCTCGTGCCCGACGCCATCTTCGCCGTGAGCCTGCTCGCGGGCGTGTGGCTCGCGTCCATCGGCGAGATCACGGTCGGTGGGCTCGTCGCGTATTTCGCGACGGCGACGGTGCTGCGCTGGCCCGTCGAGTCGATCGGCTTCCTGCTCTCGATGACGCTCGACACGCGCACGGCGTCCGACCGCTTCTTCGAGGTCATGCACTCCGAGAACCGCATCACCGACCCCGAGAACCCGAAGACCATCGAGAGCCCCCAGGGACGACTCGTGTTCGAGAATGTCCACTTCAGGTACGAGGATGCCGCGGACGGCACTCGAGACCTCATCAACGGTATCGACCTCGAGATCGAGCCCGGCGAGACCATGGCACTCGTCGGGCTCACGGGCAGCGGCAAGTCGACCATCACCGCGCTCACGACGCGGCTGTACGACGTGACGAGCGGGAGCATCCGGGTCGACGGTGTCGACATCCGCGATCTGACACTCGGCGACCTGCGCAAGCACCTCGCGATGGCGTTCGAGGACGCGACGCTGTTCTCGGCATCCGTTCGCGACAACGTGCTGCTCGGACGGCCCGAGGCGACCGAGGACGACCTGAAGGAAGCGCTCTCCGTCGCCCAGGCCGACTTCGTCTACGAGTTGCCCGACGGCCTCGACACCAAGGTCGGCGAGGAGGGCATGAGCCTCTCGGGTGGGCAGCGTCAACGACTCGCGCTTGCGCGAGCGGTCGCGGCCAAGCCATCCGTTCTCGTGCTCGACGACCCGCTCTCGGCACTCGACGTCGACACGGAAGCGCTCGTCGAGGATGCGCTGCGTCACGTGCTCGCCTCCACGACCGCCCTCATCGTGGCGCACCGCCCGTCGACCGTGCAGCTCGCCGACCGGGTCGCACTGCTCGAACAGGGCCGCGTGACCGCTGTCGGCAAGCACAGCGACCTGCTCGCGACGAGCGAGCACTACCGCTTCGTCATCTCCAGCCTCGAGGACGAGCAGCCTGCGAGCGTCGACACCACCGCCGAAGACATCGAGGACGCCGTGTCGATTCACACGGGAACCATTCCGATCATCAACCCCGGCCGATCAGGCCGCAGCGCGGGAGAGGGGGGAGCATGAGCGTCACCGGAGTCGAGGGCGAAGAACGTCACGACCTGACCAAGTCCGAGAGCAAGCAGATCCGCAAGCGCTCGATGCGTCTGCTGGGCTCTCTCGTGAGCCCCATGAAGGCGCGCATCGCGCTCACTGCGACCGTCATCATCATCAGTACTGGGGCTCAGGTCGTCGGCCCCGCCCTCATCGCGTTCGGTATCGACCAGGGTCTGCCGGCGGTCGTGGGCGGCGACGCGATACCGCTCGTGCTGGTGGTTGCGGCGTATCTTCTGTCGGGACTGGCGGGTGCCCTGCTCATCGCGTGGTACACCGTGCTCATGGCGCGCGTGAGCCAGGCGATCCTCATCGAGCTGCGCAAGCGAGTCTTCCTGCACACGCAGAAGCTGAGCCTCGAGTTCCACGAGAAGTACACCTCGGGTCGCATCATCGCGCGCCAGACGAGCGACCTCGACTCGCTTCGCGAGCTGCTCGACAGCGGCATCAGCCAGCTCGTGCAGGGCGGCCTCTACATGGTGTTCATCGCGGGCGCGCTGTTCCTCATGGACTGGGTCTCCGGGCTCGTGCTGCTCGGGGCCGTTGTGCCGCTGGCGTTCCTGACGCGCTGGTTCCAGGTGCGTTCGTCGAAGGTGTTCCGCGAGACGCGCACCACCTCGGCGCGCGTCATCGTGCACTTCGTCGAGACCATGACGGGCATCCGCGCGGTCAAGGCGTTCCGCAAGGAGAAGCGCAACGAGGCCGAGTTCGGTCAGCTCGTCGAGGACTACCGCGACGCGAACGCCCGCGCGATCAACCTCTTCGGCGTGTACGACCCGGGTCTCGTGTTCATCGGCAACGTCGCGCTCGCCGTCGTGCTGCTCGTCGGTGGCCTGCGGGTCGCCGACGGCTCGCTCGCGATCGGCGTGCTGCTGGCCACGCTGCTCTACACCCGGTCGTTCTTCGCACCCGCCGAAGAGCTCGCGATGTTCTACAACTCGTACCAGTCGGCCGCGGCCGCGCTCGAGAAGATCTCGGGCGTGCTCGAGGAGATCCCGAGCGTTCCCGACCCCGATCGTCCCACCGATCTGTGGCAGGCCAAGGGTGCGGTGAACTTCGCCGACGTCGAGTTCGCGTATACCGAGGACCGTGTCGTGCTGCCCGAGTTCAGCCTCGACATCCCGGCCGGTCAGACGATCGCGCTCGTCGGGTCGACGGGTGCCGGCAAGTCGACGCTCGCGAAGCTCATCGCACGCTTCTACGACCCCAGCAAGGGTGCGGTCACGCTCGACGGCGTCGAGCTGCGGCAACTGCATCCGAAAGACCTGCGGCGCGCGATCGTCATGGTCACGCAGGAGGCGTACCTCTTCTCGGGCACGGTCGCGTCGAACATCGCGCTCGGCAAGCCGGATGCGACCCGCTCCGAGGTGATACAGGCCGCAAAGGCTGTCGGCGCCCACGAGTTCATCGAGTCGCTGCCCGACGGCTACGACACCGATGTCAACAAGCGCGGTGGTCGGGTATCGGCGGGTCAGCGCCAGCTGATCTCGTTCGCGCGCGCGTTCATCGCCGACCCGGTGGTGCTCATCCTCGACGAGGCGACGGCGTCGCTCGACATCCCGAGCGAACGACTCGTGCAGGAGGGGCTGCAGACCCTGCTCGCCGACCGCACGGCGATCATCATCGCGCACCGTCTCTCGACGGTCGCGATCGCCGACCGCGTGCTCGTCATGGAGCATGGACGCATCATCGAAGACGGCCCGCCCGCCGAGCTCATCGCCGGCACGGGCAAGTTCTCGCAGATGTACGCGGCCTGGCGCGACTCGCTCGTGTGACGTCAGTTTGCCGGTCGATCTCGATACGCGTGCTACGCACGCTACTCGATCACCGAAGAAAATCGCCGGTCGAGAGCCTCAGGACGGCGCTCGACCGGCGATGGGGTCTCACGGGCGGTAGCGCGCCAGTCGCAGGTTGATGCGGTAGCCGGATGCCGTGGGCACGAGCGGGGTTCCCTCGGCCTCGTAGTGCGGCAGGGCGGCATCCTCGTGCCCCTGTGCGGGAAGGCCGCTCGCCCGCACCACGCGCCACCACGGAACGTCGCTGCCGAAGTAGGCCATGATCTGCCCCACCGCGCGGGGCGCGCGCGAGCCGAGCACGGCCGCGACATCGCCGTAGCTCATGACATGGCCAGGGGGAATCGACTCGACGATCTCGAGCACGCTCGAGGTGAAGTCGTCAGCGCGCTGGAGCTCAGAGTGACGGCCATTTCTGGCCGTCGCCGCGACGCCAGCGCCGACCGCCGTCTCGGCGGGCGGTTGCGAAGGGGCAGTCACAAGCTGAGCGCACCAAACTTCTCGCCGTATTGGGTGTCGCCCACGACCGTGAAGCCGAGGCTCGTGAAGAACGCCTCGGGGCCGTCCTCGCCGACCTCCCAGAGGGCGGTGAGCCGCTCGAACCCGCGCTGTCGCGCTTCATCGGCGAGGGCGAGCACGGCGAAGCGTCCCACCCCGTGCCCCTGCGCGTCGGCGGCGACGTGCACGCGCCAGACGCAGCTGCGGAACTCTTCCTGCTGCGCATCCGGGTCGAAGTTGCCGCGAATGAAGCCGACGACCTTGTCGCCGTCGAGCACGACCCGCGGCCAGGAGGTCGTCGGGTCGATGTAGTTGTCGGCGATCGCGTAGGTCGGCGGGGTCACGAAGGCCTCTTGCCCACGACGCAGCGTCAGGTTGTTCGCGGCGACGATATTGCTCGCCGACAGCTCTTCGAGTCTCAATTCACCCATGCTTGACACACTAACGTCACCCACCGCGCGCCACCTAGAGATATCTCGATGTCGAGATATCGCGGTCTGCCTGTAAACTGTGCTCTGGCCTTATCCGGCCGCGTGAGAAGGAGATTCCGTTGGCGAAAATCAAGGTTGAGGGAACCGTCGTCGAGCTCGATGGCGACGAGATGACCCGCATCATCTGGCAGAAGATCAAAGAGACCCTCATCCACCCGTACCTCGACGTGAACCTCGAGTACTACGACCTGGGCATCCAGCACCGTGACGACACCGACGACCAGGTGACGATCGACGCGGCCCACGCCATCCAGAAGCACGGCGTCGGGGTCAAGTGCGCGACGATCACGCCCGACGAGGCGCGCGTCGAGGAGTTCGGGCTCAAGAGCATGTGGAAGAGCCCCAACGGCACGATCCGCAACATTCTCGGCGGCGTGATCTTCCGCGAGCCGATCATCATCTCCAACATCCCGCGGCTCGTGCCGGGCTGGAACAAGCCCATCATCATCGGGCGTCACGCCTTCGGCGACCAGTACCGCGCGACCGACTTCCTGTTCAAGGGCGAGGGCACGCTGACGGTCGAGTTCACGCCCAAGGGCGGCGGCGAATCGCAGAAGTTCGAGGTGTACCAGGCGCCGGGAGACGGGATCGCGCAGGTGCAGTACAACCTCGATGACAGCATCCGCGACTTCGCACGCGCGAGCCTCAACTACGGCCTCACGCGCAACTACCCCGTGTACCTGTCGACGAAGAACACCATCCTCAAGGCCTACGACGGCCGCTTCAAGGACATCTTCCAGGAGATCTTCGACACCGGGTTCAAGGCGCAGTTCGACGCCGCAGGCCTCACCTACGAGCACCGCCTCATCGACGACATGGTCGCCTCGGCCATGAAGTGGGAGGGCGGCTACGTCTGGGCGTGCAAGAACTACGACGGCGACGTGCAGTCCGACACCGTCGCGCAGGGCTTCGGCTCGCTCGGTCTCATGACCTCGGTGCTCGCGACGCCGGACGGCAAGGTCGTCGAGGCGGAGGCCGCGCACGGCACCGTCACCCGCCACTACCGCCAGCACCAGCAGGGCAAGCCTACGTCGACGAACCCGATCGCCTCGATCTTCGCCTGGACGCGCGGCCTGCAGCACCGCGGCAAGCTCGACGGCAACGACGCGCTCATCGAGTTCGCGAACACGCTCGAGGATGTCGTCATCAAGTCGGTCGAGGACGGCGCCATGACGAAGGACCTGGCCCTGCTCGTCGGCCCCGACCAGGCGTGGCAGACGACCGAGGAGTTCCTCGCGACGCTCGACGCGAACCTGCAGAAGCGGATGGCTTCGGCCTAACCCGCT
>JAHBSW010000054.1 GCA_019638935.1 Cryobacterium sp.
TCGCCCGTGGCGGCGCCGGACTCGTCATGACCGAGGCCACCGCGGTGGTGCCGGAGGGACGCATCTCGCCCCACGACACCGGCATCTGGAGCGACGAGCAGCGGAATGTCTGGGCTCGCATCGCGAGCTTTGTGAAGAGCCAGGGCGCGGTGGCGGGAATGCAGCTGGCCCACGCGGGTCGCAAGGGGTCGACGCGGCGCCCCTGGGATCCGCCCCCCGGGTCGGTGCCCGCGGCGGAGGGCGGTTGGCAGACGGTGGCGCCGTCGGCGATCGCCTATGAGGGGCTCGAGACTCCGTCCGCTCTGGATGCCGACGGCATCCGTGCGGTGATCGAGGGATTTCGGGCGGGCGCACGTCGGGCGATGGATGCCGGGTTCGACCTCGTCGAGGTGCACGCCGCGCACGGCTACCTGCTGCACGAGTTCCTGTCGCCGCTGACCAACGAGCGCGCCGACGAGTACGGCGGCAGTCTCGAGAACCGCGCCCGCCTCGTGCTCGAGATCGTGCGCGCGGTGCGCGCCGAGGTCGGCGACGAGGTGCCGGTGTTCGTTCGCTTCTCGGGAAGCGACTGGGCGGACGGCGGCTGGGACATCGACGAGGCCGTCATCGTCGCGGGCTGGGCGCGGGAGGCGGGCGCCGACTTCTTCGACCTGTCGGGCGGCGGGCTCGTGGCGCACCAACGGCTCGAACCCGGCCCCGGCTACCAGGTGAAGTACGCGGCGAGCGTTCACGCCGCGGGTCTGCCGACCAGCACCGTCGGGCTCATCACGGATGCGGCGCATGCCAACGAGATCATCTCAAGCGGTCAGGCCACCGCGGTGATGATGGGCCGTGAGTTCCTGCGCGACCCGCACTTTCCTCTCCGTGCTGCCGAGCAGCTCGGCGTCGAACTCGACTACTGGCCGCCGCAGTACCTGCGGGCGAAGGGGCACTACACACGCTAGGCGTGTGGGCCGACGGTGACGAGAGCGACTGGGCCTCGATACGCGCTGGCGCGCTACTCGACCAGCGGACTCTCGAATGACCCCGGATCTCGATACGCGACTGAGTCGCTACTCGACCAGCGATGAGAGTCCGCTGGTCGAGTAGGCCGCAGGCCGTATCGAGACCCGACCCCAACACTGACGTGCGCTAACTGTCGGAGTGCGCGTCGAGAAAGTCGTAGAGCTCGGTGTCGTCCACGCCCGGGAACGTGCCGGACGGCAGCGGCGAGAGGATGTGCGCGTGCAGCTTCGCGCTCGCCCACGCCTTGTGCGACCAGCGCTCGGTGAGCTCGACTCGGGGCCTGCGGCAGCAGGAGGGGTCGGGGCACGACGAGTACTCGCGGTTGGTGGTCTCGCGACCGCGGAACCACTTCGCGTCGGCGAAGGGAACACCGAAGGTGATGGAGAATTCGTCTTTCTCCGCGGTGCCGATCTGCGTCGAGCACCAGTAGGTGCCCGTGGGGGTGTCGGTGTACTGGTGGAACTCGGTCGTGCGGTTCGTGCGGCTGAACGCGAGTCGCGCGCCCCAGTGCCGACAGACGAGCTGTCCCTCCGCTGAGCCCGTGACATCCGTCGGCAGCTTCAAACCGTCGTTCTCATAGACCTTGTAGAGCGCACCGTCGGCGCCCACGCGCAGAAAGTGCACCGTCATGTCGAGGTGCCTCGTCGCGAGGTTCGTGAAGCGCAGCGCCGCTGCCTCGTGCGTGACGCCGAAAGCGTCGCGAAAGTCCTCGATCGCGAGGTTCTTATCTGCTTTCGCCTCGCGCAGGAAGTCGACCGACTGCCCGCGCGGTTGCAGGCACGCCGCCGCGAAGTAGTTGATCTCGAGTCGTTGCCTCAGGAACTCCGCGTAGCTCTCGGGTTCCTGGTGCTCGAGCAGGCGGTGCGCCAGGGCCTGCAGCGCCATCGAACGAAGGCCGTGACCGCCGGGGATGGATGCCGGTGGCAGGTAGATGCGACCGTTCTCCAGATCGGTCACGGACCGCGTGGAGTGGGGCAGGTCGGAGACATAGATCAGGGAGAAGCCCAGGCGCTTCGCCATGAGGCTGACCGAGCGGTGCGTCAACGCCCCCGTGGAATGGCCCACGGCTCGAAGCTGCTCCTCGGCGAGCTCCTCGAGCTCAGGAATGTAGTTGTCCTGCGTACGCATGTGCTGACGCAGTTCGGTGTTCGCGCGGCGCGCCTCCTCGGGAGTCGCGATCGCCTCCCGGGCGCGCCGGGCAAGCTCTCGGTGCAGCCCCACAAGGGCGTGCAGGGTGTCATCGGGAAGCGTGCGAGACGGCCTGACCGCAGGAAGCCCCAGTCCGCCGTACACCGCGCTGCGCTGCATGCGATCAAGCTCGATCTCGAGCGCTGCCCGCTTCGAGGGCGGGCTCGGATCGAGCAGCTGGGCGACGTCGATCGACAGCGCCGAGGCGATCGATTGCAGCAGAGAGAGTCGCGGTTCTCGCTTGCCGTTCTCCATCAGGGAGAGCTGACTGCCGGCGATGCCCACGGTCGTTCCCAGTTGATCGAGCGTCAAGTCCGCGCTCACGCGGAAGTGTCGCAGCCGTTGGCCGAGGGTCACAAGATCGGTCATGAAGTGAGACTATCGAAAGAATCGGACAAATTAACCCTCTGATTCCCTGAACACCGCTGAAATTTCGCTCCTGATGGGAGAGTATTGAAAAATTACCAGCGAGGCCCGATCAGTCGAATCCAGGAAGTCCTCATGACTATTACCGCCCACCGCAACCTCAAGAAGTCCACGGTCACGACCCCCTCGGTGGCGTTCGAGCCGCAGGGCGCGCCGGCATCGGCGCCGGCATCCGTCGTCACCTGGGTCAAGGAAATCGCCGCACTCACCAAACCCGACGCGATCCACTGGTGCGATGGCTCACCGCGCGAATGGGACCAGCTCACCAAGCTCATGGTCGACAACGGCACCCTGACGCGTCTCAACGCCGAGCACCGTCCCTACAGCTTCCTCGCCCGCAGCGACCCCAACGACGTCGCTCGTGTCGAGGCCCGCACCTTCATCTGCTCCGTGGACGAGGCGGATGCCGGCCCCACCAACAACTGGCGCGATCCCAGCGAGATGCGCAAGACGCTCACAGGCCTCTTCGAGGGCTCGATGCGCGGGCGCACGATGTTCGTCATCCCGTTCTCGATGGGACCGCTCGGCAGCCCGCTCGCGAAGCTCGGCGTGCAGGTGACCGACTCGCCCTACGTCGTCGCGAGCATGGGAATCATGACGCGCATGGGCTCCGCAGCCCTCGCTCTCATCGGCGACGACACCGAGTGGGTGCCCGCCGTGCACAGCGTGGGTGCCCCCCTGCTCGAGAGCGAGAAAGACGTGCCGTGGCCGTCGAACGAGACGAAGTACATCACCCACTTTCCCGAGACCCGCGAGATCTGGTCATTCGGCTCGGCCTACGGTGGCAACGCACTGCTCGCGAAGAAGTCCTTCGCACTGCGCATCGCTTCAGTGATCGCGCGCGACGAGGGCTGGCTGGCCGAGCACATGCTCATCCTCAAGGTCACCAACCCCCGCGGTCGCGTCTTCCACCTCGCCGCCGCGTTCCCGTCGGCGTGCGGCAAGACCAACCTCGCGATGCTCAAGCCCTCGATTCCCGGCTGGAAGGTCGAGACGATCGGTGACGACATCGCGTGGCTGCGCCCCGGTGCCGACGGTCGTCTGCGCGCCATCAACCCGGAGGCCGGATTCTTCGGTGTGGCACCGGGCACAAGTGCGCAAACGAACTCGACCGCGATCGACACCATCTGGGGCAACACGATCTTCACGAACGTCGCTCTGCGCGAAGACGGCGACGTCTGGTGGGAGGGACTCACCGACAAGGCCCCCGACAACCTCACCGACTGGCAGGGCAACCCCTACGACCCGGCGTCGGGCAGGCCCGCCGCCCACCCGAACTCGCGCTTCACCGTCGCGGCGAGCCAGTGCCCGACGATCGCCGACACCTGGGACGACCCGAACGGCGTCGTCATCGACGCGATCATCTTCGGCGGGCGCCGCCGCAGCAACGTTCCGCTCGTCGTCGAGGCTCGCGACTGGAACCACGGCGTCTTCATGGGCGCCAACATCTCGAGCGAGCGCACCGCCGCCGCCGAAGGAACCGTCGGCGAGCTCCGCCGCGACCCCTTCGCGATGATGCCCTTCTGCGGATACAACATGGCCGACCACTGGGCGCACTGGCTCAAGATCGGCGACAACCTGCGCGGCACGGCATCGCTCCCCCGCATCTTCCAGGTGAACTGGTTCCGTCGTGGCGATGACGGTCGCTTCCTGTGGCCCGGCTTCGCCGAGAACTCCCGCGTCCTCGCATGGATTCTCGAGCGCGTCGACGGTCAGGTTGCCGCCGACGAGACCCCGATCGGTCTCGTCCCGACCCCTACCGGAATCGACCGCGCCGGGCTGGAGATCACGGATGAAGACTTCACCGAGCTCTTCGAGATCGACAACGCGAAGTGGCTCGACGAGCTCGACGACACCGAGAAGTTCTTCTCGCGCTTCGGCGACCGCCTGCCCGAGGAGATCGTGAACCAGCTCGACACTGCTCGCGAGAAGCTGCGCGCACGATAGCGTCGTTCGACGTCGAGTCTCGATACGCGCGCAAGCGCGCTACTCGACCAGCGGGATACCGCGCGAGCGCGGGCACTCGACCAGCGGAGTGACGACACCCCAACGTTTCGACGCCTCCGGGCGTTGTTAAGGGTATGAGCAGCGTCTCCCTGGACTCGCGCGTGCGCTTTGTGCGCCGATCGTGGTCTGCGCCAGCGACAATGGTCGTGGTTGCAGAAAGGATGGGCGTGAACGAGACCGACGCGGAACCCACCGCCCCGGCATCCGCTGGCGCTCCTGCGCGCTGGGAGGACGTCGTGTCTGCGCTCGTCGCGCAGCGCGGTGACTCCCTCACCCGCTACGCCTACTTCGTCTCCGGCAACCCCGATGACGCCGCCGACCTCGTTCAAGAGGCGCTCGTCAAGACCTTCGGTCGCGTTCGAAACGGCTTCACCGTCGCCAGCGCTGAGGCATACGTGCGTCGTGCCATCCTCAACACCCACCTGGACTCGCGACGTCGAAAGCAGCGCTGGCGTCGCATCGCCCACCTCGCCGCGACGCCCGAGATCGTCGACACCATCGAGCAACCGAGCGATGACGCGCTCGACCTGCAGAGCCAGCTCAGGCGCCTCTCTCCACGCGAGCGAGCCTGCATCGTGCTGCGCTACTACGAAGACCTCAAGGTCGACGACATCGCCGAGCAACTCGAGATCAGCCCGGGCTCGGTCAAGCGCTACCTGAGCGATGCTCTCGCCAAACTCGGCGACATTCTGGGCACCGCTCACCCTGGCAGAGGGCTGCCTGGCAGCGGGCAATCCGACAACACCGCGCGAGGAGGAACCCGCCATGCCGGTTGACGACGAACACACCTCGGGGCGGATGCGTGAGCTGCTCTCCGAGCACGCCGACCGCGCCCTGACCTCGGCGTCAGAATTGAACGCGGCCGATGTCATCCGGCGTTCTCGCCGCCGTCGCGCCCCGCGCCAAGCAGCCCTCGGGGCAGTCTCCGCACTCGCCCTTGCCGGCGTCCTCATCGTCGCCGTTCCCGCCGTCATAGGCTCGGGGATGTTCGGGACAGGCGCTTCCCTCGACGCGGCGACGACCATGTCCGAGTCATACGGCAGCGGCGAGCGCGACTACGCACCCGAAGCGCCCTACTCGATTGCCCCGGCCTGCGAGGAGCTTGCTTCTTCCGAGGCGAGTTCGGCGAAAGGGCTGACCGTCTCACTGACAGCGCGCGCGGTGCCGAGTGGTGCAACCGACTGGCACATCGACTCCGTCATCGACGTCAGAAACAACAACACGGGGCAGTCGCACCTGTCCGGGATCGCATGGGCCAGCCTCACCCTGACCCAGAACGGGGTCGCTGTCGCGCACAGCGCGTGGTACCCGGCAGAGGAGTCCGCCGAACTCGAGTACCTCGGACCCGGCGAGACCGCGAGTCACTCGATCTCGTTCGCTCCCGAGTGGTGCGATGGCGTGCCGCTTCGAGGCGTGTTCGAGGTGACGGTCGGCGTGACCCTGGTCTCCCACGTCTCGATCGTGAGCGAGTCGATCATCCTCGCCAGTCCCTGACGCGCCTCGGCATTCGTCGACCCCGTCGCCGGCGCACGGGACATCACGCACTGACGGGCCGCCACCACAGCCTCGTGGTGACGACCCGTCACGGTGTGAGTGGTTTCGCCTACTTCTTGTTCAGAACGTAGACGAGACCCGTGAGTGCGACAGCCGCGGCGAAGACGTAGCCGAGAATGCCGAGCACGTCTGCGCCGAGCGCGATCACGCCGAACGCTCCGAGGAAGTACACGATGGCGAGAATCGCGACGAGGAACAGCATCCACTTCGCCAAGCCGCGAGCGACGCCCTTCTGCAGGATGATGACGGCGGCAATGAGCGAGCCCAGTCCGACGAGGATCAGCACCGCCCAGTTGACTCCCTCACCGGTGACGCCGAAGAGCGGCAGAAGCGCCCAGGCGAGGAAGCCCAGGGCGACGGCCCACAGGCCCACCTTGCCGATCATGTTGTTGCCGACGGCACCGTTGGAACCGGTCTGACCCCACGCCACGAGAACGAACCCGATGGCGACAACCACGAGACCGATGACGGTTACCCACTTGCCCACGTCGGGCATTCCGGCAACACCGGAAAGGATCAGACCGACGAGCCAGAGAAGACCACCGACGAGCAGTCCACCGCCGCCGTAGAGGCGCCAGTTCGCTGTGTCTTTGTCCACTGTTGTCATTGAACTACCTTTCGTCTGCGGAGAGACTTACGCGGCCAAGGTGGCCCCGTGGCACACATTGTGGCAGTGCTGGGACGCCGAGTAAATGGCGAAACACCAGTTTGCTGAGAATTTCCTGTGGATCGATCGGATTCACGGCAGATTCTGTGGGTATCGGAATCGACACGTCTGCTGACTAGAATCTCGCTACAGAAAGAACCACCGGTCGCGCACGATAAGGAGCACGCCCATCAATACCCTCCCCCGTCGCCCCGGTTCGCTCCTCGCTCGAATCGGCACCATCGCCGTCCTCACCCTCGGCGCCGCGCTCGTACTGCCCACTGCCGCTCACGCCACGGACCCGATCGAGCTGAGAGGCGCCTACGTGGTCGACGAAGTCGGCGTGCTGACCGGTCGAGAGGCCGAGCTGGAGCAATCGCTCGATGCTCTCGCGAACGAAGGAGTGCTGCTCTTCGTCGTCGTCGTCGACTCCTTCACCGGTGTCAGCCTCGACGACAACTGGGCCGCAGCGACCGCCGATCTCAATCGCTTCGGGGACCGCGACGTGCTGTTCGCCATCGCCGTCGACGACCGCAACTACGCCGTCGACTACCCCGCCGGGTTCGCCCTGAGCAAGTCGCAGACGGATCGACTCGAAGAACTTGCTCGAGTTCCTCACCTGCGCAACAACGACTACGCGGGTGCCCTCGTCGCGTTCGCCGACGGGATGCGCGCAGAGCTCGCAGCCGAAGCGGGAGGCTCCGGCGGAACCGACGTCTCAGGCGGCTCGGGTGGTGGCATCCCCATCAACTGGCCCATCGTCGGCGGAGTCGTCGCTGTCGGCGGCGGGGGCCTCTACGTGTACTCGCGCATTCGCAAAAAGAAAGCCCTCGACGCCAGCAAGCTCAATCAGAAGGAGCTCGACGTGCGCGCTGGCGGGCTGCTCGTGCAGCTCGACGACCAGATCAAGACGAGCGAGCAAGACCTCTCCTTCGCGACGGCCGAGTTCGGTGAAGCCGCCGTCAAGCCCTTTGCCACCGTGCTCGAGGGGGCCAAGGCCAAGCTTCGCGAAGCCTTCGAGATTCGGCAGAAGCTCGACGACGCATTCCCCGAGCCCCCCGACGAGAAGCGCACCCTGACCCTGAAGATCGTCGAGCTGTGCGAGGCCGCAGACGCGGAACTCGATGCGCAGGCGGACGCGTTCGACGAGTTGCGCGAGCTCGAGAAGAACGCCCCCACCGTGCTCGCCACGGCGAAGAACGATGCGGCGACCGCGCGCGAATCCCTCGCCGCAGCGCGCACTCGTCTGACAGCGCTGGGCGGCAGGTACTCCGACGCCGCGATCGCTTCGATCGCGGCCAATCCCGATCAGGCCAAGGACCTGCTCGACTTCGCCGACACCCACCTCGTCGAGGCGCAGCAGGCGCTCGACGAGGGCGAGTCGGGGCTCGCCGCTGTCGCCGTTCACACGGCGCAAGCATCGATCGGGCAGGTGCGGCAGCTCGTCGCCGCAATCGACGGTCTCGCCGCGAATCTCGACGAAGCGACATCCGCACTGTCAGCGATCGTCGCCGACACCAAGCAGGACCTCGCCGCGGCTCGTGCCCTGCCGGACGCCTCGGACAGTCGCTTGTCGCAGACGATCGTCGAGGCGGAGGTCGCGCTTGACGAGGCGATCGCGAGCCGCGATCCGCTCACCTCGCTCGCGAGCCTGCAGAACGCGAACGCTCGCCTCGACAGTGTGCTCGAATCCGCTCGCGAACGTCACGAGCACGTGCAAGCGGCGGCACGATCGCTCGATCATGCCCTCGCCTCCGCCCGCTCGGAGATCGCGGCGGCAAACGACTACATCACGACGCGTCGGGGTGGAATCGGCGATGGCCCGCGCACGCGCGTCTCCGAAGCAATGCGTCGTCTCGACTCGGCCGTGGCGCTTGCGGGTTCCGATCCCGTCGAAGCCCTCGCCGAGGCGCGTGCGGCAACCGGCTTGGCGCAGAACGCCCTCGCCTCCGCTCAATCAGAGGTTCGAGCCATCCAGAACCAGGGAAACTACGGCGGCGGCGCCCAGGGTTCCGATATCGGCGGTGCCATTCTCGGCGGGATCATCGGTTCGTGGCTCGGCGGCGGCTCGTCGAGCAGCAGATCCTCGTGGAGCAGTGGCTCGTCGTCGGGCAGCTCATCCTGGGGTGGCTCCTCCCGAGGTGGATTCTCGTCAGGGGGCAGCCGCTCCGGTAGTTTTGGGGGCAGTTCGAGACGACCCTCCAGCTCAGCCTCTCGGGGCGGCCGGCGCTCGAGCGGCGGCCGGTTCTGACGACAGCGACCCACTGAGACCAACGATCAGCACCATCATGCATCACCACATCACCACGAAGGGAACATCATGACCAAGCAGTCGATTTTCGGACGTATCGCCCAGCTGGCCAAGGCCAACATCCACGCGCTTCTGGATGCAGCAGAAGACCCCGCGGTCATGCTCGACCAGATGGTGCGCGACTACACCAACAGCATCGCCGAGGCGGAGTCGGCGATCGCCCAGACGATCGGCAACCTGCGCCTGCTCGAGCAGGACCACGCAGAAGACGTGAAGAACGCCGACGACTGGGGCCGCAAGGCTCTCGCCGCAAGCCGCAAGGCCGACGAACTGCGCGGCGACGGCAACGCCACCGACGCCGACAAGTTCGACAACCTCGCCAAGGTCGCTCTCGCGCGTCAGCTCGACGCCGAGGGCCAGGCGAAGTCGGCCGAGCCGACGATCGCGTCGCAGAACGAGGTCGTGTCTCAGCTCAAGCGCGGGCTCGAGGGAATGAAAGCCAAGCTGCACGAGCTCTCGTCGAAGCGCGACGAGCTCATCGCGCGCGCCAAGACGGCCGAAGCGCAGACGCAGGTCATGGACGCCATGAAGAGCATCGACCTGCTCGACCCGACCAGCGAGATCAGCCGCTTCGAGGACAAGATCCGTCGCGAAGAGGCCAAGGTGCTTGGAGCGCAGGAGCTGGCGGCATCGAGCCTCGACGCCCAGTTCGAAGAGCTCGAGACCTCGGACGAGGCCGTCGAGGTCGAGGCTCGCCTCGCCGCGCTCAAAGCCGGAGACTCGCCCAAGCAAGTCACCTCGGGCGACTAGGCTCGCACGAACCACGTCAGGAGTGCCCCCGCCCTCGGCGGGGGCACTCCTTCGCCTGATGGGGTATAACTCGAACCATGACGAAAGACTCCGAGTCCCGCATCACGATCGAGCGCGACGGGCACGTCATGCTCATCGGGTTCAACCGACCCGAGAAGCGCAATGCCGCCGACATCCGGCTGCTGCACGAGCTGGCGCTCGCCTATGGTGAGCTCGATCGCGACCCCGACATCCGTGTCGGCCTGGTCTTTGCGCACGGCGACCACTTCACGGGCGGCCTCGACCTCGCCGATGTCGCACCCCGCATCGGCCCCGATGGTCTCGACATCGTGCCCGAGGGAGGAATCGACCCCTGGGGTCTCGGCCCTGACCGAGTCTCCAAGCCCGTCGTCATCGCGGTGCAAGGCGTCTGCCTCACACTCGGCATCGAACTCATCCTCGCGAGCGACATCGCCGTGGCGGCGGAGTCGACGACGTTCGCCCAGATCGAGGTGGCGCGAGGCATCCTGCCCTTCGGCGGTGCGACCATCCGCCTGCCGCAGGCCGTCGGATGGGGCAACGCCATGAAGTGGATCCTCACGGGAGACAGCTTCGATGCCCAGGAGGCGCATCGGGCGGGGCTCGTTCACGAAGTGGTCGCGGATGGCACCCAGCTCGGGCGCGGCCTCGAGCTGGCCCGGCGCGTCGCTGCGCAGGCACCGCTCGCGGTGCAGGCAAGTCTCGCGAACGCACGGCTTGCCGTCACCCAGGGGCCGGACGCGGCAGCAGCACGACTCCAACCCGAGCTCGTGCGCCTCGCCGCGAGCGAGGATGCCCGCATCGGCATGGAGTCGTTCCTCAGCAGAACGCCGGCGAACTTCGTCGGCCGCTGACCCTGCGCCGGCTCACGCGGCGACGATCCGGTCGTACACGCCCAGCAGCGACGTCACCGACGCGCCCCAGGTGTGGCCGAGAGCGTGCTCGCGCGCTGACGATGAGAGGCGGCCCAGTGCGGGCGGGTCCTCGAGCAGCTCGCACGCCGTCCGCGCCCACACCTGCGGGTCGCGCGAGTCGACGAGCACACCCGAGCGGCCATGAGCGATCGACTCGCTGAGTCCGGACCCGCGCGAGCCGATGACCGGGGTTCCCGAGGCCGCCGACTCGAGGGAGACGAGACCGAAGGTCTCACTGCGCGACGTGGAGAGTGTCAGCGTCGCCGCAGCGAGCAGATCCGCGAGACCATCCCGATCGAGCGCCCCGACGAAACGAACCTGGTCATCGACCCCGAGGTCTGCGGCAAGGGCGCGCAGCGACTCCGCGTACTCCTCGTCCCCCGGAGTCGGCTCACCAGCCACGACGAGAACCGGCGCCCAGCCGTGCATCGCGTGCACCGCGGCGAGTGTGCGAACAGCGAGCTCTTGGTCCTTGAGCGGCTGCACGCGTCCCACCGACACGAGAATGGGACGCCCGGGAGCGATCGCCAGGCTCTCGCGCACCTGGGATTCGGCGTCCGCCCGCCCCGGTCGAAAGAGATCGACATCGACCCCCGGGGGGACCACCCACACCCGTTCCAGGGGTGCGCGCACGTCGTCGATGAGACTGGTCGCCTCGGCCGCGGACGACGCGATGACAGCGTTGGATTGGCCCGAGAGATAGGTCTCGGAGTGCGCCCTCCGAGTGCTCTCGCTCGTACCCGCTTCACGACGCTTCATCGCGGCGAGCGTGTGGAAGCTCTGCACGAAGGGCAGGCCGAGCTCGAGGGAGACCGGCAGGGCGGCTATGCCGCTCAGCCAGTAGTGGGCGTGGATGAGATCGTAGCGAGGGTTGCGGCGGCCGGTGAGGGTGGCCACGGCCTCG
>JAHBSW010000055.1 GCA_019638935.1 Cryobacterium sp.
GATACGGGCGACTGTAACTGGGCTCGGTCCTGGGGTGACGAACCGGGGCGACCCTGGGACGGTAGGACATGACCACGAGCGGGCTGAGGGTGGGCGAATCCGCATCACACCCACGACAGACGCACGCGAATCCTCTACGTCGTCACGATCCGGTCCCCTGGGGTCTGAGAGTCCCCTATCCCCTGCCGTCGATGACGCTAGACCGGCCCTAGAAGCATCGTTCGCCACGATCCTGGGGAAACCTCTGCCGAGGTAGTCCCAACCCGTTAGAAGTGAGGCTGTTCAAGAACCGTCGGTAAAGTTGACAGATGCTTAGGTTTGGTCGATTGTTCGATCGAGTCGGGGAGGTACCCCGGCAGATGGAGAAGGACAGATGACCACTGCGACCGTGAAGAAGGCGACCCCGGCGAAGGCCCCGGCCAAGAAGCCCACCCCCGCCCCTGCCGAGCCCGCGAAGCCCCGCACCCGCCGAGAGGCGCTGGACTACCTGCGCGCTCAGGGCTACTCGGGACCGACCTCGTTCACCATGACCGACCTGCTGCTGGTCTGCATGTGGGTCGAGGCGGGTTCGCCCCGCGACACGACCACCGGCGTCCCCAAGGGCGCGCTGTACGCGACGCACCCCGACCTGCGACCCCAGCCGACCCGGAAGGCCCGCCCTCTCACCAAGTACGCGCAGGGGTACCAGGCTGCGCTCGCGGAGGTCGCGGGACTCGCGGACATGCAGGCAGTGCAGGCGTGGGTCGCGGGCAACCGTGCGGAGGCCGCGGCGTGAGCGTTCAGACCTCTTCGACCACGAGGAAGATGTGCCGGACGTCCTCCGGTTCGGCCGCCTCTTCTACCTTCTGCGCTGAGGGTCTCAACTCCGGGAGCCAGTCCGACATGTCGACCCCGGGCAAGGAATCGACCTGGACGTCCATTTGCACGATCCGAACGGGCGGCAAGCGGTCCATCTTCTTCTGCAGTTCGGACCACGCCTCCTCGGTGGCCTGCGCGCCGACTCCGACGCCGTACAAGAAGTGCTGCTGCGGGATCAAGGGCATGAGCGACGGTAGCGCGGCATGAAGGTCGTCGGCTACCTGCGCGTGTCCACCACTGACCAGGAGCACGGCATCGACGCTCAGCGCGCCGCGATAGCGGCAGAGGCGGAGCGCCGGGGGTGGGAGGTCGAGTGGAAGGAGGACGCCGCGAAGTCCGGGCGCTCCCTCGAACGGCCGGCTGTGCGTGAAGCCCTCGCGATGCTCGCGGCTGGCGAGGCGAGCGCGCTCGTGGTGTCGAAGTTGGACCGCCTCACCCGGTCCGTGCACGACTTCTCGGGGCTCCTCACCACTGCGGCACGCGAGGGCTGGGGCGTCATCATGCTCGACCTCGGCGTGGACACGACGACCCCCGCGGGCAAGTTGGTCGCCAACGTCGTCGCGGCTGTCGCGGAGTGGGAGCGCGACATGATCGCCCTGCGAACGAGGGAAGGGCTCGCCGCCGCCCGAGCCAAGGGCGTTCGCCTCGGCAGGCCGTCCCGAGTGTCACCAGACACTGCCGAGAGCATCGTCCACCTGCGGTCCGAGGGGTTGACCTACCGGGCTATCGCAGACCGCCGGAACGCCGAGGGCGTCCCCACGGTCGCAGGCGGCCTGAAGTGGCACCCGAACTCCGTTAGGAGCGTCGAGTCAGGGCGCGTCGCCGGGCTCGGGACGCGGAGCGGCGGACTTACCTAGGAACGTCCGCGTGTCGACCTCTTTCGACTTGTGCTCGGTCGCCTCGTCGGCCTTGTGCACGACCTTCACCAACTCGTTGAGGAGCACGACGAGCCGGAGTGCGCCGTGTGCGGCGAAGAGGACGCAGAGTTCTAGGGCCCAGAGCGTGGCTGAGGTCCACCCCGCCGTCGCGAAGGTGGCCGCGATGACGGCACCGAACGCGGCGAGGAGGGGCGTCGCGACGATCGACATCCAGTTGCGGCGCAGGCTCGTCGCAGCCTTCAAGCGCACTTCACGGAACCGCGCGTCGTCGCTGCTGAGCCCGAACACGACCACGACGCCAGCGAAGCCGCCGACCATCGCGGCGACGGACGCCACCCCGATCGCTAGAGATGAGAGCGCGCTGGGCAAGTCTTCGTGCGCGACTGCGGCGAAGAGGTTGGCAGGGTTGAGCTGCGGCAGCCAGAACTTCGCGATGAGGAAGTGCGCGAGCGCTAGCCCCAGGAGGCACGCCGCCACTGCCGTGGGATGGTCGATGAGCGCGTTACGCAACTTCTTCACAGCGACTCTCCTCCCCTACCCGATCGAGCGAATCTAGCCCAGGCCACTGACAGTGGCGCGCCCACGGAAGTCTTGGATCGCCCTCGCTACAGCGTCGAGCACAATCTCCTCATTCGACTCGCTGTCTTCATCCACTTCGTAGCTGACCGTCTCCACGATCTGGTCCTCGAAGATCTTGTGCGTCTCCCGGTGGATGTTCCCGTCTTCGTCTTCGAGCACGAGACCGACCTCTCCGCGGCGAGCGAAGCCGCCCTGCGCGACCCAGAGCGCCATTCGCTGGATGAGGTTCCGGTCGGCGGCGGTCCCCTCGTACCCGAGCGCGAACTTCACTGACATCGTGCCCGCCGAGGGACCGACGCTGCGCAGGTTCTCTACAGCGTCGAACACCGACAGGTCGCCGTCATGGTTGGGGATCGGCTGGTTCGCGTCCATGTTGAACTCGACGGAGACGGCACCCTGCGCGCCGATGATGCGCGCGAGCGCGTCGGGGTCGACAACCGCGCGGAAGCGAATCTCCTTGCCATCGGGCACGAGGTCAAGCACGCGCGTGAGCCAACTCGCGATCGTCTCCTGCCTCGTCGCCTTCCCAGGGCTCAAGATCGCGACTCGACCAGAGCCGCTGACGGGGACGATGAAGGTCGGCTCGGACACCCGCTCGTTCGGGTTGTCGAATCGGAGCGGCTGCACCTCGCCGGTGCCCAGGTCGGTCCGCTCGAGGTGGTCCGACAGGTCACGAACGCGGCCCACTTGCAGGTGGCGGATCGCCGGACGCCGCGGCAGGGAGACCTTGCCGAAGTACCTGACCCTGTTGATGCGCGCGATTCGTGCGTTGTGGTCGGTGATCGCGTCGATGGCGTCGAAGACCTCAGTCCAGAAGTCCGACGTCGCTACTCTCTCAACGAGGCTGCCGTCGTCGTCCGTCTCCTCCAAGACGACGTCGTAGAACCGCACGTCCTTCTTGATCTTCTTCGCCACACTGCCTCCGATCCGCTACGAGCACGGTAGTGGACCGGACGCGCGCAACACGGGAACAGGCCCCACTACTGGGGGTAGGCGTCCCTACCGAAGAACTAGAACTCGGGCAGGCTCGTGAGGTTGTTCGTCCACTTGCCGTCCGCGTAGGTGCGGAGGTACTTGGGCGAAGCGTCCACGACGCCGACGTTGACGCGGTTCGAGCCGCTGCCGACGTAGGCCGTGCCGTTCTTGTTCTCGATCCAGTCGACCATCGTCGGCTTGTCGCTCGAACCGACCTTCCCGTCGCTGGTGTTGCGCCACTTGTAGGTGGTGATGGTCTCGTGGGTCTTGCTCGTGCTGCCGTACCTGACGTGCGTGATCTCGACGCTCATGCTGAACTCCCTGGGTAAGCGACCCGCCGGGCACGGGCCTGCTACCTAGAGTGCTCCTCACCACTGACATCGATTCAGAACAACTGCGCGACGTGGACTTTCAGCGCCCCGGCGAGCCGGTAGATGTTGTCCAGCGTGACGTTCCGCTCGCCCCGCTCCACCTGCCCGACGTAGGAACGATCGAGACCCGCTGCATGCGCTAGTGCCTCCTGGCTCAGCCCCCTCTCAAGCCGAGCGGCACGGACGCGACGACCGAACGCGGCGCGCTGGTCATACTGCGTCGAAGTTGCTGAGGGCACTCATCAACCGTCGGCGGGTGATACCTAAGAGTCCACGGACTTTGCGTACCATCGGTGCATGGTCGAGCCGGGGCGCCTCCTCACGCTCGACACTGACGAGCAAGACGCGACGAGCATCCTCCGAGTCGTGCACTCTCTCGGTGAGGTCGGCGACGTGCTCGGCAGGGCGCTGCACAACCGTGTGCTGAAGGAAGTGCTGTGGTTCCGGTGGGAGCAGCCACGGCTCCCCCGCCCGCTCGTTGACGGCAAGTACCCGCACGCATACCCGTGGTCTGCCGAGGCTCGGCGCGTCTGGCAGGAGTCGCCGCGCAGGGAAGGGCGGAGGGGAGCTCTCGTCATCGAGCACACCGAGCCGAAGCGCGAACTGCTGGCGAGGATCATCCGCGCGGGCGACGCGATCGACGTGGCGGAGTTGCTGTCGCTGTTGCGCGACGCTCACTCGGCGGTCGTCATCACGAAGCGGGAGGACGACCTGGTGACGCGGGCAGGGTTCAGCCACAGGTCACCCGATCCCAGCGACGTGTGGGCGCGCTACCGCGCGGCAGGGCTCGAGGTCGAGGGGTTCGCGCCGCTCAACAAAGCCTTAACCGCAGTCGAGCGACGCTGAGCGACGACCTGGCGGAGATTCTGACCCCGGACGGTCGAACCGTCGTCCGGCCGGTCCCGACTCGTCTATGCCTCCCCTGGCCTGACGACGACCTCGCACGACGCGCACCACCACGCGACGACAACAACCTCCATCGGCTCTAAGCACTTGGGACAGTTCGGCGTGCCTACTTCAGCCAGGTCGTCGTCTCGCTCGGACATGCCGGGAGGCTACGCGGTCATCCGATCAGTCGCACTTCTTCGTCGGGAGCGAGTTGATGCTCCCACGCGTGCTCGTCCCCGCGCTGCCAGAGGTACAGGCACATCAGGCGGACGGGTCGACTCGTCTTGCGCCCGCTCCCACTGCTGCCGATCCTACGAACGACTCGGGCGGGGTGCTCGTCGCTCTCCATGAACACGTCACCTGCTCGGAGACTTCGGGCTCGGACGACGACGCTGCGCGGCGGCTTCATCGCAGGTGCGGGGGCGGATTACGGGAACCCTCGACGGGAGGCTCCGGGGTCTGCACGAACGGGGGCTCGTCATCGTCGTCCTCCGCGTCGTCGTAGGTCCACGTCCCGGCAGGTAGGGCGAGCACCACGGGCTTGGCGTCGGGAACCTCTGGCGTGGTGAGCGCGTCGCGGCTCTTGAAGATCTTTCCTACGACCTTCTCGAACGGCTTGACCTCGACGGTCAGGTTCGTCCCGGGGCCGTAGCCCGTGCGGTCGAGCACGGCGAGGGAGGCGCGAAGCCGGACGGACGGGTCAGCGAGTGGGTCGTTGATCGTGTCAGCGATCCGCTGCACGGCGTCTGCCTGCATCTCCATCAGCCGCTCGCGAGCGGACGCCTTCACCGTCGGGAGGTTGCCCCCGTGCCTCCGGCAGACGGTCCCACCCTGGATCGCCCACAGGCTGCACGGGTCGCCGTTCGACTTCTTAGCGGTGCAGCGCACGCGCGGGCGGTCCCACCGCTGCCGGGTGGCGTCCGGCGTCGTGGTGTCGTCCAGCCCGCCGTGCCGCTCGCACAACTTCGAACCCGTGACAGCGGACCGCCCGCACCGGCCGCCGTAGTTCGGGCGGCCGGGCGTGCGTGCCGTCGCTTCACACTGCGGCATAGGTCGGCTCCTTTGGGACAGCGCTGTACCAGTCCATGAAAGCCTTGGCATGGACACCGCAAAGGTTCACTTCGAGGATCGTCCGACCGCACGCGATCCAGAACGATCGGTAGTTGGCGTTGGCACGGTACGGGTCACCGCAGAGGACGCACGATGCGGCGAGCGCGCGAGTCACGGGGCCACCGTCCTCGGGCACTTCGTGACCCAGCGCCGCAGGCGCGTACCCGAGCGGGCTGGCGACGACAACGGCGACGTGCGGGGCAGCGATCCCATCGCTGTCCGGCATGTAGGTGTCGAACTCACGGAGCCAGGTCGGCTGACCGCGCAGGTTCCACCGGATGAGTTCGTCAACCCAAGAGTTCTCGACCATCTCGCCGTTGTCCGGGGCGAGCCGGTCGGCCTCTGCGATGGAGGCGATCTCCTGCTCCGCCGCCGCGACGAGGCCGGGGTCGGTGCTCGGCTCGTGAGTGATGTTGTAGTTCATGGCTGTTCCCCTCCCAGGGAGTGGCTGGGTTTGGCTGGAGCCGGTGCCGCCAGCGCCCAGCCAAAGTCGCTGGCGGCACCGGGTCTGTTACAGCGACGGCGGCGTGTAGGAACCCGACGCTGCGATCTTCATGACGGCGGCCGCGCCACGGTGCTGGACGCCGACGCCGAAGCCGCGGGCGTAGATGCTGCCGACGATGGGGTGCGTCGGAGCGTCGCCCGGCGTCACCCGCAGTCCCCGGTACTCGGGGCGGGTGTGCTCGCGGAACGCGAGCGGCTTCGTACCGGTCGCGGTCGCCGCGAGGTAGCCGACCGGGGCGTAGTAGTCCTCGACCAGCAGCGCCTTGCCGTAGGAGCCGAACACCGGCAGGTTGCCGATCTGCGCGGGCGGTCGCTCACCGACGATGTTCTGGGCCGTGAGGTACGCCGGGGCGGACGCGGATGGGATGAAGTCGAACGGGTCGCCGTCCGCGACTCGGAACGACCGGACGACCTCACCCTCGGCGGGGTTCATCAGGATGACGACGTGCTCGCCCTGGCCGATCCCGTACCCGTGCTCGGTGATCGTGTTCGTCAGGTCGCGCAGGTCACCGCCGTCGACGGTCGCGGCACCCGACACGAGGTAGTGGTTGTGCGCGGCCGTGAACGTCTTACCCGCGTAGGCGGGCGGCGTGGAGTCCGCCTCGCCGTCCCAGAGGCCGTAGATCGTCGCCCCCTCGGCGTTGACGGGACGAGTGGCGATGGTCGTCTTGGTGAAGAGCGCCTGCATCACGTTCTTGAACACGAGGCGGTTGTCCGCTTCGAGCGCGGCGGCGTGCTGGGCTCGAACCTGGTCGGCGGTCGCGTCGCGCATGAACGACTCCGTGTAGCGAGTCGCCGCGTCGTACCACTTGAGCGGGTAGCCGAGCACCAGGGGCTCGACGGTGGCGCGGTGCGACTGGGGAACGCCAAACTCGGACGCTTCCTCGAAGTCGTCGCCCTCGGCGGCCTGCGACACGGCGTCGCCGGACTTGATGGTGCTCTGGGTGAACAGGTTGGCGATGGGGCTGCGGCTGGCGTTCCAGATCGACAGCGTGTCGATGTACTCCTGCCAGATGCTGTCGAGGCTGACGCCGTCGAGCGTGGTCGCGAGGATGTCCCCCCGCGTAGAGATGCCGCGAGGCATGTTGACCTCCAGGGGTCGAGTCGATTCGGTTGGGAGATGGACTCCGGCCTCCGGCCTGTCCCTCGTACCCTCGATCGCCTCCGGCGATACGCTGCCCGCGACTTAGATGCGCGGTGGCCTCCGGCCTAGGTATCGACAGTCATTGTAAACCAACCTCAACATGGTTGTAACTGTGATCTGTTGCATCGTCCAAGAACAGCACGCCCCCGCTCGCTCGCGCCGCAGCGCCGGGCCGGATGAGTCGGCTGCCGCCCCCGACGAGAGAGGCCGCGGTCGCGGTGTGGTGGGGAGCTTCGAGGGGTGGCCTCGTCACGAGCGAGGCGCCGACGGGAATGCCCGCGAGCGATCGCACCGAACTCACCTCGAGCGCGACGGCGGGCTCGAGGTCGGGCAGGATGCCCGGCAGCCGCGCGGCCAGCATGGTCTTGCCCGAGCCGGGCGGTCCGAGCAGGAAGACGTGGTGGCCTCCGGCGGCCGCGACGATCATGGCCTCGATCGCGTCGCGGTTGCCGATGACGTCGGCGAGGTCGAGTCCGTCGTCGCCGTCGACGGTCCCGGCGGCGCGCAGCAGCGGTTCCGTCTCGATCGCCTCGACCTCGGCGCCGTGCCAGATGGCGGCGTCGCGCAGGCTCGTGATTCCGACGACCCGGATGCCCGGCACGAGCCGCGCCTCGTCGGCATCCCCCGTCGGGACCATGACCGTCTCGAACCCCGCCCCTGCAGCCGCCAGCACCGCGGGCAGCACCCCCGCGGTCGGGCGAAGTCTGCCGTCGAGGCCGAGTTCGCCGAGGTGCATCACGCGCTCGATCGAGGACGTGGCGACGATTCCCGCCGCCGAGAGCGTCGCGACCGCGATGCCGAGGTCGAAGGCCGAGCCGTGCTTCGGCAGTGCAGCGGGTGACAGGTTCACGGTGAGCCGACGGGCCGGCAGCTCGAAACCCGAGTTCGCCGCCGCGGCGGTCACGCGGTCGCGTGCCTCGCCGAGCGCGGCATCCGGCAGCCCGATGAGAACGAACCTGGGGAGCAGCCCCGAGTAGTCGGCCTCGATCTCGACGACCTCGCCGCGCAGCCCGAGCAGCGCTATCGCGTGGGTGCGTCCGACCGGCATCAGCCGATGGCCTTGAGGTGCTCGATGCTCGGCGCCCCTTCGCGCGGGGCGAGGATTGCGACCGCATCAATGCGTATGCGGTCGCGGCCCGCGCCGCGGGCAACACCGCGCTCAGTCATCCACATCATTGCGAGTCGGCGAAGTCGCGCGAGCTTCTGCTCGGTGATCGCCTCGAAGGGATGCCCGAACCCCGTGCTCCTGCGGGTCTTGACCTCGACGAACACGGTCGTGTCGCGGTCGCGTGCGACGATGTCGAGCTCGCCACCGGTCGTGTGCCAGTTGCGCTCGATGATCGTGTAGCCGAGGCCCGTGAGGTAGCGCGCGGCGAGTTCTTCGCCGTACCTGCCGAGTTCGTCCTTCGCTGCCATGAAGGCAGGATGCCGCGCTGCTGCTCCCGAGCCGCCGCGCGGGCGAGCCCGCAGTGGAGAGTTACGCCGCTACGGTGTCCGTGGAGGGGTAGTCGGCGTGATCGCCCAACCCGAGGCGACCAGGATCGTGCGTGGCGCAAGCAGACGAATCCAGAGACGCTAGAGCTACGCCACGTACACCTTGCGCAGCGTCTCGGTGACCGTCCACTCGGTGCGCTGGCCCGCGAACAGCTGCATCACGGAGCCGGCGGTCAGGTGCACGGTGCGCTCCTCGTCCACGAAGTGCACGGTGGCGCTGCCGGAGAGCACGATGAAGAGCTCGTCGGCCTCGACATCCGTCGACGTTCCCGGTGTGTGCTCCCAGACACCGACCTCCTGCCCGGCGAAGGTGCCGAGGGCGATAGCCGAAGCCGTGGGCGTGCCCTCAACGAGTTGCTCGGCGGGCACGGGCGAGTGCAGCAGAGTCAGCTCGGCGGCGCTCACGACCGCGCCCTCGTCGAAGTCGCGACTGGTGCCGCCGATGAACCCGGTCACGAGTCGAACCCCAGCCCGACCGCGTCGAGCGTCTTCAGCACGAGGTTGCGCTTGCCGCGGTTGTGGTCGGCGCGGTCCATCGCCCAGCGCGACACCTCGACGCCCATCCACGCGACCGGGTCGGGCGGGAACGGCAGCGGCATCGAGTTCACCAGCTCGAGCGAGGTGCGCTCGGTCTCCAGACCGCTCAAGCGGTCGAGCATCACGTTCGCGGCGAAGCGGCTCGACCCGACCCCGAGCCCCGTGAACCCCGCGGCGTGGGCGACACGGTCACCGTGGGCGCGTCCGAAGAACGCCGTGAAGCGCGTGCTCGTGTCGATGACGCCCGCCCAGCGGTGCGTGAACCGCACCCCCTCGAGCTGCGGGAACGTCGTCAGGAAGTGGCTCGCGAGCATCCGGTGGCTGGCCGGGCGGTCCTCGTACTGTGCACGGATGCGGCCGCCGAAGTGGTAGATCGCGTCATAGCCGCCGAACAGGATGCGGTTGTCGCTCGTGAGCCGGTAGTAGTGGAACTGGTTCGCCATGTCGGCGACGCCCTGACGACGGTTCCAGCCGATCGAGGCGAGCTGGGCATCCGTCAGCGGCTCGGTCATGAGCACGTAGTCGTAGACGGGAACCGTGTGCAAGCGGTAGCGCTTGAGCAGTGACGGGAAGGCATTCGTGGCCAGCGCGACACGCGATGCCCGAACCCGGCCTCCCGCGAGCGAGACGACGATCTCGTCGGCCTCCGCGGTGAGGTTCTTCACGACCGAGCGCTCGAAGATGTCGACCCCCACCTGACGGCACGCCCGCGCCAGCTCGAGCGCGAGCTTGCCGGGGTGCACCATGGCGGTGTCGCGCGTGCTCCACAGCCCGGCGAGGTAGGTGGGCGACGCGATCTCGGCGCGCATCGCGGGGCCGTCGAAGTACTCGACGCCGGGCGCATCCCTGTCCTCCTCGAGCTCGGCCACCTGGTGCTCTTCGACGGCGACAGCGACCGCGCCCGTGCGCTCGAAGTCGCAGCCCAGTCCCAGCTCGGCGACGGCGCGCTCGATCTCGTCGAGGTTCTCGAGTCCCAGCTCTTCCAACCGGTCGTACTCGTTCGGAAACCGCGACCGCCCGTTCTTCTCGCCGTGCGTGATGCTCGCCTCGCAGAAGCCGCCATTGCGGCCGGATGCGGCCCACCCGACCGTCTTTCCCTCGAGCAGTGCGACGCGGGCATCCGGGTCGCGCTGCTTGGCCATGAGCGCCGTCCACAGCCCCGTGTAGCCGCCACCGACGACGACGAGGTCGTAGCTCGCGGTTCCCGAGAACGACGGATGCTTCGGCGCCGAAAGCCCGTCAAGCCAGAACGTCGCGAGGCGGGAACCCTCGAGCGACGCGGCGACGGCTTTCTCGTCAGGAGCGAGGCGTTCGAATACGGTGCTGTGCATGTGCCCCTCCTCGGGCCGATGCGTGGGCGGGTGCGCGATTGGCTGAACTCACCGGACCCATGCGAGGCGTTATTCGTCGAGCGCGAGCTCCTTGGGCAGTTCGAGCTCCTTCGCACTGAGCTCTTCGACGTTGACGTCTTTGAAGGTGAGCACGCGCACGCTCTTGACGAAGCGGTCGGAGCGGTAGACATCCCACACCCAGACATCCGTCATCGTGAGCTCGAAGTAGAAGTCGTGCTCGGTGTCACGCCGCTCGAGCTCGACCTCGTTGGCGAGGTAGAAGCGGCGCTCGGTCTCCACGACATAGCGGAACTGCGACACCACATCCCGGTATTCGCGGAACAGGGCCAGTTCGACCTCGCGGTCGTAGTCTTCGAAATCGTCGTCGTCCATTGCCACCCAATCCTAGGCCGAACCGCTGAGCGTAGTCGATGCGTCGTCCCGTGCGCGCGGAAGCGCAGAAGGCTGACGCAACCAGGTGCGCCGGTGCAGCGGCGTCGGCCCCAGCCGTTCGATCGCCCGCAGGTGCACCGCCGCGCCGTAGCCCTTGTTCGAGGCCCAGGCGTAGCCGGGGTGCTCCGCGTCGGCGGCGATCATGAGCTCGTCGCGGTGCACCTTCGCGATGACGGATGCCGCCGCCACCGACCCGCAATCGCGGTCGGCCTTGGGGCGAATCGTCACGCGAAGCGGAGATCTCAGCGCGGGGTTCAACCAGTCGTGGCTGCCGTCGAGCACGATCACTGCATCACGCGGGTCGATTCCCCCGTGAAACAGCTGGGCGAGCGCACGCGATCCTGCGAGACCGAGCGCCGCAATGATGCCGGTGCGGTCGATCTCCTCGGCGGTGGCGAGCCCGACCGCGCTGCCCGCGCTCCACTCGGCGGCGATCGGCGCGAGAAGCGTGCGCCGCTTCTCACTGAGCAGCTTCGAGTCGCGCAGCCCGGGCGGTACCGCGCGCTGGAACGTGTCGACCGCACACACCCCGACCGCGACGGGA
>JAHBSW010000056.1 GCA_019638935.1 Cryobacterium sp.
ACTCAGCGGAGGCGTGCCCGACGACAACCCCTTCTCGGGCTCACTCGTGTGGTCGATGGGGCACCGCAACCCGCAAGGCATCGCGTGGGACTCCACGGGTCAGCTCTGGGCTGCCGAGTTCGGGCAGGACACCTGGGACGAGCTCAACGTGATCTTCCCCGGCGCCAACTACGGGTGGCCGAACGTCGAAGGCGCTGGCGGCGATGCCCGCTACCGCGACCCGGTCGTGGTCTGGTCGACTGCCGAGGCGAGTCCGAGCGGGTTGGCGGTCGCGGGCGACTCGCTCTTCCTGGCGGCGCTGCGAGGGCAGCGCGTGTGGGCGGTGTACACCGCGGTCGATCCGAACGGCACGGTAACGCAGCAACCGGATGCAGTGCCCTGGTTCACGGGGGAGCTCGGGCGCATCCGCGACCTCGTGGTCGCCCCGAACGGCAACCTCTGGATGCTCACCAACAACACGGATGGACGCGGCAGTCCGCGCTCCGGCGACGACCGGTTGATCGAGGTGGAGTTGCAGGAACGCGGCTAGGTCGCGGCGCCGTAGGCGTGGTCGCCATTATCGTCAAGGTGTGGCCGAACTGACACGAGTGCGAACCTGGGCGAAAGCCCTCATCGCACTGCACCTCGACGCGACGTGGTCGTTCGGGTTCGACTCCGCCAAGACGCGAGCGGGGCTGTGCGACTACACGCACAAGCGCATCACCGTGTCCCGCTATCTCGCCGGGCGCTACGAGGACGACGAGATCCATCAGATTCTGCTGCACGAGGTCGCCCACGCGCTGGCGGGAAAGAGCGCCGGTCACGGCCCGCGATGGAAGGCGATCGCGAGCGACCTCGGCTACGAGGGCAAGCGAACGCACGACGGCGCGATCGCCGAGGAGCTCGCACCGTGGTTGGGTGCATGCCCGGCCGGGCACACGTACTTCCGCTACCGCAGGCCGACTCGGCCGCTCGCGTGCGGAAAGTGCGGTCGCGGCTTCGACGCGCGCAACCTCATCGAGTGGAAGCATCGCGCGCGTCCCGCCCAAAGCAGGGGTCATTTCTGACCTTCGCGGCGACGCCCCAATCCACCTCTCCCGCCCGAAACCGGCGATACTGGTTACATGACAACGACTCCGATCCCGAACTTCGATCCCGGCGCACTGTGCCTCGAGTTCGCCTACGCGGGCTCGCTGGGACTCGGCGGTCGCGGAACCGAGTCGTGGCGCGCGCCCGACGACCTCGCGTCGTGGGCCACGGCGCGTTTTGATCGCGTCGACACCTCCGTACCCGGCGCGGTCGCGTCCGAGCGCGAGCTGGTCGACGCCATCCTGCTGCGCGACGCGATCGCAGGCGTCGCTCTCGACTTCGTCGCCCGTCGCGAGCCGGCACCGGATGCCGTCGACACCGTCAATCTGTACGCCGCAACCCCCGACATCCCACCCGTGCTCGCGGGAGGACGCAGGCAGGCGGGGCGCACGTCGGTGCGCATCGGACAGGTTCTGTCCGCGGTTGCGCGCGACGCCGTTCGACTGTTCGTCGCTGCGAACGCGGAGCGCGTGCGCGAGTGCGCGGCGGAGGATTGTGACCTCGTGTTCTTCGACGAGTCGCGCTCGGGAAACCGACGCTGGTGCTCGATGCAGCGCTGCGGCAACCGGGAGAAGGTGCGGGCCCACCGGCAGAGGGCACGCTCATGACCCTGCCCTACATCACCGCCGAGCAGCTCGCGTCGACCCTCAGCCACCTCGACGCCACCCGCGCGATTCAGGAGGCACTGCGCCGCGGCCTCGACCCTGCGGCGGGTCCCGCGCGAGTCACGGTGCCGCTGCGCAACGGCGAGTTCCTCCTCATGCCGAGCGAGACATCCGGATTCGCGGGAGTGAAGGTGCTCTCGGTTGCGCCCGGGAATCCTGCGCGGGGGCTCAAGCGCATCCAGGGCGTGTACGTGCTGCTCGACTCCGAGACCCTGGCACCGCTGGCGCTGCTCGACGGCGCGGCGCTCACGTCACTTCGCACCCCGGCCGTCTCCGCCGCGGCCGCCGATGCACTCGCGGCAGAGACGATCGAGCACCTCGTGGTGTTCGGGTCGGGGCCGCAGGCGCTCGGGCACGTAGCGGCGATGCGCGCGATCCGTGCGATCGAGAGGGTGACCCTCGTTGCCCGCGACCCCGAGCGGGCGGAGGTCGCTGCGCGCACCGTGAACGCGCGCGTCGGCACGACGGCGGATGTCGCCAGCGCTCAACTCGTCGTCTGCGCGACCACCGCGCGTACGCCCCTCTTCGACTCGGGGCTCGTGCGCGACGACGCGTGCCTCATCGCGGTGGGCTCACACGAGGCGGATGCCCGCGAACTCGACTCCGCGATCATGGCTCGATCCCTCGTCGTCGTCGAGGATAGAGCGACCGCCCTCCGCGAAGCGGGCGAAGTGGCGATGCCCGTCGAGGAGGGCGTGCTGAACCCGGAGACGCTCGTGTCGCTCCGAGGGCTCATGGCTGACGAGCACACGGTCGACTTCTCGCGGCCGCGCGTTTTCACGAGCACGGGGATGCCCTGGGAAGACCTCGTCATCGCCGCCGAGGTCTATCGGCGCAGCTGAGCAGCTACTCGACGACCTGCACCTCTTTCCAGAATGCGACGTAGCCGCCGAAGTCCCGGCCGACCTTCTCGATCGCGGTGGGCATCGGAGTCGGATACGACCAGGCACGATCCCGCAGCTCGGCCTCGCCGTCGGAGACGGAGAAGTACTGGCACTCGCCCTTCCACGGGCAGGTGTAGGGAGTCGGGCTCTCGCTCAGCGCACCGGGCGACACGCTCGATGGTGGAAAGTACCAGTTGCCTTCGATCGAGATGAGGTCCTCACGCGGGGCCTCCGCGATGACGGTTCCGTTGAGCAGTGCTTTCATGGAGAGCTCCTTATGGTTCGCTAAGCCCAACCCTAGGAGCAGGCGTCATTATTCCTGAAGCACGCGCACCTCGAGAGACGAATCGAGACGAGAGGCGGCCGCGACCTCGTCGGCGCGACCGGCCGCGGCGAGTTCCCTGCCCGAGCCCGACGCGCTCACGAGATGTGCGATCGCATTGCGAAGACCCGAGAAGGCCGCCGCAGCCGCCGCCGCCTCGGGCGAGCTGTAGTCGATGCCGAGCTCGGCGAGCGCGTCGACGATCGCACCGGCCGCGAGCAGGTGCTCGACCGCAAACCGGGTGCTGCCGCCCCCGCGCACGGCTCCGGATGCGACGACGGCGACCGTGAACCGGTCCCCCTTCTCGGCCTGCCGCGCGAGCACCCACTCGGCCACGGCGGTGCGGTTCGTGAAGCCGCCCGCGACGAGGACCCCCGGCACCGAAGGCAGAACGGGCGTCTCGGAATCGAACAGGTCCACCCAGACGACGACGTCGACATCCGTCGCCACCGCGTCGATCCCGGCAGCGCCCCAGTCGAAGCGCACCTGATACTGACTCTGGTCGTGTGGGGAGGCCATCCGTCGAGGCTAACGCCGCCGCCCTGCTAGACTGGTGCCTCGCGTGAACGTTTCGTAACCTTCACGAGCGTCGTAGAACGCATCACCGCCCGCAGAGCTGATCCTCTCGGAGCTGATTCTCTTTATTACGGCGAACAAGTACGGCCATCGCCGTGTTTGCCATCCGACCCCCGGGTCTCGACACGCCGCTGCGCGGCTGCTCGACCGGGGGGTGCCCAACACAGAAACACTCAATGACTACCACTTCTTTCGGCGCGCTCGGCGTGCCAGCACCCCTCATCGCCGTGCTCGACCGTGCCGGTATCGAGAGCCCTTTTCCGATTCAGGCGGACACCCTGCCTGACACCCTTCGCGGCCGCGATGTTCTCGGTCGTGGCAAGACCGGCAGCGGCAAGACCCTCGCCTTCTCCATCCCGATGGTGGCACGGCTCGCCGACGGCGCTCGCCCGGCATCCGGCCGCCCCCGCGGCCTCATCCTCGCGCCGACGCGCGAGCTCGCCACGCAGATCTCTGCCGCGCTCACCCCGCTCGCCGAGGCGTACGGGCTGAAGTCGACCACCATCTTCGGCGGCGTCTCGCAGCAGCGTCAGGTCGCCGCACTCAAGGCAGGCGTCGACATCGTCGTCGCGTGCCCCGGCCGCCTCGAAGACCTCATGCAGCAGAAGTTCGTGACCCTCGACGCCGTCGAGATCACGGTGCTCGACGAGGCCGACCACATGGCCGACCTGGGCTTCCTGCCCGTCGTCACGCGCATCCTGAGCAAGACGCCCACGGGCGGGCAGCGCATGCTGTTCTCCGCGACGCTCGACAACGGCGTGGACAAGCTCGTGACGCGCTTTCTCAACAACGAGATCCTGCACTCGGTCGACGAGGCCACGAGCCACGTCGCCGCGATGACCCACCACATCTTCGAGGTTCAGGATGTCGAGGCGAAGCGCAGGCTCGTGCAGACCCTCGCCTCGGGAACCGGTCGCCGCATCCTCTTCATGCGCACCAAGCATCACGCCAAGAAACTGGCGCGCCAGCTGACGGACGCCGGAATCCCCTCCGTCGACCTGCACGGAAACCTCTCGCAGCCGCAGCGCGACCGCAGCCTCGCCGCGTTCGCCGCGGGCGACGCCAAGGTGCTCGTCGCGACGGATGTCGCCGCTCGCGGCGTGCACGTCGACAACGTCGAGCTCGTCATCCACGTCGACCCGCCCGCCGAGCACAAGGCCTACCTGCACCGCAGCGGCCGCACCGCACGCGCGGGCGAGGAGGGTGACGTCGTCACGATCATGCTCCCGGCGCAGCGGTCGGATGTCTCGAGCATGCTGCGCAAGGCCGCCATCACTGCGACGCCGCAGGTGGTGTCGTCGGAGTCCGCTGCGGTCACCGCGCTCGTCGGCGAGGTCGCCGCCTACGTCAAGCCCGCACCGCGCGCCGCGCAGCCGGCTCGTGGCCAGTCGCGGGGCGGCCGCTCGACCGGAGCGAACGCGCAGCGCAAGAGGGCGCTCCGCGAGAAGTCCACGACAGGTGGCGCGCTGGAGCATAAAGCGGGGGCCATTTCTGGCCGCCGCCGCGACGCCAGCGCGCTGGAGCACGGAGCGAAGGCCATTTCTGGCCTTCGCCGCGACGCCAGCGCCGACGCCCGTCCCGGGCGTCGGTCACACGGTCGTCCAACCAGCTACAGCACCTCGACACCGGGAGCTCCTGCCGTGAGCGGCAACCGCCGCACGACGGGCCGCCGCGCCCAGGGCTAGCATCGGACCACGACTCGCCGGTTGAGCAGCCGCCATTGGCGGCGCATCGAAACCTCGGCTGCGAGCAGGGTTTCGATACGCGCGCAAGCGCGCTACTCAACCGGCGGCATCAGGGGGTGCTTCGAGTGCCGCGCGCTCCTCAACCGACAAGCCAGCCCACTCGGGAGCGACAACACCACCTGGTGGTTGAGGAGCGCGCGCAGCGCGCGTCTCGAAACCACCCGCCAAGACCGTGCCCTCAGCGGGCCACGAGCCTCAGGTCACCTCGGCCACGTAGGGCGCACCTTCGGGCGCGGCGATAGTCACGCCCGTGACGAGGTCGTCGAGGGGAACCTCGACAGACATCCGGTAGACGGGTGCCCCGCCGTCGACGCCCGCGTCGCAGAACGCCCGCGTGCCCTCGGTGCTGCCGAACGCCTCGACGACGGCAGGGTACTCGGTCGCGACGAAGAGCGCTCCAGGTCGAGCCTGGTCTTCTCCGCCAATGCCTTGCTCACAACTCTCCGACGCACATAGGGGGTGAAGAGGTTGACACCGCAGACGCCACTCGCGCGACTGCGTCAGGTGCCGCGGAAAGCAGGCCCGCGGTGTGAGTGAAACTTTACGTCAGGCGACCCACAGAGGCGAGGGCAGCCCGCAGAATACTGCCGCGACCGCCCTCCATCTCGAGCGCGATCGAATCGCTCGCGGCGGCCTCGGGGCTCAGCCAGGTGAGTTCGAGCGCGTCCTGACGCGGCTCGCACGTGCCCGTCACCGGAACGACGAACGCGAGCGACACGGCGTGCTGCCGCGGATCGGAGTACGGCGAGATGCCGGGCAGCGGAAAGTACTCCGCCACCGTGAACGGAACGGGGCTCGTCTGCAGCTGCGGGAACGCCATCGGCCCCAGATCGTTCTCGAGGTGCCGGAAGAGCGCCTCGCGGATCGTCTCGCCGTAGCGCACGCGACCCGACACGATCGAGCGGGTCATCTCACCGTCCGCGCTCGCGCGCAGCAGCACGCCGACCTCGGTCACCTGGCCGAGCCCGTCGAGGCGCACCGGCACCGCCTCGACGTAGAGCAGCGGCATCCGTCGACGAACCCACTCGAGTTCGTCGTCGCCAAGCCAACCGGAATCGGGGTCAGGGGTGCCGACGGAGCTCATGCTTCATTGTGACCCATCGCCGGAGTGTGTGGGATCATCTTCCACATGACACTCGACACCGACGCCATCCTGTGGTCCGCACCCGAAGGCGAGCGGGCGGGGCGACCCCTGCTCGTGCTGCTGCACGGCGTCGGCTCGCACGAGGGTGACCTCTTCGGGCTCGCGCCCTACCTGCCCGACGACCCGGTGATCGCGTCGCTGCGAGCGCCACTGTCGTACGGGCCGGGGTTCGCGTGGTTCCCCATGCCGGGTGAGGCTCCGGATGCCGAGCGATTCGCCGTCGCGCGGGAATCGGCCGCGAGCGTGCTCGCCTGGTTGGCAGAGCTGGCGTCTGCGGATGTCGGCGGCGGCGGAGTCGGTCTGCTCGGGTTCTCCCAGGGTGCGGCGATGACGTTCGAGCTGCTGCGGGCTCGGCCCGAACTGTTCGACTACGCGGTGCCGCTGAGCGGATTCGTGTTCCCCGACTCGCATCCCGGCGACGCGGCGTTGGCGGAACGCCGCCCACCCGTGTTCTGGGGACGCGGCGATGCCGACGAGCTCTTCCCTCCCGAACGCCTGGCGTTCTCGCAGGAGTGGATTCCCAAGCACACGACCCTCACCGAGCGCGTCTATGCCGGACTCGGGCACGGCATCAACCAGGAGGAGCTGGGCGACATCGCGAAGTTCCTCCGCGGCCGGCTCGCGTGAGTCACCGCTTGTAGCGCAGCGCGAGCACCGTGGGGATCAGTGCGAGAATCGCCACACCGAGCGCAACCATGACCGGTGCCCCGAACATGGTGAACTGCATCAAGAGGTAGTCGAACTGCTGCGTGTACGGGTTGCTGGCGGTCTCGTACACCCACTGCAGCAGTGCGAGAGCGCTGAGCAGAATCCCGACACCGAGAACACCGAGCACCACGAGGTAGGGGTTGAGGCGACGCCACCACGCAGTCGCGGGCTCGAGGTCGAGTGCTTCATCGGCCTCGGCGGAAGCCTCCGCGACACCATCCGCGGTCGACGCGCTGGTCTCGCGCGCCGGGCCGGCGGGAGCGGAGGCCGAGCCATGAGCATCCGCCGACTGTCCCGATCCAGCACGCGAGACGCGTGTGATGAGTGACGGTGGCGTCTCCTGAGCGGCAGCCTCCCGGTTCAGCGCTGGCGGGGCCTCACGATGCACCCGCGGGTCGAAGCCCGGCTGAAACTCGGGACTGAACCGTGGGTCGAATCGCTTCACATGGTGGTCGGTCGTGCGCTCAGCCATGGTGCTCCCCTCGAGTCCGAGCCTTGCGCCGAGTGTACCGCGCGCTCCCGTCCGCAGCTCCGACCCCGCTCTCGATACACTTTGGGGCGTGCGCCGGTTCACCCTCGTTCTCGCGATCGCCATCGTGGCGTTCGCTGCGTACTGGGCGATCACGACCATGGACAGCTCCATGCTGCTCGGCGACGATCCACCGACGGCGGTGCCTGAGGTGGTGCGACCCTCGGCCACGGCAGTGCCGAGTGAGCCCCCGCCCCCGGGCGAGGTTCTGTGGCCGGCAGGAGCGGAGCGCGGCGCGATCAACCACGTCATCGACGGCGACTCCCTGTGGGTGCAAGCCGTATCGGGCGAGATCGAAGTGCGCCTCATCGGCATCAACGCCCCCGAGACGAGGCCCCCCGCTCAGTGCTACGGCAACGCCGCCCGCGACGCCCTGCGCGACATGCTGCCCGAGGACTCCACCGTCTGGTACGTCTACGACGAGGACCCCTTCGATCCCTACGGTCGGCACCTGCTCTATCTCTGGTCTGCCGACGGCACTTTCATCAACCTCGAACTGGTCGAGCGGGGTTACGCTGAAGCGAACTACTACCGACCCAACGGTCGCTACCAGTCCGAGTTGGAAGCTGCCGAAAGACGTGCTGTTGCTGCCAACCGCGGGCAATGGGGCCAGTGTTAGTGTTGCCTCGACGGGCGACGAGTCGGTGTCGCCCATGAGCTTCGGAGGCGTTGAAACCCATGAGCTACGTCAAGTCGGCGGCTCTCGAGGAGCGCGGGTTCGTCATTCTCAACCGATACGACCAGTCCGCTGACCCGAAAGAGTGGCTCGACCTCGAGTATGTCGACTGGAAGTCCTCGGGCGACACCCGCTTCGCCCCGCTCGCGAGCGCCCACGGTGAGCTCGAAGTGGACGGATTCTGGAACCACACCCCTCCCCGCACCGACAAGGACGGTGTCTGGGTCGACTCACAGGCTGCCCTGGCGCCGAATCTCGTGCGGCGCGCCAAGGAGCCGGGCACGAACATCGGTCGCTGCCGCGTCATCGAGCTGCGCCCCAACACTTACGCGGACGCGCTCTACAACCTCCACCAGGATGACAACAATCGCCTCAACCCCGACGAGACGGGGTGGATCGTCCGCGGCTACTACAACCTCACCGACGATCCCGAGTCGGTGCTGATCCTGCGCGAGGACCGCTACGATCCGAGCAGCGAGGTGCGCCTGCCGCTGCCCGCTGGCATGCAGGTCATCATCGACACCCAGCGTTTCTGGCACGCCACCTGGCACGTCGGCCAGGAGCCCCGATACAGCCTCATCACGTCGTGGGAGTCGGGTGCGGCTCTCGACGCGTATATCGACGCACACGGAGGGTCGACCGAGCACACGAACCCGCCACTCGACCAATCGGTGATCGACGACGCGCAGCGTGAGGTGCAGAGGCGCCTGGCCGAGCGAGCCGAAGCGCTGGCGGAGAAGCGGCGCGCAGGGGGCGGCGAGGATCGCTAGCGATCGTCCTCACTCTTCTGGCGCGTCACTGCTCTTCTGACCTCTCACTGCGTCTCTGGTCCGACACGGCGGCGGTGAGCGATTCGATCTGCTCCCGGAGTGCGGCGACCTCGGCGGCGAGCGCATCCGTGCCGGCGTGTCCGATCGTGAGGTCGTGCAGTGGTGGCTCCCCCTGGGCGATGCGGTCCTTGTCTAGCCCCTGCATGGCGTCCACGATGACGGCGATGAAGAGGTTGAGCACCGTCAGCGCGCTCACGAGCACGAACGGTATGAAGAAGGCAGGCGCCCAGGGCAGTGCCGCCGAGACGTCTCGCACGACGACGCTCCAGTTGTCGAGAGTCATGATCTGGAACAGCGAGAACAGTGACGCCCCGAGGTCGCCGAACAGTTCGGGGAAGTGCCGGCCGAAAAGGGTGGTGGCCATGACGGCCCCGACGTAGAACACGATGACGAGCAGCGCGCCGATCGAGGCGATGCCGGGTACGGCCCGCACGAGTGCGTCCACCACGCGCCGGAGTGCGGGCACGACCGAGACGAGTCGCAGCACCCTGAGCACGCGAAGAGCACGCAGAACAGCGAATCCGTCGGCCCCGGGGATGAGCGCGACACCGACGACGAGAAAGTCGAAGACGTTCCACGCGCTCGTGAAGAAACGCAGACCCCGCGCGTAGAGCTTGAGGGCGATCTCCACGACGAAGACGCTGAGACAGACCGTGTCGAGCACGCGAAGCAGCCCGCCCGTTCCTTCGGAGATGCTGTGCACCGTCTCGAGACCGAGTATGGCGGCGTTGATCAGGATCACGACGATGACCGTGTTCTGAATCGGCCGGGAGTGCACGAAACGGTCGACGGTCGTGCGGGAGTACCAGGGGGCGGATGTCACGTGGTTGCCTTCGGCCGAGGAAAAGAGCAGAAGCAGACTGTCAGGTTTTTCGGTGTCGGCGCAAGTGCGAGACAGGCACCGCTTGGCAGTCAAGCGGTCGCAACATCCGTCAGTCGTCGATCGCGAGCCTTGGACCGTCAGCGCCAGGCGCTCTGCGGGGCGGCGATCTCGGGAACCGCCGAGTAGTGCCAGTGCTTTCCATTGTTGTAGTGGCCGGATGCCCAGGGGCTCGCCCAGATGGCCGCTTCGATCTCGGCGGGCGGCGCGGACCGCGCGAACGCGGCGGCGATGCCCGCGTACCCGGGGTGGGTGGTGAGTGCCTTCGCCGCGAAGAGAGCAGCGTCGAGCAGGGTGGCGTAGCGGCCGAGTCCGCCTCCCCCGCCGGAACCCCAGCCGTTGTTGAGGGGGTTGTTGCGGTTCCACCAGCTGTCGACGTAGTTCTCCTGCCGCATCCATCGGGTGATGACGGTGACGCTGTCGTCGGTGACGGGCCAGCCTGCGGCGATCAGCACGATGCGGGCCCAGTCGTGGTTGGTTCCCGTCGCCATGTAGTGGGCATAGCCGGGTTGGTAGCCGTAGGCGGGGCGTTCGACCTCGGGCGCGGCGACCGTGCTGGCGACGGCGAAGGACTGCGTCGTCACAGGCACCTCGCTGGCGAAGGCGCTGTTGAAGACGGTGGGCACGAGGCTGGCGAGAGCGATCAGCTCGAGCACGATGACAGCGGCGAGCACCGAGCCGAACGGGTGCCTACGCTCCCGCTCGTGCGAGTGCCCGCGCTGCGCCTGCGTTTCGAGCAGCCGGGTCGGATTCCACACCCCGCGACGCTAGC
>JAHBSW010000057.1 GCA_019638935.1 Cryobacterium sp.
CATGGCTCATGCGCACGGCAAGGCGGGTGTCAAGGCGGCGATCCGCGCCGGTGTTCGATCGGTCGAACACGGCACGGAACTCGATGAGGAGGCCATCCAGCTCATGCTGGAGAAGGGAACCTGGCTCGTGCCCACCCTCGGGGTCGGTCAGTTCATCCTCGACCGCATCGAGGCGGGGGATGCCATCGCTCCGGCGATCGCGGTCAAGGCTCGGAAGAACCACGCCATGCGTTCGGAGTCCTTCCGCAAGGCGGTCGCAGCGGGAGTTCGTGTCGCGATGGGTTCGGACTCCGCCGCGGGCTCGCACGGCAACAATCTCGTGGAACTGCGACTCATGCACGAGATGGGAATGGCGCCTCTGGACGTTCTCGCGGCCGCCACGAGCTCCGCAGCCGAGCTGATGAGAATCGACGATCGAGTCGGCACCGTCGAGACCGGCAAGCAGGCCGATCTCGTCGTCGTCAGTGGCGATCCGCTCGACTTTGCGGCGTATCCCGGCAACATCCGTGCCGTTTATCGTCGCGGCAAGCGCGTTCGTTCGTATCCCGAATAGGACGCGGATCGTGTCGGAAACGTGTTGAAGCGGTACTGGCGCCCGAGCGCTAGACGCAATACCATAGCGTCTAATGCAACACACTGCGGAACTAGCCGCAGGCGACTACCCACATCACCAGGAAGGTCAGAAACGTGACTAAGTTCAAGGCAGTACTAGCCGCGACAGCTGTCGTGGCCTTAGCGGCAGGCTGTTCCAGCGCGCCGCCGGAACCCGGAACCGAATACGCCGAGGGCGGGACGTTCACGATCGCCCTCCCGAGCGATCCCGGAAGCCTCAACCCGCTGAACAACAGCTCGAGTACCAGCAACTGGCTGTTCCGGTTCCTCTACGACCAGCTCGTGACGCGCGGAGACAACGGGGAGATACTCTCCGGACTCGCCACCGAGTGGGAGTTCGACGGCAGCGACGCCGTCTTCACTCTCAGTGAAGCGGCGACCTGTTTCGACGGGAGCCCGATCACTCCCTCGGTGATCGCCAAGAACTTCGACTACATCCTTGACACCGACAACCCGACGACGGTCATCGGCTCGGTGCTTCCGAACCGCAACTTCACCTACGACGCCGATGACGCGGCCGGAACCTTCTCCCTTCACCTCGAGAAGCCCTTCAGCCTGCTGCTCAGCGCGCTGTCGTTCATGAACATCGTCTGCGGCGACGCATTGGATGACCCGACATCGATCACCGATTCGAGTTCGGGTTCGGGGCCGTTCGTGCTCGACTCGGCCGTTCCCAACAGCCAGTACGTTCTCAGCAAGCGCGAGGGCTACACATGGGGCACCGACGGGGCCACCAACGACGCTCTCGGCTTCCCCGACTCCGTGGTGTTCCGCATCGTCGACAACGAGACGACCGCGGCCAACCTCCTTATCTCGGGTGAGGTCAATGCGGCGATCGTCAACGGCCCCGACCGGGCGCGCCTCGAAGCGGCCGGCGTGGTGCAGCAGACGCACATCAACGGCGGCGTCGTGATGTCCTTCAGCGAGATGGAGGGGAAGGTCACGGCGGAGCGCGACGTGCGTCTGGCACTCGCCATGGCGTTCGACCGGGGTGCCGTGGCCACGACCGTGACCCAGGGTGTCCTGCCCGAGGCGGGCACGAGCATCTCGGCAGCGCAGCCCCAGGTGTGCGACGACTCCGCAGCGGCGGCCTTCATCCCCAAGTACGACGTCGAAGCCGCCAAGGGCATCCTCGACAAAGCGGGTTGGACCGTCGGCAGCGACGGCGTTCGCGTCAAGGATGGCGTCCGCCTGAGCTTCACGCTCAGTCACAGCACCGCCACCTCGGGTGCTGCTGCCGCAGTCGAACTGATCGCCGACGCATGGTCGAAGATCGGCGCTGAAGCGATCATCACCCCGCTGGCGCAGGCCGACTACTCCCAGAAGATGTTCTCGACCGGTGACTACGACGCCATCTTCCAGCAGCTCAGCAACCCGTTCCCCTCGACGCTGACGGGCCTGCTGGGTGGACCGTTCCCGCCCGACGGCACGAACGCCGGGCACGTCGACAACCCGGTCTACAAGGAGAAGATCGCGCAGGCGATCGCTTCGGGCGAGAACTCGGGCTGCCAGTTCTGGACCGAGGCTTCCGCGGCGCTGTTCGACCAGGTCGACATGATCCCGCTCGCCAACTGGCCGACGAACTGGATGATCCAGGGTGGTGAGATGGACGCCCTCGGCGGCCGTCCGATCGCCACCAGCGTTCGAGTTCTGGCTCAGTAGGCTCGGATAGCCTCCGACAGGAGATCTGTTGATCAGGGGGCTGTGAGCGCGCGAGGAGCGCGTTCACAGCCCCGCCTGTTGGCCCTACACGATTGGAGTGGCGTGGCCATCCTGCACAATGCCGTCGCGCGCCTGTGGACCAAGCGTGTGCTCACTCTCGCGATCTCCCTGATCGCGGTTCTGACGTTGTCCTTTCTCATGATCCAGCTGATTCCCGGCGATCCGGTGCGGATGGCTCTCGGCCCGGACGCTCCGGCGAGCCTGGTCGAGGAGCGCCGAATCCAGCTCGGCCTCGACCAGCCGCTGTACCTGCAGTACCTCAACTACTGGAAGGCAGTGCTGACGGGCCAGCTCGGCAGCTCCATCATCACCGGGCAGCCGGTATCGCTCATCATCGAGAGCCGGCTCGGCAACACCGTGCTCCTGGTCATCGCATCGCTCTCGGCGACCATGCTGCTCTCGATCATCGTCGGCATCGTCATCGGAATCATCACGCACGGCGGAAAGCGGCCGACCGCGCGATTCTCGTTCAACTTCTTCAGCGGCTTCGCCGGAGCTCTCCCGGAGTTTCTCATCGCGGTCGCCCTGGTCTACTTCTTCGCGGTGACGATCAAGATATTCCCCGTCGCGGGCGCGGCCGGGCCGCTGTCCTTCGTTCTTCCGGCGACAGCGATCACGCTCGGCTCGGCGGCCACCATGATGCGCATCGTCCGCTCCTCGACGGCGACCGTGCTCGATCAGGACTACATCCTCGTCGCGAGGAGCAAGCGACTCCCGCGGGCACGCATCTACCTGCGTCACGCACTGCCCAATCTGCTCACCGCGGCACTGACCCTCGGAGGCCTACAGCTCGGAGCGATCGTCACCGGAACCATCGTCGTCGAGAACGTCTTCGCGATTCCGGGGCTCGGAACCGCTCTCGTCAACGCGCTCATCACGCGCGATTTCCCGGTGGCTCAGATACTCATGCTCATCTTCGCCTCGTCTGTGCTCATCCTCAACCTCTTCATCGACATCCTGCTCACGGTCCTCGACCCCCGATCCACCCTTCAGGAGGCGTGACCGATGCGTTCACTCCTCAAGCCCCTCTACTCCTCCGCCTCGGGCATCACCGCGGCGGTGCTCCTGGTGGTTTTCATGCTGCTGGCGATCGTGGCGCCGGGCATCTGGGAGGCTGCCGCCTCCACGATCGACGTGCCCCGGGCGTGGGAGCCACCCGGAGTGGCGACCCTTCTCGGAACCGACGAGCTCGGTCGAGACGTCTTCGCGCGAACCATGGTCGCGACCCGGTTGTCGTTGCTCTCCGCCTTCACGGCGAGCCTCATCGCCATCTGCCTCGGTCTCCCGCTCGGCCTGCTCGCCTCGGCCTTCGGACGGCGCTCGACGCAGATCTTCCGATCCGTCGTCGGTGTGCTGATCGCGTTCCCGGCACTCCTCACGGCGATGTTCGTCGGCACGGTCATCGGGATCGGCATCCCGGGAGCGGTTGCCGGCATCGGCATCGCGATGGCGCCCATGTTCGCGAGACTGGCGCAAACCCTCACTGCATCGATCACCGGGCTCGACTACGTCGCCGCCGCCAGAACGATGGGCATCGGGCGCCTCAAGATCCTCGGCCGTCACATTCTTCCGAACGTCGCCGAGCCGCTCATCATCAGCGCGACGACCTCGGTGGGCATCTCGATCCTCGGCATCTCGGCACTCAGCTTCTTGGGGCTGGGTGCGAGGCCGCCGGAGTTCGACTGGGGCGGACTTCTCAGCACCGGGCTCCGGAGCATCTATTTCGCGCCCACGCACACCATCGGGCCGGCGGTGATGATCGCCCTCGCAGGCATCACCTTCAGTCTTCTCGGTGAGGCGATCGCGGGCTCGTTCGGCGACACCCAGCACACCAACCGCACCGCACGACTCGCGCGTCGCATGGCCGCGGCCGCGCGGAAGTCTAGGGGGGCATCGGCGGGTCCCGAGACAGCCGGGGCTGCGGCATCCGTGCTCGACGCGCAGAACCTCGTCGTGCAGTTCCCCTCGCATGACGGGCCGCTCACGCCTGTGCGCGGGGTCTCGTTCCATCTCGCCCCGGGGGAGCGCGCTGGCATCGTGGGCGAGTCGGGCTCGGGCAAGAGCGTCACCGTGCTGGCCCTCGCCCAGCTCGTCGACTATCCGGGGGTGGTCACGGCGGATCGGCTCCGGTTCCTCGACCGAGAGCTCGCCGAGCTTCCCGAGTCCACGCTGCGCAAGTTCCTCGGAACGAACCTGGCGATGGTGTTCCAGAACCCGATGAGCAGCCTCAATCCGGCCATCCGAATCGGAACGCAGGTCGCCGAGTCCTCGCGCGTGCATCGCGGTCTCTCCAAGGCTGAAGGCCGTGAGCTCGCCATCGAGAAACTCTCCGCGGTGGGAATCCCCGAGGCGGAGTCGCGCCTGCGCCAGTACCCGCACGAGTTCAGCGGCGGGATGCGGCAGCGGGCGATGATCGCGATGGGGCTCACCGAGACACCGGACCTCATCATCGCCGACGAGCCGACGACGGCACTCGACGTCACCGTTCAGCGCCAGATCCTCGACCTGCTCGAGAGGATCAACGCCGAGGAGGGAACGGCGATCCTCTTCATCTCCCACGACATCGCCGTCATCACGAGCGTGTGCGACCGTGTCATCGTGATGTACGCCGGACTGGTCGTCGAAGACCTCCCCACGGCCGATCTCATGACCAAGGCGGTGCATCCCTACACGCGGGCGCTCATCAACGCCGTTCCCGACATGCAGACCGATCGCTCCCGAGAACTCGCGACCATTCCCGGCCGGCCGCCCATGGTCGGCGAGACCGCCAAGGGATGCCCCTTCGCGACACGGTGCGCTTTCGCCACAGACCTGTGCCGCGAGGAGCGGCCGGAACTCCTCGCTCGCGAGACGGGTCACCTCGCCGCCTGCTGGCACCCCCAGGAGACAGTCCCCGTGAGCGTGCAGGTGTCGGCGCCCGTCGACGCCGATCGTGAGACAGAGCCCGGCGCGAGCGGAGAGGGGGATCAGCCATGAGCGGCCTCGTCGTCGATGGGCTCACTGTCCAGTACGGGAAAGGGTCGCAGGCGCGCACCGTCGTCGACGATGTGAGTTTCACCGTTCCGCAGGGCAAGGTGCTCGGTCTCGTCGGCGAGTCGGGCTCGGGAAAGTCCACGGTCGCCAGGGCGATCCTCGGACTCGTCAAGCCGGTAGCGGGGGAGATCTCGATCGGAGGGGAGAATCTGCCGACACTGAGCGCCGCTCGCCGGGCGAGGCGGGTGCAGATGATCTTCCAGGATCCGTTCGGATCGCTGAACCCGCGCATGACGGTCGGCCAGATCATCCTCGAAGCGCTCGAGGCCAGGCGCGACATCTCCAGGTCGGAGCGTCGGAGCGAGGTGCTTCGACTGCTGGATCTCGTGGCGATGCCCCCCGACGTGGTCGAACGTCTTCCCCGGCGGCTGTCGGGCGGGCAGCGTCAGCGGGTCGCGATCGCCCGCGCTTTCGCCGCGCAGCCAGACGTCATCGTGGCCGACGAGATCACCTCGGCGCTGGACGTGTCGGTGCAGGCGCAGGTGCTCAACGTGCTGCGCGGGGTGCTGGCGACCGAGCAGCATTCGATGCTCTTCATCAGCCATAACCTCGCGGTGGTGCGCTATATCAGCGACGTCGTGGCGGTCATGCAGAATGGCGTCATCGTCGAATCGGGCGACGTCGAGGAGGTTCTGGCCTCTCCCCGGCACCCGTACACCCGTGCCCTGCTGGCCTCCGTGCCTCAGCTCCCTCAGCGGGTCTAGGCGGGCCTCGTCGGACTGTCCAGCGCGGAGGTGCGCGCATGGGGTTGACTGGGGGCATGACCTCTGCAACTGCCTCTGCCGCGACATCCGTCGACTTCTGGTTCGACCCCTCGTGCCCCTGGGCGTGGATGACGAGCCGCTGGGTCGACGAGGTGGCGAAGCACCGCGCCCTCGACGTCACCTGGCACGTGATGAGCCTCGCCGTGCTCAACGAGAACAAGGATGTGAGCGAGGAGTACCGCGCGTTCTTCCCGCGGGCGCTCAAGTACACGCGTCTCGTCGCCGCCGTGCGCGAGCTGGAGGGTCAGGATGCCGTCAAGCCCCTCTACGACGCGCTCGGCATGCGCATCCACCCGGGTGGTTCGAAGAACCCCGACGAGGTGATCCCCGCGGCGCTCGCCGAGGTCGGACTGCCCGCCGACTATGCGCGCTTCGCCGACAGCGACGAGTACGACGAGCAGATGCGCGCCTCCCACTTCGACGGCATCAACCGGGTGGGCCAGGATGTCGGCACCCCCGTTATCGCCCTCGGCGACGTCGCCTTCTTCGGGCCTGTCATCTCGCCCGCGCCGAAGGGCGAGCAGGCCGTGGTGCTGTGGGACGCCGTAGTCGCGGCCGCGGCATACGACGGCTTCTTCGAGCTCAAGCGCACCCGCACGCGCGGCCCGATCTTCGACTGACGCGCTATCCGCACACCGAAGAACCGGTTGCCTGACTCGCATGCGCGAATCGAGGCAACCGGTTCTCCGGTTCCGCTGTTCCCCTATTCGATGGGCTTACCGATCGCGTCGATGTTCTTGTCGGCCTCCGCGATGAGTTCGCGCTCCGCGACGAGGTCGATGTTGCGGCTCACGAGCCAGTACACGACACCGCCCACGGGGATCCCCACGAAGAACGCCAGGTCGACGCCGCCGAGAGCGGTGAAGATCGGTCCCTCGAACATCCCCGGGATGTACATGAACGGGATCATCGCCACGACGGCCGCGAGGTAGGACACGATTCCGCGCCAGCTCCAGAACCCGTACATCCCGTTCCGCTTGAACATCTCGGTCACCGAGTAGACGCCCTTGCGAACGAAGAAGAAGTCGGTGAGGTTCACCGCGGTCCACGGTCCCATGAGGTAGGCGAGCACGATGAGCACCGTGTACAGGTTGTTGTACAGGAAGTCGGTGGGCACGAGTGCCGCCGCGACCGCTCCGGTGATGCCGACGATGAGGATCGTGATGACCCGGATGCGGCGGGTCGCCTGCACGGGACGGATGCTGTCGAGCGCCGTGATCAGGGTGAGCGATCCACCGTAGACGCACATCGCCATGAGGCCGATGAGTCCGAGCCCGCCGAAGATGAGCACGAGTTCACCGAGGCCCGCGAACACGAGCTGTCCGGTGACGACGAGGCTCACGGCGAAGCCGGTGGCGTCACCGGCGAGCTGATCCGCGAGACCGGGGTTGCTCTCCATGAGGGAGGGGAGCAGCGACGCCGCCACGGCACCGATCGCCATGAACGAGAACAGTCCGAGGAACAGGCCGCCCGACGTGGTCCACACGATGACGCCGCGCTTGGTCTCCTTCGGCATGTAGCGGGAGTAGTCGGAGACGAAGAACGCCCAGGTGAGCTGGTACGCGGCCGCCGCCGTGAGCACCGCCATGAACGGTCCGACCTGGAAGGTTCCGACCAGGTTGAAGAACTCCGCGGGCACCTGCCCGAGCACACCGAGGCCGATGACGTAGATGAGGATGACGATGACGAGCCCGTAGCTGATGTAGCGCTGCGCCGCGTGCAGCCAGTGATAGCCGAAGATGGCGAGCACGAGCGCGAGAAGGCAGACTATGACCGCCCACGGCGCTGCAGCACCCCAGCCCATGCCTTCGGCCGTCGTGCCGATGAGGTTTCCGCCGAGCACGACGTAGCCCCAGTAGACGACGATCGCCATCGCCCAGATGAAGAGGGCACCGTAGCGCCCGAACTGGGGTCGGGACTGCACCATCTGCGGCAGACCGAGGTGGGGTCCCTGCGTGGCGTGGGCCGAGACGGGGATGGTGCCGAGGATGGTGCCGAGCGCGAGACCGATGAGGGTCCAGGCGAGGTTGAGTCCCAGGGCGATGCCGATCGTGCCGGTGGCGATCGTGAGCAGCTGGGCGCTGCCCGCGAACCACACGGTGGACTGGTCGAGCATCCGTCCCTTGCGCTCTCGCAGGGGCACGTAGTCGATGGATCGAGTCTCGACCCGAGCGATGACACCCGTTTCGGGGCGAGGGCTGTCTGTAGTGGTGGTCATCTTTGTGTCTCCTTTGACGCAGGGGGCGGGCGGACCGCTTCACGTGGGTCCAGCGGTTCACAGTATTGAGTGCCCGCCACGTCGGCGGAACTATTCAGTTATCCGAACGGGTCCGCCTCGACTGTGCCGGAGTATGAGAGACATCCGCGCAGACGCGGCGCTGCCGCGGGTCATTCGCCAGTACGTTTCCCTGCCCCTGTTGATACTCGGCAACAGTTCAGCCGTGGCAGCTGCCCTCCTACCGTGGAACTCAAGTCGTCATCATGACGCACAACTTTCCACCAGTTAAGGAGTGATGACGTTGACGTCAGCAGTCGAAATCGGGCGCAGCACGCGAGCATCAGAACGCGCACTGGAGACCCTCGTCCGAGTGACCGGCGCATACATCGGCCCCGACGGCCTCAGCGCCTCGGCCGGAACACGCCGTGTCGACGTGGCCGACCCCGCCACCGGGCAGCACCTCGGAGCCTACGTCGAGCCCACCGCGGCCGAGGTCGAGACGGCTATCGCCGGAGCGAACGCCGCGCAGAGAGCCTGGCACGCGCGCACCCCTCTCGATCGTGCAGAGACCCTGCACGAGCTCGCGCACGAGATGAGAGCACAGGCGCCGCTCATCAGCGAGCTGATGACCCTCGAGACCGGCAAGCCGTTCAAGGAGTGCATGGACGAGCTGGACTGGTCGGCATCCGCCGTCGACTACTACGCGGAGGTGGGTCGACACTCGATCGGTTCCATCCACGGCACGACCGTGGCCGGCCAGATGCACTACACGCTCAAGGAGCCCATGGGCACGGTCGTCATCGTGCTCCCCGCGAACTTCCCCGTGCTGCTGCTCATGTGGTCGGCGGCCGCGGCGCTCGCCGCGGGCAACTCGGTCATCGTCAAGCCATCGGAGAACGCGACGCTCACCACCCTCGCGTTCGTCGAACTGCTCGAGCGACTCGGCAGGGGGCTCGTGCAGTGCATCCCCGGTGGGGCCGACCCCGCCAAGCAGCTGGTGGGTCACAAGGACACCCACATGGTCGCCTTCACGGGGAGCGTGCCGACGGGTCAGGCCGTGGCCCAGGCGTGCGCCCAGACGTTCAAGCCGTACCTCATCGAGGCATCCGGCAGCGACGCGTTCATCGTGATGCCGTCGGCTCCCGTGAAGACGGCGGCCCGCGCGGCGGCGTTCGCGGCGTTCCTCAACTGCGGCCAGGTGTGCACCTCGGCCGAGAAGATTCTGGTGCACGCGGATGTCTACGACGAGTTCCTCGAGGCGTTCGTCGCCGAGGTGGGCACGCTGCGCATCGGACACGGTCTCGACCGCGTCGACATCGGACCCATGGAGAACTCCCGCGAGCGCGACCGGGTCGAAGGGATCCTCGCTCGCGCTCTCGAGCAGGGTGCCCGGCTGGTGACCGGCGGCTCGCGGCCCGAGCTGCCGGAGGAACTCGCCGAGGGCTTCTTCTTCCAGCCGACCGTGATCGACAACTGCACCGACACGATGGACCTGTACGCGCAGGAGGTGTTCGGCCCCATCGCTCCCGTGTACAAGGTGTCGAGCTTCGACGAGGCGCTGGAGCTCACCAACCGGTCGCCGTTCGGGCTCGGTGCGACCCTCTACTCGACCGACATCGTCGAGATCGACCGGGCACAGCGGGAGATCGTGACCGGAATGGTGTGGGTCAACGCGCCACTGCTCGACAACGACGCTGGTCCGTTCGGCGGTCGCAAGCTGTCAGGAATCGGGCGCCAGCTGGGTGCGGAGGGACTCGACACATTCCGTCACCCGAAGCTCATCATGGTCGACCCGACCGCATCCGAGCAGGACTTCTGGTGGTTCCCCTACAGCGACGACGAGGCTTATCGCTCAGCTGACTGAACAGCATCCACCCCCGCCAGCTCAGCGGGGGTGGGTCGCCTCCCACGCCTGGTAGGCGATCCAGAGTGCGGCGAGGTCCGAGGAGCGTGCGAGCTTGAATCCGGTCTCTTCCTCGATGCGGTTGAGACGGTAGGAGAGCGTCTGCCGGTGGATGCCGAGCTCGGTCGCCGTCTCCTGCCAGCGCCGGTCGTTGCGCAGGTAGGCGAAGAGCGTGTCGCGGAGCTTCGCCATGGCGGGAGCGTCATCGGCGAGCGGCCCGAGTGTTCCCGTGACGATCTCGGTGGCCTCACGCAAGGAGCGTGCGAGCACCGAGACGGTGGTGCCTTCGAAATCGACCCAGCGGGGTTGTCCGTGCTGGTTCGCTTCGAACACCTTGGTGGCCTCCTGGCCGGCGACGCGCACGTCGGCGAGGTCGGT
>JAHBSW010000058.1 GCA_019638935.1 Cryobacterium sp.
CATCGGCGGGCGGTGGTGGCAAGGGGATGCACCCGGTGCACACCGCCGACGAGCTTCCGGACGCCCTCGCGAGTGCTCGTCGTGTCGCGAAGGCCGCGTTCGGCGATGACACGCTCCTGCTCGAACGCCTCATCTCGACGCCGAGGCACATCGAGGTGCAGCTGCTCGCGGATGCGCACGGCACCGTCATCCACCTCGGCGAGCGCGAGTGCTCGCTGCAGCGCCGCCACCAGAAGGTGATCGAGGAGGCGCCGTCGCCGCTGCTGGACGCCGCCACACGAGACCGCATCGGTGAGGCTGCCAAGACCGTCGCGCGCAGTGTCGACTACGTCGGCGCGGGCACCGTCGAGTTCCTCGTCTCCGCCGATCGGCCCGATGAGTTCTTCTTCATGGAGATGAACACGCGGCTGCAGGTTGAGCATCCGGTCACCGAGCTGGTCACGGGGGTCGACCTCGTCGAGTGGCAGGTGCGCGTTGCCTCCGGGGAAAGGCTCGAGCTCGCTCAGGAGGAGGTGCGGCTCCGCGGGCACGCGATCGAGGCTCGCGTCTACGCAGAGGATCCCGAGCGCGGCTTCCTACCCAGCACGGGCACGGTGGTGGCGCTCAGCGAGCCGAGCGGCGCGGGCATCCGCGTCGACAGTTCGCTTCGGGACGGACTGGTCATCCCCGCCGACTACGACCCCATGCTGTCGAAGGTCATCGCCTGGGGCGCGGATCGCGACCAGGCGCTGCAGCGTCTCGACCGCGCCCTCGCGAGAACGACCGTGCTCGGGGTTCGCACCAACGTCGAGTACCTGCGCGCCTTGCTCGCCGACCCCGATGTTCAGGCGGGAGACCTCGACACGGGACTCATCGAGCGCCGCCTGCCCGACCTCCGGTTCCGGCGACCGGATGCTGTCGCCTACGTCGCCGCGGCGTTGGCCGCGGGCGCGCCCACTGCCGCCTCCGGTGCGTGGGCCGCGCATCCTGGCTGGCGATCGGGATCGGCGCCCGGGCCAGAGCGCTTCGTATTCGCAGCGCATTCGCTGACAGCGGACAGCGACGAGCGGATCGAGGTGCTCCTGGCCGGCGACCGCTCTTCGGCGTTCACGGCCACGGTGGCCGGTAGCGACCATGCGGCTCGCCTCGTCGCCGATCGCACGGCGAACGGTCAGCGCGAGCTCACCATCGAGCTCGATGCGCATACCTCGACCTTCGTCGTCGCTCACAGCGGCAGCACCCTCTGGATCGGCAGCGACGGGTGGTCCTGGCCGATCGAGCGCATCTCGCGCGAGCGTGAGCTGCGCGACCGGCTCGCACGGATAGAGCGCGAATCGCACCCCGCAAGCCCCGAGGTGCGATCACCCATGCCGGGAACCGTCGTCACGGTGTCCGTCGCGACGGGCGATGAGGTCGTGGTCGGCGACACCATCGTCACCGTCGAGGCCATGAAGATGGAGCACCGGCTCACCGCGCCCGTCTCCGGTCGCGTGACCGTCAGCGTCGTCGCGGGCGGGCTCGTCAGACTCGACCAAGTCGTGGCCACGATCGAACCTGAGGGTACGGAACCCGCGGGCACCGAAGCTTCCAGTGCCGACGTAGACACGAGACTCAAGGAGACACCATCATGAGCTGGAATCTGAGCGAGGAAGAGCGCGAACTCTACGAGACGGTCAAGGAGTTCGCCGACGACGTCGTGGCTCCCCGGTCGTACGAGGCTGATCGTGCTCACGAGCTGCCCATGGACGTCGTGGCCAAGATGGGCGAACTCGGCCTGTTCGGCCTGCCGTTCCCCGAGGAGGTCGGCGGACAGGGCGGCGACTACTTCGCGTTCTGTCTCGCCGTCGAGGCGCTCGCTACCGTCGACCAGTCGATCGCGATCACGCTCGAGGCCGCTGTGGGGCTCGGCGCGATGCCGATCTACCGCTACGGCACCGAGGATCAGAAGCAGCAGTGGCTCGGCGACCTCGTCGCGGGAACGGCGCTCGCGGGGTTCGGTCTCACCGAGGCCGAGGCGGGCTCCGACGCGGGTGCCACACGCACGACCGCGGTGCTCGACGGCGACGAGTGGGTCATCAACGGCAGCAAGCAGTTCATCACCAACTCGGGAACGCCGATCTCGAGGTTCGTGACCGTCGCCGCTGTGACGGGGGAGCGCACCCGTGCCGACGGAAGCACGGCGAAAGAGATCTCGAACATCATCGTGCCGCACGGAACACCGGGCTTCACCGTGGAACCCGCCTACGACAAGGTGGGCTGGCGAGCATCCGACACCCACCCCCTGACGTTCGACAACGTGCGCGTGCCCGCGGGCAATCTGCTGGGGGAGCGCGGTCGGGGCTTCGCAAACTTCCTGCGCACGCTCGACGAGGGACGCATCGCGGTCGCGGCGCTTTCGACCGGGGCTGCGCAGGGCTGCGTCGACGAGTCGATCAAGTACGCGAAGGAGCGCGTCGTCTTCGGCGAGCCGATCGCCGCGAATCAGCACATCGAGTTCCTCATCGCGAAGATGCAGGCGCGAGTCCACGTCTCGCGCCTCGCCTGGTACGACGCCGCACGTCGCTGCGACGCCGAGCTCCCGTTCAAGACCGAGGCGGCCATCGCAAAACTCGTCGCGAGCGACGCCGCGATGCAGAACGCGCGCGACGCGACCCAGATCTTCGGCGGCTACGGCTTCATGAACGAGTACCTGGTCGCGCGCCACTACCGCGACTCGAAGATCCTCGAGATTGGCGAGGGCACCAACGAGGTGCAGCTCATGATCATCGCCCGCTCGCTGGGCCTGGGCCAGTAGCATGTGGAGCGGGCAAGCGAGAGAGTGACGAGAATGGGCAAGGATGCTGGCGGAGGCACGCGCGAACCGCAGCGCGAGGTAGTGCAACGCGGACTCTATTTCGAGGAGATGGAAGAGGGCGTCCGCTACGTGCACCGCCCCGGCCGCACCGCCACCGAGACCGATAATGTGCTCTTCACCACGCTCACGATGAACACCCAGTCGCTGCACCTCGACGCCGCATGGTCGGCCGAGCAGCCATTCGGCCAGCGACTCATGAACTCGATGTTCACGCTCTCGACGCTCGTGGGGGCATCCGTCGCTCAGCTCACCGAGGGGACGATCGTCGCCAATCTCGGCTTCGAGAGCGTTCGTTTTCCCCACCCCGTGTATCACGGCGACACTCTCTACTCCGAGACCGTGATCCTCGCCAAGCGCCTCTCGGAATCCCGCCCGGGTCAAGGCATCGTGACCTTCGAGCACACCGCGCGCAACCAGCACGGTGTCGTCGTCGCCACAGCGGTGCGGAACACGCTCATGCAGTGCAAGGGCGACGCCGCGTGACGCTGGGGATGGGTCCGGCGATCCTGTTCTGTCCGGCCGATCGACCCGAGCGCTTCGCGAAGGCGGCCGAGCGTGCCGATGCCGTCATTCTCGACCTCGAGGATGCCGTCGCGCCCTCGGCGAAGTCCTCTGCACGCGAAGCACTCGTGGCCCACTCGCTCGACCCGGAACGCACCATCGTGCGCGTCAATCCGGCGAGCAGTTCGGATCTTGCCGCCGATCTCGCCGCAATCAACCGAACGGCCTATCGCACGCTCATGCTCGCCAAGGTCGAGCAAGCTGGCGATCTGGAGGCGCTCGACGGCTACCGCGTGATCGCGCTCTGCGAGACCGCGAAGGGCGTGCTCGCCGCCGAGGCGATCGCCCGCCACCAGTCGGCGGTCGCGCTCATGTGGGGAGCGGAAGACCTGGTCGCCTCACTCGGCGGCACGAGCAGCAGGCGTGCGGATGGTCGCTACCGCGACGTCGCCCGCCATGCCCGCTCGACGGTGCTGCTCGCCGCTCGCGCCAACGGAAAGTCGGCGATCGACTCGGTGTACCTCGACATTCACGACACCGCGGGGCTCGCAGCGGAGGTCGCCGATGCGGCGGCGAGCGGCTTCGGAGCCACCGCCTGCATTCACCCGGGTCAGGTCGACACCATCAGGGCGGCATACCGACCGAGCGATGACGACGTGCGTCACGCCCAGGCCATCATCGCGGCGGCGGCCGGACAGCCGGGTGTCTTTCAGTTCGAGGGAATGATGGTGGACGAGCCGGTCATTCGTCACGCGGCGGAAACCCTCCGGCGCGCGGGCAAGTAGCCCGCCGGCTCTCGCTCGATCGATGGCGACCCCCGTTCGGGGGGATGCTCGGCCGCGGAGCCGAACCCTAGGCTCGGGGTCGTGAGTACCGTCGTCGACTACGTGCTCGCGTTCATCAACTGGTGCTCCTGGATGGCATACCCCGCGGTGTGGGTCGGTGCCGGAGGCGCAGTGCTCATCCTCGGAGCCCTGGTGATCATAGCGCGGGCACGCCACGAGGCCCGCTGGAGCGGTCCGCAGTATCGCCGCAACGGGTGAACGCACCCGCCTGCAAATAACACACCGAATCGTTAGCTGAGCAATACGCGTACCGACTTCGCAGTGCCCTACGCTCGAACCAACACCAGCCCCTGACGGCAAGGACGTCGGCGGGGAGCGGTCGGCGGAGGTCACGTGTCGGATTCGGCAAGCGGGGTAGTCACGGCGCCCATCAGCGTGTCGATGCGGCGTCAGCTCGGCGAGACCGAGCTTCGCGTGAGTCCGATCGCACTCGGCGGCAACGTCTTCGGCTGGACCGTCGGCGACGACGACGCCTGGCAGATACTCGACCGCTTCGTCGCGCTCGGCGGCAACTTCATCGACACCGCGGACTCCTACGCCGGTGGTCGCAGCGAGATCCTCATCGGCAACTGGCTCCGCAATCGGGGCGGCCGGTCCAACCTCGTGATCGGCACGAAGATCGGCAAGAGCGCCGACAACCCCGGACTGTCGGCCGACTCGATCAACCAGGCTGTGAACGCCTCCCTGATGCGACTGGGCGTCACCGAGATCGATGTGCTCTACCTGCATCGAGACGACACGTCGGTGCCGTTCGAGGAGACCCTCCTCGCCGCCGACGAGCTGATCAATGCCGGCAAGGTGCGCGCTCTCGGTGCATCCGATCACACCGCGAATCGCCTGATCGAGGCGAGAGTCATGGCCGGGCAGTTGGGCATCCGCCCGCTGGCCGCTCTGCAGTGTCGCTACAACCTCATGCACCGAAACCAGTTCGAGGGCGATGTCGCTCGAGTCGCCCGCGCGCAGAATCTCGCCGTCATGGCACGCTTCGCACTCGATGGCGGGTTCCTCACCGGCAAGTATCGCTCCCGGGACGACCTCGGCGAGCAGACCACGACGGGGTTCGACTCACGAGTCGTCGACCGCGAGAGCCACCTCGATCGCAGGGGGATGCGGGTGCTCGGCGCGCTCGACCGCGTCGCAGCGGAACACGAGGTCGAGGCGGCGGCAGTGGCGCTCGCGTGGCTGCTGAGCAAGCCGGATGTCGTCGCTCCCGTCACGAGCGCCACTCGACCCGAGCATGTCGACCCGCTCATTCAGGCCGGCCACCTGAGCCTTACCAGGGCGCAGGTTGCGCTGCTGGACGACGTGACGTCGTAACAGCCGGCGGTTCGGACGGCATCGGCATCGGCAGTGAACGCCGGTAATGGCCATCATTCCGACGCCGGAGCGCGCGAGCCGTGTGGCGAGTGGCATAGGCTCGTCAGTGATGAACGGCGCTGTGGGTCTTCCCCTCGACCTGGCTGAGTTGAACTTTACGGCCGCGGGCGAGTGCGTCGTTCGGCGAACCGTTCTGCCGAGTGGGGTTCGCATCCTCACGGAGTCGGTGCCCGGCGCGCGCAGCGCGACCGTGGGCTACTGGGTCGCGGTGGGGTCGCGAGACGAGCGACCCGAGGGCTACGGCTCGACCCACTTTCTCGAGCACCTTCTGTTCAAGGGAACCAAGGAACGCACGGCGCTCGATATCGCGGTGAGCTTCGACGCCGTCGGTGGCGAGCACAATGCGGTGACGGCCAAGGAGCACACCTGCTACTACGCCAAGGTGCGTGACCGCGACCTGCCCATGGCGATCGAGGTGCTCTCCGACATGATCACGAGCTCGCTGCTCGACCGCGAGGAGTTCGAGAACGAGCGTGGCGTCATCCTCGAGGAGTTGGCGATGGCCGCTGACGACCCCGGTGATGTCGTCAGCGAGCGCACGTTCGAAGCGGTCTTCGGCGAGCATTCCCTGGGCCGTCCGATCGGGGGCAACCCGGAGACGATAAGGGCGGTGACACGCGACGCGGTCTGGGACCACTACCGCGCCAACTACCGCCCGCGCGACCTCGTCATCACCGTCGCGGGTGCCGTCGATCACGACCAGCTCGTGGCTCAGGTCACGCGGTCTCTCGAACTCGCGGGCTGGGACCTCCACACGGCGATGCTTCCCGTATCGCGTCGCAACGGTCGGGGAACGAACGTCACGCGCGGCAGCGCGTTCGTTACGGTCGAGCGCCCCAACGGCCAGGCCAATCTCATGCTCGCAGTGCCCGGCCTCGCCGCGGCGGACGATCGCCGGTTCGTGCTCGCGGTCATGAACGCCGTGCTCGGCGGTGGGATGTCATCGCGCCTGTTCCAGGAGGTTCGTGAGAAGCGGGGCCTCGCCTACTCGGTCTACTCGTTCGGGCCGTCGTACTCCGACGCCGGCATCGTCGGTCTCTACGCCGGTTGCGCGCCCGCGAAGGCGGGTCAGGTCGCCGAGCTCATGCTGAGCGAGTTCGAGCGCATGGGCACGCACGGCATCACGGTCGACGAGCTCGACCGTGCCGTGGGGCAGCTCTCGGGCGCGTCGGCCCTCGCACTCGAAGACTCGGACACACGGATGTCGCGCCTTGGCCGCTCCGAGATCACGCTCGGCGAATTCGCCGACCTCGATGAATCGTTGCGCCGACTCGCCCTTGTCACGCGCGATGCGGTCGCCGATCTTGCGACGGAGCTCGCGCAGCGGCCCCTGAGCGTCGCCGTGGTCGGCGCGCTCGCCGATTCGGAGCTTCGTGCCCTCGCCGGCCTCTCGGCCCCCAACCCGTAGTGCCCTATCCGAAACCGACGAGAGGACGATGATGTCCCACTTTCTGTACCTCGTGCGTCACGGCGAGCAGCAAGACGCGGAGCACGGCCTTCCCGACGGCCCGCTTTCCTCGAGGGGGCGAAAGCAGGCGAAGGCCGTCGGGGCGCGGCTCGCAAAGGTGCCGTTCGACACGGTGCTGCACTCGCCGCTCCAGAGAGCCACCGAGACGGCATCCGTCATCGCCAAGTCGGTCAAGGACCTCGAGCCGAAGCCCTCGGCACTGCTCATGGACTGTGTTCCTTCGGGCCCCTCTCCAGACATGCCTGCGGTCTTCGAGCCCTTCTTCGGCGGTGTCACGCCCGAGGAGATCGACGCGGGCAAGGCGCAGATGGCGGATGCCGTGGCGGAGTGGCTCAGTCCCGCCCGCGGAGAGCGCAACGAGCTGCTCATCACGCACAACTTCGTGATCGCGTGGTTCGTGCGCGAGGTGTTCGGCGCGGCCGACTGGCGCTGGATGGGACTCAACCAGGCCAACTGCGGGCTCACCATCATCCGGGTGCGCTCGGCGAAGCCGCCCGTGCTCGTGTGCCACAACGACCTCGGGCACCTGAGCCCCGAGCTGCGCACCGGTCTGCCCGTCGAGCAGCCGTACTGAGGCGCTGTCGAGTGCTCGTGCACGGGCGGTTAGCATGAAGTCATGACCACGCGTATTGCTCTCGTCGGTGCGACGGGAAGAATGGGCGGGCTCATCGCTCGGCTCATCGCCGAGTCCGACGACTTCGAGCTCACCGTCGGACTCTCGTCCGCCGACCCCCTGGACAAGATCGTCGGGGTCGACATCGTGGTCGACGTCACGACCCCCCAGGCGAGTCCGAGCGTCGTCGAGTACGCGATAGCGCACGGCCACAACGTGCTCGTGGGCACGAGCGGCTGGTCGGCCGACCGCGTCGCCGGTCTCGAGGCGAAGATCAGCGGAAACCTCGACGTGGGAGTGCTCATCGTTCCCAACTTCTCGCTCGGCTCGGTGCTCTCCACGATCTTCGCGGGCATTGCGGGCAGGTTCTACGACTCCGTCGAGATCGTCGAGTCGCATCACGCCGCCAAGGTCGACTCGCCCTCGGGCACGGCGGTGCGCACCGCCGAGCACATCGCGGCGCAGCGCGAGGGTCACGAACCGCTCACGCCGCCCCACGCCGAACAGACAGCGCGCGGCCAGGTGGTCGGCGGGGTTCCGATCCACAGTCTGCGCATGCGCGGCGTCGTCGCCCAGCAGGACATCGTTTTCGGCGGCCACGGTGAGCAGCTCGTGCTGCGCCACGAGACCCTCTCGCCCACGGCCTACGAGGCAGGGATCCTGCGTGCCCTGCGTGCCCTCGGCGACATCCGTGGTGTCGTCGTGGGGCTCGACAAGCTCATCGACCTGCGTTCGAACGACGGGCTCCGCTAGTGCCCGCTCAGATCGGCGTGGGCGTCATGGCCGCACTGCTCGTGCTCTACCTCGTCGTCGCGGTTCAGCTCGCGATCGGATTCTTCGAGGTGGGAACGACCGTCTCGACCATCATGGGGGTCGCGCTTCTCGTGCTGCCGCTCGTCGGGTTCTGGGCCCTCGGAGCAGAGCTGCTCTTCGGGTTTCGCAGCCAGCGCCTCGGTCGGCTGATGGCACGGGAGGGTTCGCTGCCCGACGACGAGTTCGATCTGCTGCCCAGCGGGCGACCCGACCCCGCGGCGGCGAGGGTGCACGTGCCCCGCTTTCAAGCGGATGCCGACGCCGCCCCCGCCGATTGGCGCGCCGCCTACCGACTCGGCCTCGTGCTCGATGCGGCGGGCGAACGCAAGCTCGCTCGCCCCGCGATCACGAGGGCCATCGCGCTGGAGCGCGCCGAACGCGACGCCGCAGCCGACCGCGGCGAGTGACGCGCCGGTCGTCGACGATCAGGCGAGCGACGCCTCGAGCGTGATCTCGATGCCGGCGAGTGCCCGAGACACCGGGCAATTCGCCTTGGCCTCCTCCGCTCGCTCGTGAAAGTCGTCTTCGCTGATGCCCGGGATGACCGCGCTCACGAGCAGGTGGCTTCCCGTGATGCCGCCGTTGGCGGGATCGAAGGTCACTGCCGACGTCACCTGAATGCTCTCGGGCGGTGTGCCAGCCTTCGCAAGGATGTTGGAGAACGCCATCGCGTAGCAGGAGGAGTGTGCTGCGGCGATGAGTTCCTCGGGGTTGGTGCGGCCGGTCTCGCCCTCGGAGCGGCTCGTCCAGGTCACCGGAAACTCCGCGGCCTCCGACGAATCGAGGCTGATCGTGCCGGTTCCCGTGGCCAGCTCTCCCCGCCACAGGGTTGTTGCTTCACTCGTCAGTGCCATTACCGTGCCCTTCGGTCGACGCCATGTGCGCAGTCCCATTGCTCGCTGCTCGCTCGCGTGTCTCCACCCTAGGTCAGATGGGTTCGATATCGTGAGGTCGTGCCGGCAGTCGAAGAAACTCCAGAGGTAGTGTTCAGGTCCGACATGACCGTCGAACTCGTGCGAGCGAGTGCGCAGGATGCCGACGTGCTATTCGCTGCACGCGTCTCGACCCAGGGCGAGCAGTCGTTGGCGCAGCTGGACGAGCACGCGCCGTCGACCGCGGAGGCCGCCGAACTCGAGTCGAAGCGCAACCGCGGGCTCATCAACTACCTCATGCGCGACCGCCACGGTTCTCCCTTCGAGCACAACTCGATGACCTTCTACGTGCAGGCGCCGATCTTCGTGTTCCGCGAGTTCATGCGTCATCGCATCGCCTCCTACAACGAGGAGTCGGGGCGCTATCGCGAGCTTCGCCCCGTGTTCTATGTGCCGGCATCCGACCGCAATCTCGTGCAGAGCGGAAAGCCGGGCGCCTACGAGTTCCACCCGGGTTCGCCCGAGCAGAGCCGGCTCGTCGCCGACGAGACGACGCGCGTGAGCCGTGAGGCGTACGCGGCATACCAGCGGATGCTCGAGGCCGGTGTGGCGCGCGAGGTCGCCCGGATCGTGCTTCCCGTCACCACCTACTCCTCGATGTACGTGACCATGAACGCCCGCTCGCTCATGAACTTCCTCAGCCTGCGCACGAAGCACGAGGGAAGCCAGTTCCCGTCGTTCCCGCAGCGCGAGATCGAGATGTGCGCTGAACAGATGGAAGCGCACTTCGCTCGGCTCATGCCACTGACTCACGCGGCGTTCGAGGCGAACGGCCGCGTCGCCCCGTGACGGAGACGGACCGCATTCACCCGCGAAACCCCTGGCTCGGGCTCTACTTCGCGGGGCTTCTCCTTCTCGCCGCGCTCGTCGGCATCGTCGTGCTCGTGGACCAGTTCTCGCGGGTAATCGGTGGCAACATCTACGGTCTGCGATCCGAGGGTTTTCTGCTTCTGGGGCCAGCCATCTTCGGAGCCATCGGGGTGATCACCGCGGTGCGCGGCATCCGTGCATTCACACCGTGGCTTCACTACCGGGCCACCACCGAGCGGGCGCAGCGCCGGGTCGACAAGGCCGTCGACCTCGACGGACAGGCGCGGTGGCCGTTGGCGGCCTTCGGCCTGCTCGCGCTGGCG
>JAHBSW010000059.1 GCA_019638935.1 Cryobacterium sp.
CCGAGCCTCCGGAGATGGTCACCGGGCCACCGGCCCCTGGGCTGCCGGCAACCCCGACACCACCGCCACCGATCCCCGCCCCGGCGCCGTACCCGGCGCCGCCATCCCCACCTGATGCGGTCACCACACCGCCGGTAATGACGACGTTCCCGCCGGAGCCGCCCTCGCCACCACCGATGCCTGCGCCACCGACCTCGCCGCCGACACTGCTGGCCGTCACGTCCCCGCCGCTGATCGTCACCGTGCCGCCCGCGCCACCCGCGCCGCCGCCACCGATGCCTGCGCCACCGCCCGGGCCGTCGGCGGTGGCGATCACCGTGCCGCCGAGAATCGTCACAGTGCCGCCGCCCTCGCGAATGTCACCGCCGATGCCTGCCCCGGAGTTGCCGCCGGTGACGGTCAGTGAGCCCCCGCCGGTGGCCTGGATGACCAGGGTCGCGGTGGTGGGAACACGCAGCGCCGCCTCCTCGTTCGCGGCGCTGGGGATCGCGAGGTTGTGGCTGTTCAGGTCGAGAATCAGCGTCGCCCCGGGTGCGACCACGAGTCGCTGCCCCGCCGGGGCCGTGATGTTCGCACCCAGGGCAACAACATCACTCGCCGTCGCTGCCGCGACATCGGTCTGGAGCTGGCCCCAGGTGGTGGGTGTGTAGGTCACCGCCAGGGCCGGGGATGCGGAGATGACACTCAGCGGAAGCGCCAGCACGACGGCGGCGAGCAGGATGCGGAGACGGTTCATTCGGGTCCTCAGTATCGTTCCCTACAGTCGGCCGCAATGCAGACGCGACTCGACCGCCCCATGCTAGCCACGCCCGGTCGGTGCCGACAAGCTCGCGACTCAGGTCAACTTGTGCGCGAGGGGGGACTTGAAATGCACTCGACCCTTCAGCGCGCAGGGTCGCGGATCGGCGTTGAGGCCCGTATATACGGGGCAGAGCAAGGGTGATCCTGTGAGCAACGGCATCGAGATACACGCATCTACAAGATTCATTGGCACCTGAGTGAGCGCCTTTCGACACCCGGGCGCGGGTGCGGAGGCGCGAGCGTAGGCTGAGGACATGGTCATGGTAGCGGTCGTCTTCCCGGTCTTGCTGCTGCTCACCGCCGTGCTTACGCAACTCGCCGGGAACGGAGTGCTGCGCCGGAACCGCGTCGCGGGTATTCGCGTGCGCTCGACACTGCGCTCTGACTCTGGATGGGTCGCCGGTCACAGGGCCGCCGCCCCGTGGGTCTGGGCGGGCTTCGTGGTCAGCGCCGCAGCCGGCGTCTCAGCTCTGCTATTGGATGGCGCGATCGCCCTGGTGTTCGCTGTCATCGTTGTCGCTGCCCTCGGTGCAACAGTCGCGGTATCGCTCTACGTGGCGAGCCGCGCGGCACGAACTGCGGACGAATCGGCGTTAGCAACCTCCTAGCCCCCGGCTCTATCCAAGTCACGTCGGCGCGCGCATCCGATTCGAGACCGTGCGTCGCGGCGCCGGGAACCGATTGCCGGGTCACTCGATGCGGAGCACTTTGGAACGCCAGCGTTTGCCGAGCTCTTTGGCAAGCCGATCGCCGGGACTTCCGAGCGGGTCGTCGGTGACCATGTAGGTCCAGGTCGCCGACGGGCGGCGCAGCCCCAGGTATTCCAGGTTCTGCCCCACATCCTCGGGGCGCAGGCCGTCGATGAAGGCGGCGGCGTCCTGGTAGACGGCATCGAGGAAGCCGTGGAACTCGCGCAGGGCGATCCGGTGGAACTCGTCGGCGGGCTGCTGGCCGGCGAGCGAGCGGAGGTGGATGCCGTCGCGGACCTCTTGGAGCAGCGCGAGGTGCTCCGTCCAGTGGCCGTCTAAGTAGTAGAACGCGACGGTGCGAACCATGTCCACGACCGCGCTCCCGCGAGCACGTTCCAGCGCGGCGAGCTGCTCAGGGATGAGGCTTCGCAGCGTCGTCATGGCGAGGTCGCCGGACGCCGCCGCTCTCCGGTGTGCGAGGACGGTGGCTCGTTGCGCGGCGATGGCACGGTTGTAGGCCCAGGTGTTGCGGTGCCGGTCGAGTCGGATACCCTCGGCGATCTGCTGGGCGGAGTTCACGATCTGCCGCCGCCGTTCCATCGTCAGCGACTCGCCGGCACGCCGGATTGTGGTGAGAACGTGCTCGGGCATGTTGGTCTGCACGAGTTCGTCGTCCAGGCTGACGACAGCCAGGCCTGTGCCGGGGTCGCCCTGTCGTCCCGCCCGCCCGCGGAGCTGTGTGTCGAGGCGGCGGGACGGGTACCGGCCGGTGGCGAGGACGGTCAAACCGCCGACCGCGACGACGCGGTCGCGGTCGTGCTCGTCGGCCCCGCCCAGGCGAATGTCCGTGCCGCGCCCGGACATCTGCGTGGAGATGGTCACCGCGGCGTACTCGCCGGCCTGCGCGATGATCGCGGCTTCCTCGGCGTCATTCTTCGCGTTGAGCACACGCGTCTCGATCCGCGCTTGGGCCAGCATCGCCGCAAGGGATTCAGACTCCGCGACGTTCTGCGTGCCGACGAGGACAGGCTGCCCGTCGGCGTGTCGTCTCCGAACCTCGTCAACGATCGCCGCGAACCTGTCGGCCGTGGTGAGTAGCACGTGATCTGGCTCGTCGGTGCGGATGTTCGGCCGGTGCCGTTCCACCCGGCCAGAGGGGAGCTTATAGAACTCGATCAGGTCCTCCGCGACGGCGGTGACCGTGCCGCTCATGCCGGACAGGGTGCGGTAAGCCAGCAGGAGGTCTTGGATCGTGATGGTGTCGAGGGTCACACCGGGCGCGCTCACGCTCAGGCGTTCTTTCGCTTCGATCGCCGCGTGAAGTCCGTCGGGCCAGCGTTGGAGATGGGCGACGCGACCTCGGCCGGTGTTGATGAGCTTGATCCCGCCGTCCGTCACGAGGTAGTCCACATCGCGGCGCACCAGCACGCGGGCGTGCAGGGCTAGGTTGATCCGGGTCAGGGTGGCGATGTGCTCTCCGGCGTAGAGGTTCACGCCCCCGAGCTGCGCCTCAAGCCGATCCAGACCGGCATCGGTGAGCGTCACTGTCGTGTGGTCGGCGTCGATCGTGAAGTCCCGCTCGTCCTCCAGCTCCTCGACCAGCAGCGTCGCCTCGGTGAAATCCTCGGCGCGGTGGTCGGAGGTGCCTGCCAGCACGAGAGGGACCATCGCCTCGTCGATCATCACCGCGTCGGCCTCGTCCACGATCGCCACGTCGAACACGGGGGCCACCCGCTCGTCGTCGGTGACAGCGAAGCGGTCGCGCAGCACGTCGAAGCCGATCTCACTGACCGGCGCGTACACGACCTCGCGAGCGTATGCCCGGCGTCGTTCCTCCTGCGAGGTGTGTTGCCCGACCCAGCCGACGCTCACCCCGAGCAGATCGAAGAACGGTTCCATCCAGCCCGCATCGCGCTCGGCGAGGTAGTCGTTCACCGACACGACATGAACCTGCCGTCCAGCCAGCGCGTGTCCGGCAGCAGCGAACGCGCCCACGAGGGTCTTGCCCTCACCCGTGTCCATCTCGACCGCGTGCTCGGACAGCAGCGCGCAGCACGCCACAAGCTGCTCATCGAACGCCGTCAACCCGATCGTGCGAATGGCCGCCTCCCTCGCCAGCGCGAGAAACCAACCGGCAGCATCCGCATCGAGCCTGCCGCCGTTCCACAAGGATGTGCGGCCCGCCTCCGCCTGCAGCGCGGGATCGCTCAAACCGGCCATAGCCGCGGCGTGCTTGGCCGCACCCTTCACGATGGATTCGAAGCGATGGAACGACACCGCACCGGGCAACCCGAGCACCCGGGACAGCCACGCGGGAATGACGCGGGTCATCCCGGGACACCCGTCGCTACCACGCACACCGAACCGGTGCCGAACGTCCGCTCCGCGCCCACACCTACGACCCTACGTGGGACCGTCGCCCCCTGAATCCGCAAGAACGGCCACGGCTACCCGGGAGACAGCTCTCGGCAACCCCACCGACAAAGCAATTGAGGCCCCAAAAAGGGCCTCAATTGCTTCGTGCGCGAGGGGGGACTTGAACCCCCACACCCTTGCGAGTACTGGCACCTGAAGCCAGCGCGTCTACCATTCCGCCACTCGCGCGACGAGAGCGAGATTATCACAGTGCGGCCCCAAGAATGCGGGGCCTTCGGTGCTTGCTCACCCTCAGCGACTACCATCATTACGGGTGCACGCCACCGGAAGGACACGCTGTGGGGCTACTGGACAACTTCGAGCGAGGCCTCGAGCGCGTCGTCGGCGGTGCCTTCGCACGCACGTTCAAGAGCGGCCTCCAGCCGATCGAGATCGCCGCGGCCCTGCGCCGCGAGCTCGACACGAAGGCGGCCGTCGTCTCGCGCGACCGCATCCTCGTGCCCAACACCTTCACGGTGCGGCTCTCGACGAAGGACTCCGAGAGGATGTCGAGTCTCGGCCAAACCCTCACCGATGAGCTCACCCAGCTGGTTCAGGATCACGCTGCCGCGCAGCGCTACCAGTTCGCGGGGGGCATCCGGATCACCCTCGAGGCCGACCCCTCTCTCGCCGACGGCGTCACGCGGATCGCCTCGCAGAGCGTCAAGGGTGCCGTCACCTGGACACCGGTGCTCGACATCGCCGGCAAGCGCTACCCGATCAAGAAGGGCCGAACCGTGATCGGCCGCGGCAGCGAGGCCGACGTGACGGTGAGCGACACGGGAATCTCCCGCAAGCACGTCGAGATCCGCTGGGACGGCGAGCGCGCCGAGGTGCACGACCTCGGCTCCACGAACGGCTCCCAGCTCAACGGCGCACCGGTCAAGAAAGCCCCCCTGCCCCCCGATTCGGAGATTTCGATCGGCAGAACCCGTATCGTGTTCCGGGTGCTTGCCCAGTCCTCCGCCGTCGACCAGTTCGCCGACCTGCGCGTTGACCCCTCACCACGCCCACCCGCCGACCCGACCGCCAAGGGTGGTGGTGGCTGGTGAGTGAACTGACCCTGCTCGTTCTCAAGTTCGGCTTCCTGCTGCTGCTGTGGGTGTTCATCTTCGCGATCGTCTACGCCCTGCGCAGCGACCTCTTCGGCAGGGTGTTCCGGCGGCCGGATGTCGCCACCGGCACCGGGCCCACTGTCAGCTCGTTTCCCTCCACCCCTCTCCCCACACCGATCGGGGACGTGACGGGGGAGGCATCCGACACCGCGCGTCGGCTCATCATCACGACAGGCGCGAAGGCGGGCCTCGAGATCGAACTCACCGACCAGCCGCTGTCGATCGGCCGCTCGCGCGAGAACGGCCTCGTCATCCGCGACGACTACACCTCCACCCACCACGCGAAGCTGCTGCTCTGGGACGAGGGCTGGGTCATTCAAGACCTCGACTCCACGAACGGCACGTTCCTCGGCGACGAGCGCGTGACCGTGCCGACGCCGGTTCCCATCGGCGTTCCCGTTCGCATCGGCACGACCAGCTTCGAACTGCGGCGGTAGCTGAATGGCCCGCACCGGCAAGAGCACGGCGATCTCCCATGTGGGAAAGCTGCGCGCCAACAACCAGGACTCCGCCTACGCGGGCAAGCACCTCTTCGTCGTCGCCGACGGGATGGGCGGCCACGCGGGCGGAGACGTCGCGAGCGCCATCGCGATCAAGCGCATCGCCGAGGCCGATAGGCCGTACTCGACGATCGAGGAGGCCGAGTTCGCGCTGCAGAGCGCACTGCTCGCCGCCAACACCCTCATCGCCGAGACCGTGTTCGACCACGCGGAGCTCACGGGGATGGGCACGACCGTCAGCGGCATCATCCGCGTGGGCGACAAGGTGGCCCTCGCCCACATCGGCGACTCGCGCATCTACCGACTGCGCGACGGCGAGCTCGACCAGCTGAGCACCGACCACACCTTCGTTCAGCGCCTCGTCGACAGCGGCCGCATCACTCAGGAAGAGGCATCGGTTCACCCTCGCCGCAACGTGCTCATGCGGGTGCTGGGCGACATCGACTCGGCGCCCGAGGTCGACACGACGGTGCTGTCGACCGCCGTCGGCGACGTCTGGCTCATGTGCTCTGACGGCCTCAGCAGCTACGTCAGCGACGACAAGATTCGCACCATCATGAAGGCGAACTCCAACCCGCGGGATGCCGCGAACCGCCTCGTCAAGGAATCGCTCGATCACGGCGCCCCCGACAATGTGACGGTCGTCGTCGTCTCCATCGGCGAAGACCAGTTCTCGGGCTCGCTGCCCCCGCAGATCGTCGGCTCGGCGGCACTGCCGCTCACCTACGAGGCGGAGATCGCGCGGAAGGCCCTGCGTCTTCCCACCCTGCTCCTGCACCCGCTGAAGTCGACGCTGCAGGAGGACTCCCACTTCGAGCCCGAGTCGGAGGAGTACCTCGACGAGCTCATGCTCGAGCACCGGCGTCGCGCGATCCGCCACAAGGTGTCGTGGCTCATCGCCATCGTGCTCATGCTCGGCGCTATCGCGATCGCGCTCATCCTCGGCTACCGCTGGACGCAGACGCACTACTTCATCGGCGCCAACGGCGACACGGTCGCGATCTACCAGGGTGTGCAGCAAGATCTGGGGCCGATCAAGCTCAGCAGCGTCTACCAGCAGACCTCGATCTCGATGGAGTCGCTGCCCGAATACACGCGCTCGACCGTGACCGACACGATCAACGCCAACGACCTCGACCACGCCCGCGAGATCCTCCAGCGGATCGAGGAGCTGAGCCGATGACCGAGCCGACGCTCGTGGCCGTCAACGACCGCCCGGCGCTCACGAAAGAACTGCGTCTCCGACTGCGCACGCCCGCCAAGCAGCGCAACCGAGAGCTGATCCTGCTGCTCTTCGCCTTCGCGATCAACCTCAGCGCGCTCACCCTCGTCGAGCTCGGTGCTCTCGGCGAGGCCACGGGCGAATTGTTCGGCTACAGCGTGGCCCTGTGCGCCCTCGTGCTCGTCGCCCACGTGTGCCTGCGACTCACCGCGCCGGAGGCCGACCCGCTCATCCTGCCCATCGCGACCGCGCTCAACGGCCTTGGCATCGCGGCGATCTACCGCATCGACATCTACAACGGTGCTGTCGGGTGGGACGCCGCATCCGTTCGCCAGATCGCGTGGACAGCGATCGCCATCACGATCGCCATGGCCGTGCTCGTCGTCATCCGCAACCACCGTGTGCTCCTGCGCTTCCGCTACGTCGTCGGCTTCACCGGGCTTGCGCTCCTGCTTCTCCCACTCATCCCGGGGATCGGTTACGCCCAGTTCGGCGCACAGCTCTGGATCCGCGTCGGACCGCTGTCGTTCCAGCCCGGTGAGCTCGCGAAGATCGCTCTCGCCGTCTTCTTCGCCGGCTACCTCGTCGAGCACCGCGACAGTCTCACCATCGTGGGCAGGAAAGTGCTCGGGATGCGCTTCCCCCGCGCTCGAGACCTCGGACCGATCCTCGTGGCGTGGGCCGCCGCCATGGCGGTGCTCATCTTTCAGCGCGACCTCGGCACCGCACTGCTGTACTTCGGTCTCTTCCTCGTCATGCTCTATGTCGCAACCGGGCGCGTGAGCTGGGTCATCATGGGTCTCGCGCTCTTCGCGGGCGGCGCGGTGCTCGCGGCACAGCTGTTCAGCCACGTCGCCGGTCGCTTCACCGCCTGGCTCGACGCGTTCAACCAGGAGATCTACGACGCGATCGGCGGCAGCTATCAACTCGTCCAGGGGCTGTTCGGGCTTGCTCAGGGTGGCCTGGTCGGCACCGGCTGGGGCCAGGGTCGTCCGTACCTCGTGCCGCTCGCCCAGAGCGACTACGTCGTCGCGAGCCTGGGCGAGGAGCTGGGGCTCGCCGGGCTCTTCGCGATTCTCGCGCTCTATCTGCTCTTCGTCGCTCGCGGCATGCGCATCGGCTTCGAGGGAACCGACGACTTCGGTCGCCTGCTCGCCGTGGGGCTCTCCTTCGTCGTCGTGCTGCAGGTGTTCATCGTCGTCGGAGGCGTGACACGCCTCATCCCCCTGACCGGCCTTACGACACCGTTTCTCGCCGCTGGCGGCTCGTCGCTCGTCGCCAACTGGATCATTGCGGCGCTTCTGCTGCGTCTCTCCGACACGATCCGAACCGGCCCGCACGTGGTGGTGGGCCCATGATCACCGAGATCAAGCGCGTGAGCGCCGTCGTACTCATCATGGTCTTCGCGCTCATGACCTCGAGCACCATCATCACGGCGTTCGAGGTCGACAACCTCCGGGCCGACGGTCGCAACGTGCGCACCCTCTACGACAGCTACTCGGCGGAGCGTGGTCCGATTCTCGTGGGCGGTCGCGTCATCGCCGAGTCGTTGCCCGTCGACAGCGAGTTCAAGTACCTGCGCACCTATCTCGAGCCCGAGCTCTACGCGCACGTGACGGGTTACTTCACGCTCAACCAGGGCAACACGGGCATCGAGGGCAAACTCAACAACTATCTGAGCGGAACCGCGAACGACCAGTTCCTCGCTCAGCTCAACGCCATCCTCACAGGGCAGTCGGCGAAGGGCGCGTCGGTCGAACTCACCATCGACGCTGCGGTGCAGCAGGCCGCAGCGGCGGCACTCGGTGACAACCACGGCGCGGTCGTCGCCCTCGACCCCAAGACCGGTGCGATTCTTGCGATGGTGTCGAATCCGTCGTACGACCCCAATCAGCTGGCGCGTCACAACACGGATCTCGTCATCGCCGCCTACAACGAACTGTTGAGCGACCCGAGTGATCCGCTCATCAACCGTGCCATCACCGGCGATCTCTACCACCCCGGCTCGGTCTTCAAGCTCGTCGTCGCCGCCGCCGCACTCGACAGCGGGCTGCTGCGCGAGGACTCCACCGTGGCGAACCCCGCTGTGCTGCAGCTGCCGCTCAGCAACAGCGAGATTCGAAACGCGGGCCGTGGCACGTGCGGACCCGATGAGCGCGTGACACTCGCCGACGCCCTGCGCATCAGCTGCAACATCCCCTTCGCCGAGATCGGTGCCGAGATCGGTGTGAACGTCCTGCGCACCTACGCCGAGCGCTTCGGCTTCGGTCAACCCCTCGAGATTCCGATGGACGTGACCTCGAGCATCTACCCCGCGAACCCCGATGCGGCACAGCTCATGCTCTCGGCATTCGGCCAGTCCGACGTGCGGGTGACGCCGTTGCAGATGGCCATGGTTTCGGCAGCGATCGCCAACAACGGTGTGCTCATGAAGCCGGCGCTGGTGAAAACGATCCGCGCGCAGGACCTCTCGATCATCGAGCCCTTCACCCCGGAGATCTTCTCCACGCCGATTTCAGATGACACTAGTACAACGCTTAAGCGACTCATGGTCGCAAACGTCGACAATGGTGCTGCAAGCAATGGCAGAATAAACGGAGTCGCTGTGGGTGGAAAAACGGGAACCGCGCAGAACGGCGAGGGACAGCCCCTCACCCTCTGGTTCACAGGATTTGCACCCGCGGACGATCCTCAGGTCGCCGTCGCGGTGGTCGTCGAGAACGGTTCCAGCTTCGGCAACGCCGTCGCGGCACCGATAGCCAGGCAGGTCATGGAGGCGGTGTTGAACAATTGAGACCCACAAGCGGCCTCACATTCGGTGGGCGCTACCAACTCTCCAACCGCATCGCCATCGGCGGGATGGGCGAGGTGTGGCAGGCGAGCGACCTCGTCATCGGTCGCACCGTCGCCATCAAGATTCTCAAGGACGAGTATCTCGGCGACCCCGGTTTTCTCGAGCGCTTCCGCGCTGAGGCGCGCCACGCCGCCCTCGTCAACCACGAGGGGATCGCCAACGTCTATGACTACGGCGAGGAAGAGGGCAGCGCCTACCTCGTCATGGAACTCGTGCCGGGCGAGTCGCTCGCCACGATCCTCGAGCGCGAACGCGTGCTGCCGACCGATCGCGTGCTCGACATCGTCGCGCAGACCGCATCGGCGCTGCACGCGGCACACTCTGCGGGCCTCGTGCACCGCGATGTCAAGCCCGGCAACCTGCTGATCACCCCCGACGGCCGGGTCAAGATCACCGACTTCGGCATCGCCCGCATCGCGGATCAGGTTCCGCTCACGGCGACCGGCCAGGTCATGGGCACGGTGCAG
>JAHBSW010000006.1 GCA_019638935.1 Cryobacterium sp.
CGGCGGCACGGCATCCGTTCGCTCCGCCCAGCTGCTCGAGATGTAGTCGCGGAACGTGTCACTCACGGGCGTCGTCGAGCGGTTGCTCGTCGCTCGGGGTGCAGGGGTCTTCGATTCAGCCATGCCCCCATTCTCCACCCAAACGTTGGCAGATTCAGGGCGTCAGGTCGCCGCCGCGGCCGAACACCTGACGTGAGATCGCCTGCACGTCACCGTCGAGGGCGGTGATTCTGTCGGACAACCGGTGTTCCATGGCTGCCATCTCGCCTCGAATCTCGCCTCGAAAGCTCACGATCTCGCCGCGGAGTTCAGCGCCCTGTGTCCGAATTTCTGCGGTGATGGTTCGGGTGATGAGTGGAACGATGGTGCCCAGCACCCCGAACAGTGCGGCTGCAAACACGCCAATAAGTGTCCACACTTGTGGTTCGGTCATGGTCAGCACCCCCCTATTCTGCGCGCACTTCGGTATAAAGCGAAGGTCATTTCTGACCTTCGCTGCCGGTGCCAGCGCTGACGGCCGTCTCGGCCGTCAGGTTCTTGGTTCAGCGCAGAGGCTGCAACTGAGCCAGAACAGGCCGGTGGTCGCTGCCCGCCTTGTCGTGCGACTCGATGACCCGGGCGCCCGTGATGCGCCAGCCATCCGTCGCCATCACGTGGTCGATGGGGGCGCCGAGAAAGGCGGGAAGCAGGGTGGGCCAGGTGCCGACCGCACCACTGCCCGCCGCGGCCGCGGCCGAGCGGCACCCGCCGAAGTCGGCGTCGACCGAGCCGGCGAGCGAGGCGAAGTGGTCGAGCGTCGCGTTGAAGTCGCCCGCCATGATCACGTTGCCGGTGCAGAGGGTCGCGAGCACGCGCAGGTCATTGCGCCACTCGTCCAGGTACTGGGGGATGGGGGCGACGGCGTGCACGGCGATGATCGTCGGCCCCACGCCGCTGTCGGGCCGAGCGACGACGGTCGGGAACTGGCGCGTCGGACTCGCGTCGTCGCGGAACGAGTAGGTGCCGAGGTCGGCGCTCGTCAGCAGCGACGTGGAGCGCGCCTTCGAGACCTCGTCGCGCGCGAAGGTATGCGCCCACATGGGGTGTCCGTTGCGTCCGAGGATCTCGGCGACCTCGATGGTGAGCTCTCGGGTCGTCTCGGGCAGTGCGACGATGTCGGCGTCGTGCTCGAGGATGAGCTGCGCGATGGTGTCCGCACTGGGGGAGTCGCCGAGGGTGTTCCAGGTGAGCACCGTGAGGTCGTTCTCGCCCTTCGTCTCGAAACCGCCGCCGTCGAGACCGCGACTCCCGACGACGGCACCGTTGAGGCCGACGAAGAGCACGAGAACGAGGGCGAGCGCGGCGGCAAAGCTGCGACCCAGCGGTGACACGAGCGCGATGAGCAGGAGCACGACGATGAGGATGCCCGCGGCCGCCATCGCGAGACCGCGCAGCGACACGACGTGGGCGACGAGCAGCCACTGCTCGGCGCCGAAGAGCTGAGGCCACGCGAGCACGAGCAGCACCGCGGTCGCGAGAAGGAGCGCGGTAGCGGCAAGGAAGCGGCGAATCATGGCCTAGTGAGACTACCGGTTCGCGAGCCGTAGAGTTGCTGAATGCGGGAGCCGATCGATCTTCATACGCACTCGAGTGTCTCTGACGGCACGGAGACGCCGCGTGAGCTCATCGCGGCCGCGATCGAGGCGGGGCTGGGCACGATCGCCCTCACCGATCACGACACGACCGCGGGGTGGGAGGATGCCTTCGCTGCTGCTGCGGGCACGGGCCTCACCGTCATCCCCGGCATGGAGCTCAGCACGCGCGTGGGTCACGCGAGCGTGCACCTGCTCGCCTACCTCATCGACCCCGACGATCTCGACCTGCGCGAGGAGACCCTGCGCATCCGCGAAGACCGCCTGTCGCGGGCGGAGAAGATCGTGTCGCGTCTCGCCGCCGACTTCGACATCTCCTGGACCGATGTGCTGACGCAGGTGAGCGACGGCGCCACGGTCGGCCGGCCGCACATCGCCGATGCACTCGTCGCCCGGGGGGCGGCGATGGATCGCAGTGCCGCCTTCCGCGACATCCTGCACCCCCGGCACGGCTACTTCGTGCCGCACTACGCGCCCGATCCGCTTCACGCGATCGAGCTCGTGCGCAACGCGGGCGGTGTGCCGGTGCTCGCGCACCCCGCGACGCGGGGCATCGATGCGCTGGTGCCCCGTGAACACCTCATGCAGCTCGTGGATGCCGGGCTCTTCGGGCTCGAGCTGCGCCACCGTGAGAACCGACCCGACGGTGTCGCGATCCTCAGCGGCTACGCCGAGGAGTTCGGTCTCGTCGTCACGGGATCGAGCGACTACCACGGTGCGGGCAAGCCGAACCGCCTCGGCGAGAACACGACGGAGCGCGCGGTGCTCGAGCGGATCGTGCACGAGGCGAGCGGCACGATGCCGTTCTTCGGCTAGCACTCTGGTCGACTCGATCTCGATACGCGCTGCGCGCTACTCGATCACCGAATCTTCGCTGGTCGAGCGCCGCCCTGAGGCCCTCGACCGGCGTTAGGTGCCGGTGATCGAGTGGAGGGCGTAGCCCTCGTATCGAGATCGACCTGCCCCTAGGCCGCGGGCGGCGGGTTGCCCGTGCCCGTGCTGGGTCGGCGGGTGCGGTTGCGGCGGCGGCGCGCCGGGCCCGAACCGTCGTGCGTGCCCGCTCCCGCGGGCTTCGCCGTGTCCGAGCTCGTCGGCTGCCCGCCGCGTGTGCGCTTGCGGTTGCGGTCGGAGCCCCCGCGTGCCCCCGAGCCCGCGCTGCCCTGGCCGTCGCGCCGCGATCCGCGACCGGGCGATGCCGTCGCGGATCGCGAGGGCCGGTCGCCCGCGGGCGCGGCGGTCGCCAGGCGGCCCTTCGTTCCCTCGGGGATGCCGAGATCGCTGAACAGGTGCGGCGATGACGAGTAGGTCTCGACGGGTTCGGGAATGTTCATCTCGAGCCCGCGGTTGATGAGACCCCACTTGTGCAGGTCGTCCCAGTCGACGAAGGTGACGGCGATGCCGGTCTTGCCCGCGCGCCCCGTGCGCCCGGCGCGGTGCAGGTAGGTGTCGGGGTCGTCGGGCACGGTGTGGTTGATGACGTGCGTGACGTCGTCGACGTCGATGCCTCGCGCCGCGACATCCGTCGCGATGAGGATCTCCTTCTTGCCCGCCTTGAACGCGGCCATGGCACGCTCGCGCTGCTCCTGGTTGAGGTCGCCGTGCACGGCGGCGGCATTGAAGCCGCGGTCGCCGAGCTCCTCGACGAGCTTCGCGGCGGCGCGCTTGGTGCGGGTGAAGATGACGGTCTTGCCTCGGCCCTCGGCCTGCAGGATGCGCGAGATCACCTCGTCCTTGTCGAGCGAGTGCGCGCGGTAGACCACGTGACGGATGTTGGCCTGCGTGAGGCCCTCGTCGGGGTCGGTGGCGCGGATGTGGATGGGCCGGTTCATGAAGCGCCGCGCGAGGGCGACGATCGGTCCGGGCATCGTCGCGGAGAAGAGCATCGTGTGGCGCTCGGCCGGGGTCTGCGCGAAGAGCTTCTCGATGTCGCCGAGAAAGCCGAGGTCGAGCATCTTGTCGGCCTCGTCGAGCACCATGACCTTGATGTTCTTCAGGCTGAGCTTGCGCTGGGCGGCGAGGTCGAGCAGACGCCCGGGGGTGCCGACGACGACCTGCGCGCCGTCGTCGAGCTGCTCGAGCTGGCCCTCGTAGGCCTTGCCGCCGTAGATGGCGGCCACCTTGGTGGGGCGGTTCGACGACGCGGTGACGAGGTCTTCGGCGACCTGCACGCACAGCTCGCGCGTGGGAACGACCACGAGGGCCTGCACGCCGGGCTCGGGGTCGGTGCCGAGGGCCTGCAGGAGGGGGAGACCGAAGCCGAAGGTCTTGCCCGTGCCGGTCTTGGCCTGGCCGATGATGTCCTGGCCGCCGAGTCCGAGGGGGATGGTCTGCGCCTGGATGGGGAAGGGCTCGATGATGCCCTTGGCCGCGAGGGCGTCGACCATGTCCTGGTCGACGCCGAGTGCTGAGAATGTCAAGTTGTCTGTGCCTTGTCCTGGGTCGTACGAAAGCGCCCCACTCTGATCCAAGGGCGCAGCACCCCTCGCTTTTCGAGGGTCGGTATCAACTTTACTGTGCGCTCGCTGTGCAGCCGTTCAGAGACACTCCGCCCGCTCTGCCGCCACCGGGGCCGGTAGGATCTACAGAGTGGTGAACCTGTTCAAGAAGCGCCCCCGCCGGTCGCAGCCCAGCCGTGCACCGCGTGCTGATCAGAGCCCCAGCATCAACCGGGTCGGTCTTGCCCAGTTGACCCCCGAACTGCCGCGCTATCTCGCGCACGGCGCCTACCTGCAGCTCTCGCTGTTCGAGACGCTGAGCAAGGCGATCATCGCCGCGCCGACGACGAAGACGAAGACCGCCGTGAGTCGCGTCGCCGACGTGGTGCTCGATCGGCACCACGCATTGAGCGCGGACCTCGAGCGGGAGGGTCTCGATGCCGCGACGGCGATGGAGCCGTTCGCGGCATCCGTCACGGCGTTCCACGAGCGTGTTCACGGTGCCGACTGGGACGAGCTGCTCATGTCGGCGTATGTCGTTTCCGGCATCCTCGACGACTGCTTCGTGCAGCTCGCGGGTGGACTCCCGGGCGACTACCCCGAGCGCATGACCGCGCTGCTCGCGGGAGACGAGGTGACGGATGCCCTCGCCGCGGTTCTGAGCGAAGAGATCTCCGCGAACCCGAAGCTCGCCTCGCGACTCGCGCTCTGGGGGCGTCGACTGGTCGGCGACACGCTCCTCGTCGCGCGTTCGGCCGCCGACATCCCTCAGGACACGGCGACAGACGACGAACGACTGGAGCCCGCGTTCACGGAGCTCGTCGCGGATCACACGCGACGCATGGACGACCTGGGACTCACGGCGTAGCACGCGCTTCGGCACTGAGCGATGACCAGAAATGGCCATCGCCGCCGGTGCCAGTGCCGACGCCCGTCTCCGGCGTCGGTCTGCGGCGCTTTCGCGAGACCGACGGCCGGTTAAGCCACCCGGCGAGGGTCGGTCAGCTCGGCGAGTTGCGTGGCCTCGAGGGCGGCGCGGTGACGGGGAAGGTAGAGTGCCGCACCGATCGCGGCGAGGGCGCCGGCACCGAGCACGACGAGCCACATCCATACGGTGCCCTGGTCGATCCCGGCCCAGGTGAAAGCGCCCCAGGCGATGGATGACACGACGATGCTGATGGCGGGAAGCAGCAGGAGCCCATACGAGGAGCGGCCCGGCAGCAGGTAACGCGTGATCGCGCCGAGGGCGGCGGCGAGCACGACGATGTAGATGAGGCCCATCAGGCGACGAATCCGACGCGGCGGGACGACTCCGAACCGACCTCGACGTAGGCGAGGCTCGAGACGGGAACGATGAACTCACGGCCCTTCTCGTCGGCGATCGTGAAGAACGTGGCGTCACTCTCGAGGGCCGTGCTCACGATCTTCTGGATGTCACCAGCGGACTGGTTCGATTCGAAGGCCAGTTCGCGGGCACTGTTGATGATTCCGATGCGTATCTCCACGTGCCCAGATTACGCCAGAACCGGGCCGCGCTGCCGCGTCGACGGTGCCCTGTTCGTTGGCAGCGTAGCGAGGGGTGCCGGTGGCCCTGGGCCGGTGTCCGATGCGGTTCGGTACATCTGACACGGCTCGAGCGGTGCGGCTTGCATCGAACCGCCTCGGTCAGCCAGTCGTGTGTGGGCGGCGTGCGTTAGCTTTGCTGGCATGAGCGCATCAGGCACCGACAGCCACGGCGGTGGCCGGACGCCCGGTCTCGACGCCCCGCGCCTCGACCCCTCGCAGCACGCGGTTCTCGACCTGGCGCCTGGTGACTCGGCCGTGGTGCTGGGCGCGCCCGGCTCCGGCAAGACGACCACACTGGTCGAGTTCGTCGCCCACCGGGTGCTGCACGATGGTCTCGATCCCTCGGCCGTCCTCGCTCTCGCGCCGTCGCGCACCGCGGCGACGGCGCTGCGCGATTCGCTGGGCGCGCGCCTCGGGATCACGACGGCCGGCCCGCTCGCGCGCACGGCCAATTCGCTCGCCTTCGACATCGTCACGCACGCCCGTCGCGCCGCCGGCCTCGTGCCGCCGCGGCTGATCTCGGGGGGCGAGCAGGACGGCGACATCGCTGCGCTGCTTGCGGGTCACCTCGACGACGGAGCGGGGCCGTCGTGGCCCGAGACCCTCGGCCCCGACGTGCGAGGTCTGCGGGTCTTCCGCACCGAGCTGCGCGAGCTCATGATGCGCGTCACCGAACGGGGTGTTCCGCTCGACCGGTTGCGGGCGCTCGGACGCGAGCACGGGCATCCGGAGTGGCAGGCCGTCGCCGACTTCGTGCAGGAGTACCGCGACGTTCTGGCGTTCGCGCGCGACGACCAGTTCGACTCGACCGAGCTCGTGGTGCTCGCGACCGGACTGCTCGATCGGGGTGAGCCCGGCGAACTCGCGGGCGGGTTGCAGATCGTGCTCGTCGACGATGTGCAGGAGGTGTCGCGCTCGCAGCTCAGCCTGCTCGCCGCCCTCGCGCGACGCGGCGTGTCGATCATCGGTTTCGGTGACCCGGATGTCGCGACGAGCGCCTTCCGCGGCGCTGAGCCCCGCGCGGTCGGCGAGTTCGGCACACTGCTCGGCGTCGAGGTGCAGACGCTCATGCTCTCGACCGTGCATCGGCACGGGGCAGCCCTGCGGGAGTTCACGGGGCGCGTCGTCGAGCGGATCGGCACCTCGGGCGTCGTCGGGCATCGGGCGGCGGGGGTCGGCGCGGCGGGAGAGACCGTCGGAGGTTCCGAACCCGATCTCGGCGCACCCGTTGTGACACTCCGTGCCGCTTCGCAGGGTCGCGAGCGTGCCGCGATCGCCCGGCTGCTGCGCGAGCACCACATTCACCGCGGGGTGCCGTGGAGCCGGCTTGCCGTGATCGTGCGCAGCGGCGCGCTCGTGCCCGGGGTGGCGCGGTCGCTCTCGCTCGCGAATGTTCCGACGCGCACGACCGCGGCGGGTGCGGCTCTTCGCGACGATGCCGCCGCGCGCGCGCTGCTCGCCGTGATCGACGTGGGAATAGATCGTGCACGGCTCACGCCGGAGTCCGCGGTCGAACTGCTCACGGGACCGTTCGGCCGCCTCGACCGACTCGCGCTGCGTCGACTGCGCCTCGCGCTGCGTGCCGAGGAGCTCGCCGGCGGTGGCAATCGGCCGAGCGATGAGCTTCTCGTCGAGGCCCTCGCCGAGCCGGGACGGCTCGTCACCATCGAGCGTCACGTTGCCCAGCACGCTGCCGCGCTCGCGACGCACCTCGGAGCGGTGCGTGCCGCGCACGCCGAGGGTGCGACGATCGAAGAGCTGCTGTGGCTCGTCTGGGACGGCAGCGGACTCGCCGACGAGTGGCTCGCCGAATCCCAGGGTTCCGGCATCGCCGCCACCGAGGCGAACCGCGCCCTCGACGGGATTCTCGCGCTCTTCACGGCGGCCAAGCGCTTCGTCGAGCGGGGAGAGTCCCGCGGGGCGGAGCTCTTTCTCGACGGCGTGCTCGACGCCGAGGTGCCCGAAGACAGCCTCGCACCGCGGTCGGTCGCCGAGTCGGTGCTCGTCACAACGCCCTCGGGCGCCGTCGGGCTCGAGTTCGATGTCGTCGTCGTGGCGGGGCTTCAAGACGGAGTCTGGCCCAACCTCAAACCGCGCGGTTCGCTGCTCGCCGCCGACGAGTTCGCCCGAATCAGCGACGGCGCAGACGCCGGCATCACGTCCGGGTCTGCACAGGCCAACCGCACCGATGTGCTCCACGACGAGTTGCGGATGTTCGCACTCGCCGTCTCGCGCGCCCGCCACCAGGTCGTGCTCAGCGCCACGAGCAACGACGACGAGAGCGAGAGTGTGCTCCTGAGGCTCGGCCCCGAAGCGGACGAATCGCTTTCCGCAGCGCGCCCGCCGCTCACCCTGCGCGGTCTGGTCGGGCAGTTGCGGCGCGTGCTCACGGGAACGCATGCGGGGCACGAGGCGCGAGCGGCTGCGGCATCCGGTCTCGCGCAGCTCGCCGCCGAGCACATTCCCGGGGCCGACCCCGACGACTGGCACGGCCTCGCCGAACCGTCGACCACGAAGCCGCTGTTCGCCGACGACGACCACGTGCGCATCTCGCCCTCGACGCTCGAGGCGTTCGAGGAGTCACCCCTCGACTGGTTCATCGACCGTGTCTCGGGCTCGCAGTCGAGCAACGCGATGGGACTCGGCACGATCGTGCACTCGGCCATGGAGCACACCCCCGATTCGTCGTACGAGTCCGTCTGGAAACTCATCGACGAGCGCTGGGGCGAGCTGCTGTTCGAGGCACCGTGGCTCGCCGAGCGAGAGCGGCGGGCGGCGCAGAAGATCGCCCGCGGGGTCGCCGAGTATCTGCGCCACTTCGAGCGCGACGGCAAGTCGCTCGCCAACGCCGAGGAGCGTTTCGAGCTCGAGGTGCCGCCCGCGAAGCTCGTCGGCTCGATCGACCGTGTCGAGCGGGATGCCGCGGGCGGGGTCACCATCGTCGACCTCAAGACGGGAGCCTCCAAGGTCACGGGGGAGCAGCTCGCCGGCCACGCTCAGCTTCAGGCATATCAGCTCGCCTACGCCGAGGGACAACTCGACGGGGTGCTCGCCGAGTTCGGGGAGCATCACGCGGCCGGTGCGAAACTCGTCTACCCCCGGCGCGAGACGAAACGACCTCCCCAGGAGTACGACGAAGCGGTGCAGGCCGCACTGACCGACGAGCAGCTCGAGGAGTTCCGCGAGCGTGTGCGCGCCGCCGCTCGGCTCATGGCGGCAGCCGAGTTCGCCGGATCGTTCGAGGTGGATGAGTACCGCTTCGGCGGGGCAGCCAAGAAGCTGCATCGAACCCCGGCGGTGTCGAGTGACTGACAGCGTGACGAGAGCGGACTCGGGGGCCGACTGGGGCCGCTCGCGCGTGACTCCCGACGAACTTGCGGATCGCATCACCGAGGTGATGCAGCTCGATCCGCGAACCAAGGGCGACACGAAGCATCATCCGACCGCGCAGCAGGCCGCCGTCATCACCGCCGACCGCCGACCCGCGCTCGTCGTCGCGGGGGCGGGCAGCGGCAAGACCGAGACCATGGCCGATCGCGTCGTGTGGCTGCTGGCGAACGGGCATGTTCGCCCCGACCAGATTCTCGGCCTCACCTTCACCCGCAAGGCGGCGGGCGAGCTCGCCGAGCGCGTGAACACTCGCCTCGCCCAGCTCGAGCGCGCGGGTGTGCTCCCGGCCGAGCACGATGAGTTACTGCGTCCCGAGATCTCGACCTACAACTCCTTCGCCAACACGCTCTTCCACGAGCACGCCGCGCTCATCGGACGGGATGCCGACAGCGTCGTTCTGAGCGAGGCATCCGCCTGGCAGCTCGCCAGGCGCGTCGCGCTCACGGCACCGGCCGGCGGTGAGTCAGGCGACGAGCTGCTGGGGCTGGACGCCTCGCTCGACCAGGTCACGCAGGCGATTCTCGACCTCGCCCACGCGCTCAGCGAGAACGTCGTCGACCCCGCGGAGGTCAAGGCTTTCGCCGCCGAGTTCGCCGCCCTGAAGAACCTGCCCATCGGCAGCGCGCGCGGGGAGTATCTCGACGTCCTCGGCAAGATCGAGCGCATCGAGACGCTGCCCCTCGTGCTGGAGCTCGCCGAACGGTACACCCGCGAGAAGGTGCAGCGCGGATTCGTCGAGTACGCCGATCAGGTGACCCTCGCGCTCGACATGGTGCGTCGGCACCCGCACGTGGGGGAGGGCTACCGCTCGCGATTCTCGGTCGTGCTGCTCGATGAGTACCAGGACACGAGCTCGGTGCAGACGATGCTGCTCGCGGAGATCTTCGCCGACACCGCGGTGATGGCCGTGGGCGACCCCCACCAGTCGATCTACGGCTGGCGCGGCGCGAGCGCCGCCAACCTCGCTCAGTTCGGCGCGCAGTTCGCGCGGGAGAGCGTGCACAACGAGTTCGCGCTCACGATCAGCTGGCGCAACGGCACCAGGATTCTGGACGCCGCGAACACCCTCGTGGAGCCGTTCTCGGGCGACTCCGCGGTCACGGTGGCGACGCTCGATCCGGGTCCGCGGGCGACGACGCATGAGGTCGATTCCCACGTGGCGGAAACCATTGCCGACGAAGCCCGGTTCGCCGCGGAGTGGCTGCGGGATCGCCTCGCCGAGAGTCCGGCCGGCAAGCCGGCGACCGCGGCTATCCTGTTTCGCGCCCATGCGTCGAAGCGTGTCTTCGCGACCGCGCTGCGCGATGCGGGGGTGCCGCACCACGTCGTGGGCATCGAGGGACTGCTGGCCGAGCCCGAGATCGCCGACCTCGTCAGCGCACTCACCGTCATCGACGATCCCACGGCGGGGTCGGAGCTCGTGCGCCTGCTCGCGGGTTCGCGCTGGCGACTGGGTGTCAGCGACCTTCAGGCGCTCAGCGGCGCCGCGAGTGCGCTCGCGCGACGCGGACCCGACGGGAAGGAGCTTGCCCCCGAGGTCGCCGCGCTTCTGCGCAGCTCGGTCGCTGCAGGGGAGGGCGGGTCCACGATCGAGGCGCTCGACTATGTGGCGCACGCCAAGGACGGCAACCACCTGCTGCAGGGCTTCAGCGAGGAAGGGCTGCGCCGCCTACGCGATGCCGGGGCGCTCTTCGCGCGACTGCGCATGCGACGCTCCCTGGGACTGCTCGACTTCGTCGCTCTCGTCGAGCAGGAGCTGCGTCTCGACATCGAGGTGATCGCCAACGACACCATGCCGGCCGGTGCGGTGGCGATGGAGGCGTTCACCGAGGCCATGCACGACTACCTCGCCGTGAGCGACCGCGGCGACCTCGCCGGGTTCTTGGCCTGGCTTCGCGATGTCGAACGCCGCGAGCAGCGGTCGCCGCGTCAGGAGGAGCCCGAACGAGGCGTGGTGCAGCTGCTCACGGTGCATGGCGCCAAGGGGCTCGAGTGGGACCACGTCGTCGTGCCGAGACTCATGGCCGATTCGTTTCCGGGCTCTCCGCGCGAAGGGTACAGCGGATGGCTGCGTCTCGGCGCGCTGCCCTACGAGCTGCGTCAGGACCGCAGCGCGCTGCCCGCCCTGAACTGGCGCGGTGTGGAAAGCCGCAAGGAGCTCAAGGACGAGCTCGCGCGCTTCGCCGGGGCGGTCAAGGCCCACCACGAGAACGAGGAGCGCCGACTCGCCTACGTCGCCGTCACGCGTGCGCGACACCGACTGCTGCTCACGGGGGCGTTCTGGGCTGCGGGAAAGAAGCCGAAAGAGCTCGGAGCCTTCCTGCTCGAGCTCGCCGACGCCGGCATCGTGGGCGAGCTGCGCGCGGCGAGCCGGTACGACGAGAACCCGAACGGCGACGGCGGGCCCACCTTCCCGTGGCCGGCCGACCCCCTCGGCGGGCGACGGGAGCGGGTCGAGGCGGCCGCGGCATCCGTTCGTCAGGCGCGGGCAGCCAACCCCGAGAGAGACAGCACCGAGAAAGCCACGGCCAAGACAGGCAGCGCCGGGCCGTGGCAGGACGAGCTCGACCTGCTGCTCGAGGAGAGGCGGCGACTGAGCGAGGCAGCCGGCAGCGTCGAGTTGCCGCAGCGGTTCTCGGCATCACGCTTCAAGGACTTCGTGCACGATCCGGATGCCGCAGCCACGGCCCTGCGGCGGCCGATGCCCGAGCGCCCCTACCGCGCCAGTCGGCTCGGAACGGTCTTTCACGAGTGGGTCGAGCAGAGGTACGGGCTGGGCGGGGTTCCCGAGGCGCTGGACGACCTCGGCGACATCGACAGTGAGGACGATGGCGACGGTGTCGACCGCGACCAGCTCGCGGCCCTGCAGGCGATCTTCGAGCAGTCGCCGTACGCCGGGCTGAGACCCGTCGAGGTCGAGCGCGAGATTCACCTGCCCTTCGGCGGGCACACGATGGTCTGCAAGATCGACGCCGTCTACGAGGTCGACGGACGCTACCGCGTCGTCGACTGGAAGACCGGGAAGGCGCCGGCGACGGAACGGGAGATCGAGGACCGGCAGCTGCAGCTCGCCCTCTACCGCCTCGCGTTCGCGCGCTGGAAGGGCGTCGACCCCTCCCTTGTCGACGCGGAGCTCTACTACGTGACCGTCGATCGGATCATCGCGCCGCAGCGCATCTTCGACGAGGACGAGCTGCTGGCGCTGTGGCGCGGAGCCGTGGCCGCAGGTCCCTTCCGCTGACCCTTGCTGGTTGAGGAGGCCGACGAAGTCGGCCGTCTCGAAACCAGCTCCCCGTGCAGCCGCTGTGCGAGCTCCCCGATCACCGAGTGTGTCGGGGAGCGACCACCCGCATGCCGAGCGCTTCAGCACTCAGAGCAAGGCGCTCGTCGTAGGTGACAATCGTGTCGGCGCCGGAACGCAGGGCTGAGGTCAGGTGGAGTGCATCAAGTGAGCGCAGAGTTGATCCAGGCAAGAGGCCCGCTTCTCGGTAGAGCGACGGAGGAATCTCGCTGAGAGGCACTCGCTCCAGCACGTCAGTGACAAGGTTTTGATTGAGTTCGTGCCGGCTCGCGTAGCGTCGCAGCTCGGTTTCCAGAAGCAGCGACGAGGTGACGGAGATCTCGTCACGATCCATGAATGCCGCGATCGCATCCGATTCTGCTTCTTCGACGATCAGCTTCACCGCCGCTGATGTGTCGAGGTAATAACGTGGGGTCACCGTGCGTCAACGGTCGCCGCGGAGGTCGTCGAGATCCTCCGAAGTCGGTCGGTCGATCTTCACTCGCGGCAGGGTCGAGAAGCCCCCGCGCTTCTTAGCCGGGCGCGCAATACGAAGACTCTCTGTCGTATCGATCGGTGTCAGCAGAGCAACCGGCACGCCGTCGTTGCTGATGGTGAAGGAGTCGCCACTGGCTACCGCACGGAGAACCTCACCGCTGCGATTGCGCATCTCGCGCTGGCTGATCGTTTCCATGCATCAAGCGTAGCACGCGTAGCACACCGGCGATCACTCTGCACCCGTGGTGATTTCGAGACACTCGCTGCGCGAGCTTCTCGATCACCAAGGTCTTGCCGGTTGAGGAAGCCGAAGGCTGTCTCGAAACCAGCGCTCACGGTGCGGCGGGTCTCGACACGGCCCTGCGGACCTGCTCGACCGGCGAGAAGTGGCTAAGCGCCGCGCGCCCTCAGCATCGCGTCGACCTCATCGACCGCGAGCACCGGCATCGTCTGGTGGGTGAGCGCGCCGTTCATATCGCCCTGCACGCGGTCCACGAGTCCGTGCAGCAACGAGACGGCGTCCTCGACGATCGAATCGTCCCGCATCGTCGTGCCGTGGATGAGCCACTTCGCCAGTTCCAGCTCGGAGTAGAACCGCGCGCGACGCCCGAGCTGGCGGTCGCCCGTGCCGCGGACGGCGAGGTAGGCATCCAGAACCGAGTCGGCGACGCCCGCCCGAGGCGAGCCGAGCAGCCAGAACAGGTCGCGGGCGGGGTCGCCGACGCTCAGCGATTGCCAGCCCAGCATGCCGACGACGACACCACCGTCGGGGCCACCGTCGACGAGGATCGAATCGGCCGAGAGTCCGCCGTTGATGACGGTCGGCGCGAACTGCCACAGCGCCCCGTCTCCCGTCGCCTCCTCCCAGCGCTGCAGGAGCGCCGCGGGCACGAGCCCCGTCGATGCCGCGCGGTCGAGGGCGGAGAGCGCCTGCTGCAACAGCTCGTGCGCCGAGTAGACAGGCAGCCCCGTGTCGGCGATGAAGGTGGTGGGAAGCGAGTGGATCGCGGCGATCGCCTCACCGATCGAGGTCGCGAGACCCTCGCAGGCGGGGATGTCGGAGAGGGAGATCTTGTGGCCGAGCACGAACTCCGACACGACCGCCCGGGTGCCGCCGACGGGCGCCTGGCCCACGAAGGACGACATGGTGAACGGCAAGCGCGTGCGAACGCCCGTGCTCAGCGCACGCAGGGCGACGAGGTCGGCAGACTGCTCGGCCTCGGCGCGCTCCGAAGTGGGAACGCGAACGATGTAGTACTGACCGTCCGTCGATCTCAGGAGGGCGGACTCGAAGTCGCCGTGCGCACCCGACCCGATCGGGTGCGCGGCCGCCACCTCGAGACCGGGAACGGCCGCCGTCGCGAGCGCCGCTAGAGTGAGTGGAGATCTGGCCATACCTGACAGGGTAGGTCGTCGGACGCCGACCTCGTCCGAACGCCACACCGCAGCGCCCTTCCCGATGGTGGCCTTCACAGGAGGGGCACAGAATGCAGGACGCCCTCGCCGCGCGCTCGCCGATTCGACTGCTCGGCCGCCCGCCCGCACTCGCTCGAGGCGGCGTCGACCAGGACCACGCATCCCGTCGCCATCCCGCACTCCTCGACGAGCTTCTCGCCGACGAGGACACACGCATCGTCGTCGTGCACCGTGATCGCGGGCTTGTCAGGGCGATTCCGGAGAACGCGGGCGCGACGGATGCCGAAGCACGCGCATCGGCGGGCCTCGACGGCGTCGGCCTCGAACTCGTGCGACCCGACGCCGTGCCCGACGCGCTCGCGCTCGTCTACCTCGGCGTTTCGGAGGTGGATGCTCCCCACGCCCCGAAGGGCACCCGTTTCATGGCCGCGGTGCTGGACGCGCCGAGAGCGGCGGCGCTCGCTCCCGCGGAGCGCTGGGAGTCGCTGCGCTCGATCGGCGCACGGCTGAGCGACCTCGAGTCCTCCCTGCTCACCCAGGCGGTGGCGATCGGCACCTGGCACGCCGACCACCGCTACTCGCCGATCTCGGGCCGACCGCTGCACCCCGAGCAGGCGGGTTGGGTGCTGCGCGGCGAGTTCGACGAGCCCAAGCAGTTCCCGCGCACCGACCCCGCGGTGATCGTCGCGGTGACGGATGCCGACGACCGCCTGCTGCTCGGCTCGAACGTGCTCTGGGAGGGCAACCGCTACTCGCTGCTCTCGGGCTTCGTCGAGCCGGGGGAGTCGCTCGAGTCCGCGGTCGTGCGCGAGGTCTTCGAGGAGTCGGGCATTCGGGTTGTCGAACCGGTCTATCTCGGCTCTCAGCCGTGGCCTTTCCCGCGCTCGCTCATGATCGGATTCCACGCGCTGGCCGACCCCGCGGTCGATCACGAGCTCACTCCCGACGATGAGGAGATTCTCGACCTGCGCTGGTTCACGCGCCACGAGATCGAGACGACAGCGGACATCATTCTGCCCGGCCCGACCTCGATCGCTCGGCGCATCATCGAGGGCTGGCTGGGGCACGAGCTCGGGGACGATCGATAGTGACGACGCCCGACCCCCTGGCGGGCCTCGACGAGGAGCAGCGTCTCGCGGCGGAGAGCCTGCTCGGCCCCGTCGTGCTGCTCGCGGGTGCGGGAACCGGCAAGACCCGGGCGATCACGCACCGCATCGCCCACGGTGTTGTCTCGGGCGTGTACTCACCGGGCCGTGTTCTCGTGCTGAGCTTCACGAATCGTGCCGCATCGGAGGTTCGCGGTCGGCTCCGAGCCCTCGGCGCACCCGGCATCCAGTCGCGCACCTTCCACTCGGCCGCACTCGCGCAGCTGTCGCACTTCTGGCCCGAGGTCGCCGGCGGCAGCCTTCCCCGCATCGTCGACGCCAAGGCGCGCCTCATCGCGCATGCGGCGGAGTCGCTCCGGCTTCGTCTCGACACGGCGAGCCTGCGCGACCTCGCGGCCGAGATCGAGTGGCGCAAGGTGTCGGGACTCACGATCGAGCAGTACGAGGCATCCGTCGCCGAGCGCCCGCTGCCCCCGCAGCTCTCGGCGACCGCCGCCGTCGAGCTGCATCGCGCCTACGAGCGACTGAAAGACGAACGCCGCCAGCTCGACTTCGAGGATGTGCTGCTCGCGTGCGCGGGCATGATCGAGAGCGAGCCGCGCGTCGCTCAGCAGGTGCGGGCGCAGTACCGCTTCTTCGTCGTCGACGAGTATCAGGATGTCTCGCCCGCGCAGCAGCGCCTGCTCGACCTGTGGCTCGGCGACCGCAACGATGTCTGCGTGGTCGGCGACTCGAGCCAGACGATCTACTCCTTCGCGGGTGCCCGACCCGACTATCTGCTCGGGTTCGCGAAGCGGTATCCGGATGCCGCGGTGATCCGCCTGGAGAACAACTACCGTTCGACTCCCGCCATCGTCGACACCGCCAACCGCCTCATGCGGGGTCGCGCGGGTGCGCTCGATCTGCGCAGCGCCATGGTCGAGGAGGGTGCCAAGCCCAGCTTCGACGGATTCCCGAGCGATACCGCGGAGGCTCGAGCCGTCGCCGCGCGCGTCGCCGAGCAGATCGCTGCCGGCACCCCGGCCCAGGACGTGGCGGTGCTCTATCGCATGAACGTGCAAGCGGCCGCACTCGAGACGGCACTCGCCGACGTCGGTGTGAGCACCGTCGTGCGCGGGGGAGTGCGCTTCTTCGACCAGCCCGACGTCAAGCGTGCTCTGCTCATGCTCAGGGGGTCGACGATCGTCGAGTCGCAGGACCCCCTGTTCAAGACCGTGAGCGACGTGCTGCGGTCGCTCGGCTGGACGCAGCGCCCGCCCGAGTCGCGCGGTGCCGTTCGCGAACGGTGGGAGTCGCTGAATGCCATCATGGCGCTCGCCGAGGCCCAGCCCGCGGGCACCGACCTGGGAGCCTTCGTCACCGAGATCCACGAGCGCGCGGCCGCTCACCACGAGCCGACGATGGCCGCGGTCACCCTCGCGACCCTGCACTCGGCGAAGGGGCTCGAGTGGCACACGGTCCATCTCGTCGGGGTGAGCGAGGGCCTTGTTCCGATCAGCTACGCGACGACGGATGCCGCGCTCGACGAAGAGCGCCGGCTGCTCTACGTGGGGCTCACGCGGGCGCGTCGGCGGCTGCACGTGACGTGGTCGCGTTCCTCGCAGCGCGGGGAGCGCGAGCCGTCGCGGTTCCTCGCCGAGCTCGGGCAGGCCTAGCCTTTCGCGGCAGCGCGATCACCTCGCCCCAGCCGTTGCAGCCGCACTCGGGATGCACCTCGTGGCGTTCGTCGACGCGTCGCCCGCGCGTGTCGATGGTGATCGACTCCGTCGCACGGGCTGCGATCGACGCAGCCGGGTCACTCGGTGCGCCCGCGAGTCGCTCGAGCGCCAACCGCGCCGCGAGCACCGCGACCTCGGCCGCGAGCAGGGCGCTTTCCAGCGGGCTGCGCCGACCCCACAGCTGGCTCGCGATCGCCGGCCACGCGGGGTCCGCATCCGTGCGGAATCGTTCGAGACAGTACAGGCACGGCCCGAGGCCGGGCTCGACGAGCGGACCCACACGAACCGTGCGATCGCCGAATACGACGGGCAGGTGCGGGATGTCGCGACGCAACCACGCGCCGTGCAGCTCGGGGCTGAGCACGAAGTGGCCGACGGCGATACCCAGATCGGCGGGGGTCGAGCGAAGCTCGTTCGTGTCACCGACGCGCGCGACACGGCATCCCCCGCTGGCGAGCAGGCGAGCGATCTGGCCCGCGGTGGGGGAGTTTCCCGTGAGGACGACGCGCGGACGCGTGATCGACGGTGCCGGCGTCGCGAGCACCGGTCCCAGCGTGGCGATGAATTCGTCCACTTCGCGTGTCGTCAGCCCGTGCTGCGAACCCATGGCCTCGAGGCCGGTGCGCGGGGTTCCCACGGTGAGCAGTTCCAGCATCCTCTCGTGACCGACGCTGACGCGCTCGAGCACAGCGAGCGGCTCATCGATGCCGTACTGCAGCGAGTGCGGGGTGCGCCAGACGCGCGGGATGCCGGTATCGATGCGAAACGTCATGCACGACAGGGTGCCTCAGGCGGGGTCACGATCGCAGAAGATACTCACAGACGATCGACGAGACGGCCGTCGTCGCGGTCGCGCTCGGGCCAGGAATGGCCCGAGCTTCACGCAGGCGACGCGAGGATTAGGCCGCGCCTCACTCGCGCGGCCTGTCCTCGCCATCGACGTCGTCGAGCAGCTCCGAGATCGCCTGGTCGATGTCGTCAGGCTCCGGAGCCGGTCCCGTCAGCCGCGCAAGGAACGCATCGGGATTGTCGATGTCGTCGGCGGTCGGCACGAGGTCGGGGTGCGACCACAGGGCATCGCGCGCCTCCGCACCGACGGCATCCGTGATCTGCTGCCACAGGGTGGCGGCCTCGCGGAGGCGGCGAGGGCGCAGCTCGAGCTGCACGAGGGTCGCGAACGCCGACTCGCCCGGTCCGCCCGAGGCGCGCCGCCGTCGCACCGTCTCGGCGATCGCGTTCGCGCTCGGCAGTCGCGTGGTCGCGTGCGCGGTGACGACATCCACCCAGCCCTCGATGAGCGCGAGCGTCGTCTCGAGCCGGGTCGATGCGGACTGCTGGGTCTCGGTGCGCGGCTGCAGCAGACGTCCGTCGCGCACGGCGGCCTGCAACGACTCGGTGTCGGTCGGATCGAAGTTCTCGGCGATCTCCTCGAGCAGCTGCTCATTGATGCGCGTGCCGCTCATGATGCCCGTGATCGACGTCAAGACCTGCAGCCGCAGCCACCGCGCGTGCCGGAACAGTCGCGCGTGCGCGAGCTCGCGCACCGACATGTAGAGCGCGATCTGATCGATCGGAATGTCGAGGCCCTCGCCGAACGCGGCGATGTTCTGCGGGAGGATCGCGGCCTGCCCGGTCGCCGCGTCACCGGAGGGACCATCGCCGAGCAGGGGGATGCCGATGTCGCCGCCCGAGACGACCTCGGTCGAAAGCTGCCCCATGACCTGTCCCAGCTGCATCGCGAAGAGCGTGCCCGCGACGCTGCGGAACATGGTGCTCGCCCCGGGAATCATGCCGCTCAGCTCTTCGGGTGCGTGCTCCTGCAGAACCGCGGTGAGCGCATCCGCGATGCTGTGCGCGACGGGTTCGGCGAGCTGAGTCCACACGGGCAGGGTCGAGGTGACCCACTCGGTGCGGCTCATGAGCTTGGGTTCCGTCGTCAGCGGGCCGACCGACGTCGCCTCATCGAGCCACAGAGCCGCCACGTGGAGCGCCTGCGCGAGCGATTCGCGCTCGGCGGGAAGGCTGGGCTGGCGGGAGCGCTCCGCGAACGCGGTCGCGTGGTCGCGCGCGAGATTCCAGTTGATCTCGCCGTCGGTGTTCTGCAGCGCTGACTGGAACTGGCCGATCAGCTGCTGGATGAGGGCGGGGTCGGCGCCGAGCCCCGCAGCCCGCGCGAGATCGGCGGGGTCGATGTCGGAGTTCCCCGCGAGAAACTCGCGCATGAGCTCGCGGAACTCGTCCTCGCCGAGCGGTTCACCATCAGTGGCCATGCCATTCACGCTATCCCGAGTGGCACTGCTCACGCTGTGATTTGACCTAGGCTTAAAGCTCATGATTGTGCGCCTGTGGCGAACAACGGGCGGAAGGATCTCGGGTTGGCCCTCTTCACCGACGACGACCTCTCACCGTCGAAGCGCCGCGGCATCCGGGGTGCGACCGTCGGTGCGTGGCTGCTCGTCGTCGTCGTGGTCGGAATCTTCGCGCTCACGCTGATTCCGACGCCGTACGTCTACCAGCAGCCCGGACCCGTCTTCGACACCCTCGGAAACGTCTCCTACGACGGCGAGTCGGTCGCCCTCATCGATATTCCCGACGAGCGCACCTACCCCACAGACGGTTCACTGAGCCTGCTCACCGTCGGCACGGTGGGCAGCCGCACCAACCCCCTCAGCTGGTGGGAGATCGTTGTCGCGTGGCTCGACCCCAGCAAGGCCGTCATCCCCATCGACCGGGTCTACCCGGTCGGCTTCTCGGTCGACGACGCCAACGAGGCGAACCGCATCCTCATGGAGAACTCCCAACAGGAGGCCGTTGCCGCCGCCCTCTTCGAGCTCGGCTACGAGTTCGGATTCGCCCTCACCATCGACTCGCTCATCGATGACTCGCCGTCGGCGGGCATCCTCGAGCCGGGCGATCAGGTGCTCTCCGCGAACGGTGTCGACGTCGCGGGCGTCAACGAGCTCCGCGACGCCATCGCCGACCACGGCTCGGGTTCGCCGATGCGGCTCGTGATTCTGCGCGACGGCGAAGAGCGAACGGTCGAGGTCACACCCGAGGATCGCGAGCTGGAAGACGCCGACGGAACCCTCACGAAGCGCGCCGCGATCGGAGTGTACCTGCGGGTCGATTACGATCTCCCGGTCGAGGTGAACATTCAGCTCGAGAACGTCGGTGGCCCCAGCGGCGGCCAGATGTTCGCCCTCGGAATCATCGACAAGCTCACCCCGGGCTCCCTCACGGGTGGTGCGGACGTCGCGGGCACGGGCACGATCACGGGCAGCGGCGACGTAGGGGCGATCGGCGGCATCCGCCAGAAGATGTACGGCGCCCTCAACTCCGGGGCCGAGTGGTTCCTCGCGCCGATCGAGAACTGCGACGAGGTCGTGGGACACGTTCCGGATGGCCTCACCGTCGTCGCCGTCGACACGCTCCGTGACGCGCTAGACGCGCTCGAGGCGATCAAGAACGGGGCGGATGCCGCAGCCCTCCCCGCCTGCACCGCACGCTGAACGGTCGTCGCGCGGCTCCCCGCGCACCCTATCGGGGCGGCACGGTCGGCCTCTGGCGGTTACGATAAACAGAACCGCCTAACGCCTGGAGACGCCTTAGTGACCGCAACACGCGATTCTGCCGCCCCCGCCCGACCGACTCGTACCCCGCTCATCGCGGCCGTCGTAGTGATCGGCGCGCTCGTCGTCGCGTTCTTCGCGTTCGCGGGTTTCTACGCCGACTGGCTGTGGTTCCAGCAGCTCGGCTTCCTGAACGTGCTCACCACGCAGTGGTTCGCCATGGGTGTGATGTTCCTGATCGGTTTCTTCGCCATGGCGATTCCGGTGTGGCTCTCCATCGAGCTCGCCTACCGGTTCCGTCCCGTCTATGCGAAGCTCAACTCGCAGCTCGACCGCTACCAGCAGGTGGTCGAGCCCCTGCGCCGGATCGCGACCTACGGCATCCCGATTCTGCTCGGCACCTTCGCGGGCGTCGCGGCCTCGTCGCGCTGGGAGCTCGCCGCGGTCTGGCTCAACCGCACCCCGGCGGGTGTGAGCGACCCGCAGTTCGGCCTCGACATCTCGTTCTATCTCTTCGAACTGCCCTTTTACCACGCCGTGCTCGGGTTCGCGTCGGCCGTGGTGCTGCTCTCCGCTGTCGCGGCACTCGCGACGAGCTACCTCTACGGCGCGATCGCGTTCAACGGTCGCGAAGTGCGCATCTCGAAGACCGCGCGCATCCAGTTGGCGATCACCGGCGCGGTATACGTGCTGCTTCAGGCCGTGAGTCTCTGGCTCGACCAGTACCTCACCCTCGTCAGCAGCACGTCGACGACTCTGATGACGGGCGCCGCATACACCGATGTGAACGCGGTCATTCCGGGCAAGATGATTCTCGCGCTGAGCGCGGCAGCAGTGGCGGTGCTCTTCATCGTCACCGCCATCATCGGTCGCTGGCGTCTGCCGATCATCGGCACGGCGGTGCTGCTCGTGCTCGGCCTCATCGTCGGCACCGTCTATCCGCTCATCATTCAGCGCTTCCAGGTCGACCCGAGCGCGCGGTCGCTCGAAGCGCCCTACCTTCAGCGCAACATCGAGGCGACCCGCGCCGCCTTCGGGGTGGATGGCGTCGTCGAACGGCACTACCCTGCGGTGACGGATGCCGAGCTGGGCGCGCTGCGTGACGATGCCGCCACGACCGCGAACATTCGCATCATCGACCCCGCGCTCATCACCGATACTTTCCGCCAGTTCGAGCAGGTGCGTCAGTTCTACCAGTTCTCGCCCTACCTCGACGTGGACCGCTATGAGATCAACGGAGAGGTGCAAGACACCGTGATCGCGCTGCGCGAGCTCGATCAGCGGGGTCAGAGCTCCGGTGGTTGGTACAACGACACGATCGTCTACACCCACGGCTTCGGCGTCGTGGCCGCGTACGGCAACCAGCGCGAGTCCGACGGCCTTCCCGTGTTCATCGAGTCCGGCATCCCGAGCTCGGGTGATCTCGGCACCTTCGAGCCGCGCATCTACTTCGGCGAGTTCTCGCCCGAGTACTCGATCGTCGGCGCACCCGAGGGCGCGACGCCGCTCGAGCTCGACTACCCCGCGGGCGGGGAGTCGGGAACCTCGAACGCCACCTACACGTTCGACGGTGACGGTGGTCCGAAGCTCGACAACTTCTTGAACCAGCTCGTGTATGCGCTGAAGTTCCAGTCGACCGAGATCGTGCTGTCCGACGCGGTCAACAGCGCCTCGCAGGTGCTCTACGAGCGCAACCCGCGCGACCGCGTTCAGCTCGTGGCGCCGTACCTGCGACTCGACAACGACGCCTACCCGGCGATCGTCGACGAGCGCATCGTGTGGATCGTCGACGGCTACACGACGAGCGACCACTACCCCTACTCGGCGGTGCGCTCGCTCTCCGGGTCGATCGCGGACTCCTACACGCCGCGACCGATCTTCGCAGTCGACAACGTCAACTACATCCGCAACTCGGTGAAGGCGACGGTCGATGCGTTCGACGGCACCGTGACGCTCTACACCTGGGACGAGGAGGATCCCGTGCTGCAGACGTGGCAGAAGATCTTCCCGAGCACGCTCAAGCCCATGAGCGAGATGAGTGACGAGCTGCTCAAGCACATCCGCTACCCCGCCGACCTGTTCAAGGTTCAGCGCGCCATCCTCGGCACCTACCACGTGACGAGCAGCGACACGTTCTACTCGGGCGACGACGCATGGGTCACCCCGAACGACCCGATCTCGAACCCCAACAACCCGACCCTGCAGCCGGCGTACTACCTGACGATGCAGACCCCGGGCAGCGATGCGCCCGCGTTCACGATCTACTCGACCTACATCCCGGATGCCCAGGGTCCGATCGCGAGGAACGTTCTCACCGGCTACCTCACCGCCAACTCCGACTGGGGCCCCGACTACGGCAAGCTCACGCTGCTGACGCTTCCGAGCCAGACCACGGTTCCTGGTCCGGGGCAGGTGCAGGCACAGTTCGACTCCGACGATGTCGTGGGTCAGCAGCTCAACCTGCTGCGGCAGGGGCAGACGACCGTCATCCCCGGCAACCTGCTGACACTGCCTGTTGGCGGCGGCCTGCTCTACGTGCAGCCGGTCTACGTCAAGTCCACCGGTGAGACGAGCTACCCGCTGCTGCGCAAGATTCTGGTCGCATTCGGCCAGGACATCGCCTTCGAGGACACCCTCGACGAGGCGCTCGATGCCCTGTTCGGCGGCGACTCCGGTGCGAGCGCCGGGGACGGCGACGTCGAACCGAGCGATCCCGAGGAGCCCGCCGATCCCGGTGAGCAACCGGCCGATCCCGGTGACGAGACCGGTGCGATGAGCCCCGAGCTTCGCCAGGCGCTGAACGAGGCCGCGCAGGCTCTGCGCGACCGCGAGGCCGCCTACGCGCGCAACGACCTGGTCGCTGCGGCGCAGGCTGACCAGCGGCTGCAGAACGCGCTCGCGCGGGCGATCGAGCTCTCGCGATAGTCGGCTCGGGTCGGGCGGCTTCGTGCCCTCCCGCCGGTCGAGTGGCGCCGCGCAGCGGCGCGTATCGAGACCCCTCGATCTCGATACGCGGGTTGCACCCGCTACTCGATCACCGTAGACGGCGGCGCCCGCTACGTGGTGGCGGTGCACGGGTGTATGTTCCGCCGGTCGAGTGGCGCCGCGCAGCGGCGCGTATCGAGACCCGAACGCCGCCGGACCGACCCCTCACGCGCTGTGCTAAGCTTGATGCTTACGCCGCGGGGTGGAGCAGTTCGGTAGCTCGCCGGGCTCATAACCCGGAGGTCAGAGGTTCAAATCCTCTCCCCGCAACCAGCGTTCCCTGAACAACTGTTCACGGAATGTCGCAGTCCCGGTCTCTTCGGAGGCCGGGACTGCGCATTTAGGGCGCCAGTCTCAGGAGACTGCCCCGCCCAGCCGATGCAGTTCTTCGCGTCGTTTGGCCTGCTGCACCGGATCAGGCACCGGCAGTGATGCGAGCAATCGCTGGGTGTAGGGATGCTGTGGCTCGACGAGCACTTCGTCTCCCGTGCCCTCCTCCACGAGCCTGCCCTTGTAGAGCACGGCGATCCGGTCGGCGAGCAGGTCAACGACCGCGAGGTCGTGGCTGATGAAGAGTGCCGCGAAACCGAACTCGCGCTGAAGCTCCGCGAACAGCTCCAGCACTCGCGCCTGCACGGAGACGTCGAGCGCACTCGTCGGCTCGTCGGCGATGAGCAGGCTCGGTTGAAGCGCGATCGCTCGGGCGAGGCTTGCGCGCTGTCGCTGTCCGCCGCTCAGTTCGTGCGGGAACCGGTCGCCGTAGCCCCGGGGCAGCTGCACGGCCTCGAGCAACTCGTCGACGCGTGAGCGTGCGGCAGCCGAGTCTTCCGCTTTTCCGTGGACGATAAGCGGCTCAGCGACGCACTCGGCGATGGTGAGCAGCGGGTTGAAGCTCGTCGCAGGGTCCTGGAAGACGAAACCGATGTCGTGGCGCAGCGGGCGGAAGTCCCGCTCGCGCACATCGAGCATCTCCTGGCCGAGCACCCTGAGCGAACCACCGGTGACCCTCGTGAGTCCCGCTATTGCGCGACCGATCGTCGTCTTGCCCGAACCGCTCTCGCCGACCAGACCGAGCACTTCACGCTCGCCGATCTGAAAGCTCACGCCGTCGACGGCCCGGAACCCCCCGCGCCCGAGCCTGCCCGAGTACTCGATCACGAGGTCCTCGGCGACAACGAGAGACTCCTGCGTGCCTGCAGCGCGGCGCTCCGCGGCACGCTCGCGAGTGCGTGCCGTGCCCGCGCCGATGAACGGCACAGCGGCGAGAAGTCGCTTCGTGTAGTCGTGCTGGGGGTCGTGGAAGAGGGTCACGGCGGCTGCCTCCTCGACCACCCGTCCCTGGTACATGACGGCGACCCGGTCGGCGAGGTCGGCGACGACGCCCATGTTGTGGGTGATGAGCACAACCGCCGCGTTGAACTCGTCGCGGCACCGGCGCAGCAGATCGAGGATCTCGGCCTGCACGGTGACGTCGAGCGCGGTCGTCGGTTCGTCCGCGACGATGAGCTCGGGCTCGAGCACGAGTGCCATGGCGATGACGATGCGCTGCTTCTGCCCGCCCGAGAACTGGTGCGGGTAGTGGTCCACCCGGCGCTCGGCGTCAGGGATGCCGACACGAGTCATGATGTCGATGGCCTTGGCGCGCGCCTCGGTTCGGCTGAGTCTGCCATGGGCGCGCAGCCCTTCGGCGATCTGCCAGCCCACCGTGTACACCGGATTGAGGGCTGTCGACGGCTCCTGGAAGACCATCGCCGCACCGGTGCCACGGATCTCACGCAGGCGCGCCCGCGAGACCTCGATGACGTTGTCGTTGCCGATGAGCACCAGACCGGAGGTCGTCGCGGTCTCCGGCAGCAGGCCGAGGATGGTCTTCGCCGTCACGGTCTTGCCGCTGCCGCTCTCACCGACGATCGCGAGCACCTCCCCGGCGCGCACCGACAGGCTCACACCGTCTACTGCGCGAACGTCGCCTCCGTCGGTGGCGAAGGTCACACCCAGGTCGTCGATCCGCAGGACTTCCTCACCCTTGGCCAGGCCGCTCACCGCGCCTCCTCCAACTCGTCGACCTCGACCGGGGTTCCGGAGCTTGCGATCGCACGGTGCCGCGTTCTCAGACGCGGGTCGGCGAGGTCGTTGAGACTCTCTCCCACGAGGGTGATGCCGAGCACGACGAGCACGATGGCGACGCCGGGGAAGATCGAGGTCCACCAGATTCCGGCCGCGACATCCGAGATCGACTTGTTGAGGTCGAAGCCCCACTCGGCCGCGGAGGTCGGCTCGATGCCGAACCCGAGAAAGCCGAGGCCCGCGAGGGTCAGGATCGCCTCGGATGCGTTGAGCGTGAGGATGAGGGGCAGGGTTCGTGTCGAGTTGCGCAGCACGTGACGGAACATGACGCGCACGTTGCTCGCGCCGATGACCTTGGCCGATTCGACGAAGGCTTCGGCTTTGACGCGTACGGTCTCCGAGCGGACCACGCGGAAGTACTGCGGGATGAACACGACCGTGATCGAGATCGCCGCCGCCAGCACACCGCTCACGAGCTGCGACCTGCCTCCGGAGATGACGATCGACATGACGATCGCGAGCAGCAGCGACGGGAACGCGTAGACCGCGTCGCACACCACGACGAGCACGCGGTCGAGCCATCCGCCGAAGTACCCCGAGACGAGCCCGAGGAGCACACCGGCGAAGATCGAGAGGAGCACCGCCACGGCGATGACGAAGACCGCCGTCTGGGAGCCCCAGATGACTCGCGAGAGCACGTCGTAGCCGCCGACTGTGGTGCCGAGGAGGTGCTGACCACCCGGCGGCAGCTGCGCTCCGAAGGCACCGTCGGCGTCGCTCAACTGCGAGAAGCCGAAGGGGGCGATGAGCGGTGCGAGCACGGCGGTGAGCAGGAAGACGCCGATGATGGTCAGCCCGGCTATGAGCATGCCGCGCTGCCAGCCGACGCTCTGGCGGAGCTGGCGGATGACGGGAAGCCGTGACCAGAATCCTGGCTTCGCAATGACGGGGGCGGTCATGTCAGTACCTCACCCTCGGGTCGATGAGCGCGGCAACGACATCGACGATGAAGTTGGTGATCGCGACGATGATGGCGAGGAGCACGACGATGCCCTGCACCGCGACGAAGTCTCGCGCACTGATGTACTGCACGAGCATGAACCCCAGACCCTTCCACTCGAAGGTGGTCTCGGTGAGCACTGCCCCTCCGAGCAGGAGAGCGATCTGGAGGCCGATGACGGTGATGATGGGAACGAGCGCGGGTTTGTAGGCGTGCTTGCGCACGAGCCGCAACTCCCCGACGCCCCGCGATCGCGCGGCATCGACGTAGTCTTGGCCGAGCGTGCCGATGACGTTGAGCCGAACGAGCCGTAGGAAGATTCCCGCGGTGAGAAGTCCGAGGGCGATTCCCGGCAGAAGCGCGTGGCTCAGGACATCCGCGACATTGGCCGGATCGCCGGTGCGGATCGCATCGATCAGGTAGATGTTCGTCGGATGGTCGAGAAACTGCAGATCGAGTTCCGTGCGCACGGATGCGCGACCGTTGACCGGCAGAACCTTCAGCCACACCGAGAAGACGAGCTTGAGCAGGAGGCCCGCGAAGAAGACGGGAGTCGCGTAGAAGAGGATCGCGATGACCCGGAGCATGGCGTCAGGCCACTTGTCGCGGAGGTAGGCGGCCAGCATCCCGAGCGGGATGCCGACGACGAAAGCGACGATCAGCGCGTAGAACGCGAGCTCGAGAGTCGCGCCGCCGTAGGTCGTGAGTATCTGCGAGATCGGCCGGTTGTCGCTCAGCGTCGAACCGAAGTTTCCCGTCGCGATCTGACCCAGATACTCGACGTACTGCACGAGGATGTTGCGGTCGTAGCCGGCGGCATGGATGCGCTCCTGCAGCTGTGCCGGGCTCAGTCTCCCGCCGAGCGCCGCCGTGATCGGATCGCCGATCGTGCGCATGAGGATGAACACCATCGAGACGAGGATGAACACCGTGGGGATGATGAGAAGCAGCCTCACCAGGATGTAGCGCCCGAGGTTGCCGCCCGATGTCTTCTGTGGCGCCTTCGTACCTGTACCAGCTGGATCGGAGAGATCGGGGCCTGCGGTAATTGTCATCATCGCCAATCTTCGCGCGTGCGTCGGATCAACGCATCCTCAGAGTGGGGGGCGATCCACGGATTGCGCGGACCGCCCCCGGTTACGGCTCTTAGATACTAGTCGCCGTGCAGTGCCCTACTTGCTGAGCACGTTGAAGCGGAACTTGAACGAGGCGTCGAGCGTCTCATCGACGCCCTTCACATCCTTGCCCGAGACCGCGACCTGTGCACCCTGAAGGAACGGCAGGGTCGACAGGTGCGCCGCGACCTTGGCCTGGATCTCCTCGATCTGAGACTCACGCGTTCCCGGGTCTCCCTCGACAGCCTGGGCCTGGATCAGCGCATCGATCTCAGCGTCGCTGAAGTGATTGACCAGGAAGTTGTCGGTCTGGAAGAACGGCGACAGGTAGTTGTCCGCGTCGGAGTAGTCCGGGAACCAGCCGAGCTGGTAGATCGGATACACGTCTGCGGAACGATCCTTCGCGTACTGCACCCACTCTGTCGACTGCAGGTCCACCGTGAACAGGCCCGATGCCTCCAGCTGCGACTTGATGAGCGCGTACTCGTCGCCCGAGCTCGCACCGTAGTGATCGGGGTTGTACTGCAGGTGCAGCGTGACCACGTCGGTGATGCCGGCGGCTTCGAGCGTTGCCTTCGCCTTGTCGGCATCCGGGCCGCCGCTGCCGTCGCCGTAGAGACCCTTGAGCGCCTCGGTCGCGCCGGTCAGACCCGCAGGAACGTAGGAGTACAGCGGCAGGTAGGTGCCCTTGTAGACCTGTTCCGCGATGGCGTCGCGGTCGATGAGGTCGGCGATCGCCTGGCGCACGGCGAGGGCCTTGGCCGCATCGGCCTCGGCGGTCGTCGCACCGAACGGCATCGTGTCGAAGTTGAACACGATGTAGCGGATCTCACCACCCGGTCCCTTGTGGACGGTGACGTTCGAGTTCGCCTCGAGGCTCTCGATGTCGGTCGCCGACAGACTCCGGGTCGCGACATCGATGTTGCCTTCCTGAACGTCGAGCTTCATGTTCGACTGGTCGGCGTAGTACTTGAGGTTGACCGTCTCGGTCTTGGGCGGTTCGAGCAGCCCCTGATAGCCGTCGTACGCCTTGAACTGCACGAGCTCGTTGAACTTGTAGCTCGAGATGATGTACGGGCCGGCGAACGCATTGGCATCGACGATCTCCTGGTCCGTCGTAAGCGCGTCGGCGGCGAAGACATCCTCATCGACGATGGGGCCGGCGGGGCTGGAGAGAATCTGAGGCCAGATCTGGTCGTTTGCCGCCTTGAGGTGGAACACGACGGTGAGGTCGTCCTTCACCTCGGTGCTGTCGAGGTTGTAGAGCAACGACGAGGGTCCGTTGTCCGCGGCGATGGCCACCTGGCGATCGAAGCTGAATTTGACGTCGGATGCGGTCAGGTCGTTGCCGTTCGCCCACTTGAGCCCCGGCTTGAGCACGACCGTGTACTCGGTCGGTGACGTGAACTCGGCGGACTCCGCGATGTCCGGGTGGACATCCGAGCTTCCGGGGTTCGAGTTCATGAGGAACGGGAACACGTTGTTCATGATGAAGAACGAGCCGTTGTCGTACGAGCCCGCGGGGTCGAGCAGCGTCACCTTGTCGGTTGTGCCGACAGTGATGGTGCCTGATGCTCCGCTGTTGCCGCTGTCTCCGGCGGCGCAGCCGCTGAGCACCAGCGCTGCGATGGCGGTGCCACCGAGCGCGGCGAGCGTGCGCTTCCGGAATGTGGATACGGATGTCATATCCGAATACCTCTCTCTTGTATTTGAGGACCCGTCGGGTTCAAATCGAACCGCGACGAGAACAAAGACACACGACCCGCGTGATGGTGGGTCATGTGTCGCCTGTTGACACTGTGATAACACGGGTTGCTGTACGGCGACGTGCGGCCGCGGAATTGCGGCCGAATATTTACCTTCCTGAATACCGGCGGCGAGGCGACTTCCGCCGACGTCAGCGGCCGATCCGAGACGGTGTCGCCGTCGTCAACGACGTCGCGCGGACTCAACAGGCATAAGACATCCCTTATGACGTGGTCGATCTTCGTCTTGGAAGGTGCCTCGCGACCGGTGCGAGGATCGAGCCGAACGGCGCAATGACCGGGCCGCCGAACCGCTCGGCCGGCGTCGAAGAGACGAAGGACGGGCACCACATGGATCGGCTCGAGGAACTGCGCAAGGCGATCGCGGAGAACACCGTGCCCGGGGGCAGCGCCTTCGGGCGCGCGGCCGCCGAGATGATCCTGCTCACCGTCCAGCGCGACGGAGACGACACAACCGAGCTGCGCGAACTGACCGACTGGCTCGTGGCCACGAAGCCCTCGATGACGAGCGTTCGCACTGTCGCGAGACTCGCCTTGGATGCTGCGGCGGCGGGGAATGGGGCGCGCGTGATCTCGGAGATGAAGGGGTTCATCCGAGACTCCGAGGCCGCGATCGAGTCCGTGGCGCTGCACGCCGACGCGCACATCGGCAGTGGCGCCAGGGTGCTGTTCCATTCCTTCAGCGGTTCGCTCATCCAGCTGCTGACGCGGGCCGCGGAACGCACCCCGCACCTCACGCTCCTCTTCACCGAGTCGCGCCCCTACCGCGAGTCACGAAGGATCGTCGCGGCGCTCAGCGACTATCCCCTCGACTTCGAGGGCTACAGCGACGCCGCCGTCGCCGTGGCGGCAAGCGCCGCGGACCTCGCAGTGGTCGGCGTCGACGCACTCTTCGCCGACGGCTCGTTCGCGAACAAGACCGGCACTCTTCCGCTCGCGCTCGCGTGCGATCACGTCGGCATCCCGCTGTACGCCGTCACCGAGGTGTCGAAGCTGTACGCGGGTGACCCGGCGGACGTGGCGATGGAGCAGCGGCCCGCCGAGGAGATGGAGGATGGCTGGGAGCTGGCCGTCTCCAAGCGTGTGACGATGCGCAACCAGTTCTTCGAAATCACACCGGCGTCTCTCGTCACGGCGTACTGGACCGACATCGGCGTGCTGCGTCCGACCGAGATCTCGGGCGTGACCGACCGAGGAACGCGGGTGCGGTGATGGCGGCGGTGAGCGACGACTTCCGAGCGCTGATCGGCCCTGACACCTGGTCGGGCATGGGAATGTCGATGCGCCGCTGGCGGGACCTCCTGCTCATCGATCTTGGCGACCGCACGCTCGTGGTGGCAGCCGACTCCAACGCCGGCATCGGTGCGAAGCCGGGCGACTTCCTCGCTCAGGAGCCGTTTCTCACCGGCTACAGCGCGGCCAAGGTGCCGCTCATGGAGGTTGTCGCAACCGGTGCGACCCCGTTCCTCGTGATCGACAATCTCTGCGTCGAGCTGCGGCCCACCGGGCTGGAGATCCTCCGCGGCATCCGCAGCGTGATAGACGATGCCGGCCTCGAGGTGCTCATCACCGGCTCGGACGAGGCCAACATGCCGACCCGGCAGACCGGGGTCGGCGTGACGGTGCTCGGCTCCGCGGCATCCGGGGAGCTGAGGATCGGTCGTACGCAGCCGGGCGACGACATCTGGGTGCTCGGGAGACGCGCTTCGGGATTGCCCGGCGACGAGTACGAGGCGAAGGGCGAGGGGATCGCGCGATTGGGGGACCTCGTCGCTGTGGAGCAGTTGCCCGGCGTGCACGAGCTGCTGCCGGTGGGCAGCCATGGAATCGGTCACGAGAGCGCGGAGTTGGTGAGTGGGAGCGGGCTCGCGCTCGCGCCGGTCGGCACCTCCGTGGATCTCACCGCCTCGGCGGGTGCGAGCACCTGCTTTCTGGTCTCCTGCGAGCCGGGAGCCTCCGAGGGCCTGGCGGCGGCGGGGCTTCCGATGGAGTTGCTCGGAACCGCCGTCACGTTCGACGAACAGAAGGACAAGCGATGATCCTGAGCACTGCGATACGCGTCTCCGAGGCAGTCCGCGAGGCCGTCGCCGACGGCACTCCATTGGTCGCCCTCGAATCGACGATCTTCACGCACGGCCTTCCACGGCCGATCAATCTCGAGGTGGCCCTCGAGGCCGAAGAACTGGTGCGCTCGCACGGTGCCGTGCCGGCCACCATCGGAGTGCTGGACGGCGTGCCGACGATCGGACTCACGCGCGACGAGATTCAGCGGCTATCGGCGATCGACGAGGTGGTGAAGGTGAGCCAACGCGACCTCTCGATCGCGGTGGTCAAAGGGCTCAGCGGTGGTACCACCGTCGCTGCGACCGCCTTCCTCGCGCATTCGGCTCGAATCCGGGTGTTCGCGACCGGGGGTCTCGGCGGAGTGCACCGGGGCGCCGCGGAGTCGTTCGACGAGTCAGCCGACCTCGTGACGCTCGCCGAGATCCCCGTGCTCGTCGTGAGTGCCGGAGTGAAGTCGATCCTCGACATCCCGGCTACCCTCGAGCGTCTCGAGACCCTGAACATCACCGTCGCCGGCTACCGCACCACTCGCTATCCCGGCTTCTATGTCGCCGACTCGGGGTTCACCGTCGAGCACTCCGTGTCGTCGCCGGAGGAGGCCGCGAGCATCCTGCGCACCCAGGACGAGCTCGGGTTGTGCTCGGCTGTGCTCATCGCGAACCCGATCGACGAGGCGAGTCAGCTCGCCCCCGAGACGCACTCGCGCGTGCTGGCGGCGGCGCTCCAGGCCGCCGAGTCCGCCGGCGTCGCCGGCAACGCGACCACGCCGTTTCTGCTCGAGTACATGCAGCGGGCCACCGAAGGCGAGAGCCTGCGGGTCAACGTCGACGTCTATCGGGGGAACGTCGTGCTCGGCGCCGAGATCGCTACGGCACTCAGCGCGCCGCGCTGATCAGCCGTTCGCCGATCTGTGCAGCCAGTTCGGCGACCCGTCGCAGCACCGGGCGCTCATCGCCTGCTCTCGTGAGACTCGCCAGAGGAACGGTGCCATGGTCGTCCGAGACCGCGACGAAAGTCGTCCCCGGCAGGTGCAGGAACGACGCGGACAGCGGAAGGATGCTGAACACGTCGTCCTCGTTGAACAGGTACGAGCGCGTCATGGAGCGACGGAATTCTCGCACTCGCTCGATCTGCAGTCCGCCGGCAGCGCAGAACTCGAAAATGCGGTCGTAGTACTCCGGCGCGGTGTCTCGTGGCCAGATCATCAGCTCTGAGCCCTGCAGCTCCGCCACCGCGATGAGGTCGCGACCCGCGAGGGGATGCTCGGTGCCGAGTGCGACCACCAGGGGTTCGTCCACCAGCGACTCCATGGCGAGCTCTGGGGCCGCGGACCCGCCGTGCTCGAGGCCGAGGTCGAAGCGGCCGGCGGTGACCCCCTCCGCGACCTCGCCGGTGTCCACGCCGATCAGGTCGAAGGTAATGCTCGGGAATTCGCGTTCGAGCACCGGCAGCAGTTCAGGCATGAGGCGGTTGCCGAGGCTGGGGCTGTAGCCGATGCTGACGACGGGGCGCTCACCGACGGCGATCTCTCGAGCCTGCGCGATGCCACGATCGAGGATCGTGAGCGATGACTCGACGGCGCGTAGGAACTCCTGACCCGATGCCGTCAGCGTGAGACCCTTCGGCCCGCGGTCGAACAGCTCGACGCCGAGTTCGCGTTCGAGGCGCCGAATGTCCTGTGACAACGAGGGTTGGGAAACGTACAGTTTGGCGGCCGCGCGGCCGACATGCCCTTCCCGGCTCGCTGCGACGAACGCGCGCAGCAGGCGGAGCGACACATTCATGCACAAACGGTACCGGAGAGGCGCCGTGCGAATACATGCTGCGCCGCAGGAGAGCGGCACTGGTCACGCGAACTCGGGTCAGAGCGCTTGATGCCGCTCCGATGCGGCGACCTCGGCGCGCCGTTCAGCGCGATCGGCATGCCAGGTGCGAAAGCCCGCGACGATCGACAGCGCGATGACGATTCCCGCAATGACGTAGGCGGCGTTCTTGACACCGGGGATCGAGGCGGCGAAGTAGCCCGTGAGCGAGAGGCCGACGCCCCACGCGAGCGCGCCCACGATGTTGCTCGAGACGAACCGGTAGTAGTTCATGCGGCCGATGCCCGCCACGACGGGGATGATGACGCGACCGAACGGCACGAAACGCGCGACCACGATCGACCACCAGCCGTAGCGCTCGTAGAACTTCTCCGACCAGCGGATGGCAGCCTGAACGCGCTTGCCCTTGCGCTTGTCGAGGTAGGGACGGCCCGCGTGACGGCCGATGAGAAAGCCCACCTGGTCGCCGAGGAAGGCGGCGATTCCCACGCCGACCGCGAGGACGATGATGTTGAGGTCGGTGTGCGCCGCGGTGACGAGCCCGGCGGCGAAGAGCAGGGTGTCGCCGGTGATGAAGGGGATGAAGACGCCCAGGAACAGCGCCGTGCCCGCGAACACGAGAAAGAAGACGACCGTGTAGAAGAGGAACGGTCCGATCCCGTCGAAGAACTCGATCATGTCTTCGCGCAGGCCGAACTGGCCGATGGCGCCTGCGAGCATCGCAGCTCTCATCGTTCTGGCCGGGGGATGTTGGGGGCGGTCACGAGCGGATCCATTCGCTTCGTAGGTTTGGCTCACCTAATTCTACACGGTGGTGCGTGCGAGTATCCGGGTGACCGTTCTCGGCTCGCCTCGTTAGGCTGTGCGCATGGCCTCTTCAGCCCCCGGCACCACGGTCGATCACACCCCGACGGACGACATCGCGCTGGCGGTCGCGCAGTTCGTGCCGACCGACGACGTCACGGCGAACCGGCACGCGATCGAGCGGATGTCGCGCCTCGCCGCGCACCGCGGGGCGCGCCTCGTCGTCTTCCCCGAGTACTCCTCGTTCTTCGTGCCCGAACTGGGACAGCGCTCGATCGCCGCGGCCGAACCGCTCGACGGTGAGTTCGTGACGGCGCTCTCCGCCCTGGCGAACGAGCTCGGCATCCACCTCGTCGCCGGAATGCTCGAACAGGCCGAGGCCGGGCGGGCCTACAACACCGCCGTCGCCGTAGCGCCGTCAGGCGAGGTGGCCGCGCGCTACCGCAAGCTGCACCTCTACGACGCGTTCGGTCAGACCGAGAGCGATTGGATCGTGCCCGGTGAGATCGAAGAGCCCGAGACGTTCGAACTCGGTGGCCTCAGGGTCGGCTTGCAGACCTGCTACGACCTTCGCTTTCCCGAGGTCTCGCGCCGGCTCGTCGACGCGGGTGCCGACGTCATCGCCGTGCCGAGCGAGTGGGTGCGAGGCCCCCTCAAAGAGCAGCACTGGCGCACACTCGTCACCGCCCGCGCTCTCGAGAACACCGTCTTCGTCGCCGCTGCCGACCACGCCCCGCCGGTCGGTGCCGGCAACAGCATGATCGTCGACCCCATGGGCGTTGAGCTGGCCACCATCGGCGAGAACACGGATGTCGCCCTCGCCTACGTCTCACGGCACCGCATCGCGAGCGTACGGGCGGTGAACCCCGCGCTCGCCCTGCGCCGCTTCGAGGTTCGGGCGCGCTGAAAACTCCGTACTATTGGGAGGAACCATCGTCCCGGGGGGGAGACTCGTTGACTGAGCCGTACCGCATCATCATCGCCGAAGACGATCTCGATGTCGCTCTGTACACCAAGACCATTCTCGAGAAGAAGCTCGGCGCGGTGGTGCAGACGTACCCCGACGCGACACAGGTTCCCCATGCGATCCGTGAGTTTCAGCCCGACCTGCTGATCACCGATATCGAGATGCCCGGCATCTCGGGTCTCGAGCTCATCGACCTCGCGCGCAAGGCGAGCGCGGGGCTGCCCGTTCTCGTGATCACGGCGCACGCATCCGTCGACTATGCCGTGACGGCTCTGCGGAGCAAGGCGAACGAGTTCCTCGCGAAGCCCATCGACTCGGCAGTGCTCGTGCAACGCGTCACCGAGCTCGCGAGCGCGTACCGCACGGCACAGTCGAACACCCCCGAGAAGGCGGTGGTCCTGGCGATCGGCGCTCACCCCAACGATGTCGAGGTCGGTGTGGGTGGCATTCTTGCGGCACACCGCGACGCCGGAAACCCGGTGACGACTCTGGTGCTCTCGCGGGGAACCATCGACGGCGGTGTGCGTGAGGCATGGAACCGTGCGCTCGCGGCAGCCAACGTCATCGGAGCAACCCTGGTGCTCGAAGACGTCGCCGAGTACGACATTCAGGCTGACACGGCGGTCGAGATCATTCGCCGCACGGTCTCCGACGTCAAACCGACGATCGTGTACTCGCACTCGATCAACGACCGTCACAAAGACCACCGCGCCGTGTTCGATGCCACGATGCTGGCAACCTCGAACGTGCCGACCGTCGTCTGCTATCAGGGCACGACATCGACGACCGACTTCAACCCGAACCGTTTCGTCACCATCGACGGAAGAACGGATGCCAAGCTCGCCATGCTCGAGAGCTTCGCCCCCGAGGGTGAACGGCCCGCGTTTCTCCAGCCCGACTTCGTGCTCTCCACTGCACGCTACTGGTCCCGCTTCGGGCAGGGACTCTACTGCGAACCGCTCGAGATCGTTCGCGAATCGCTCTAGGCCCGCGGCCTCGGTCGCTCGCCCTCCCGTGCAGTGAACCCCCACAAGTGGGGGTATCATTCTGGGTAGGGGATTTCTTCAGCGAGCACGCCCGAGTCGCCAGCGACAGGAACCCGTGATCGATCGACCGCCGGTCGGTATCGATAGGTGACGTAAAGGCGAAAAGTGTTGAAGACAGTGGCTCGCGAAGCTGTTCGCGTGCTCGTCGTGGAGGACCACGACGACTACCGTTGTCTTGTGCAACGTTTCTTCGAACGGGCCAACTGCGAGGTGGTCCCCGTCGACTCTGCGGAGTCGGCGCTGGAGATCTATCGCGAGTTGGATCCGCACGTCGCTGTGGTCGACCTCGTGCTCCCGGGAATGAACGGTTGGGAACTCAGCAAACGACTCACGCTCGACCTGCCGAACTGCGCGGTCGCGGTATCGTCGTCGCTGGATCGCGCACACTACCCGAGCTTCGCCGAGCACCTTCCCAAGCCGATCTCTCGCCATGCGGTCACGGAATTGCTCACCCGGCGGGTTCCGCAGTGGGTCGATCAATGGCAAGGGACATGAGCTCGAGCGCCTCGCGCACGACTCAGACGGCCACACGTCAACTGGTAACGGGTATCGACCGCCCCACCGTCAAGCAACTCCCCACCGTAGTCTTCTTCGTCGCGATCGTCGTCGCGTGCGCAGTGTTCCCCTCGGTATTCGTGCGCAGCCAAACGGCGATCCTCATCGCCACGGGAATCCTCGCCGTCGCAACCGTGTTCGCGCTCCTGTTTCCTCGCGACGGGCGCTGGGCTCACCTCGCCTATCTCATTCCCCTCGCCGACTTCCTCGCCATCGGGATACTTCGACTGGGTGCCGGCACACCGCAGGGATCGTTCGATGCTCTCATCCTCCTTCCGCTCGTATGGCTTGCCGCCGAATACGGTCGGCGCAATGCCGTCATGGCGGCGAGCGGTGCGATCGTCGCCGTCGCGATCCCGCTCGCCTTCGACTGGTCGCTGTGGGAGCAGCCGTTCTTCCTGACCCGATCTGTGATCGCCGCGGGTGTCTTCGCAGTGTCGGCGGTGCTCGTCAACCTGCTCGCGCGCAAGATATACAAGCGCGAACGGGCCGCCCAGCGACTGGCGCGGGAGCGGGAGCAGGCGCTCGACGACAGTCTCAGGAACACGGCGAAGCTCGCCGAAAGCGAAGCACGCCTGCGCGAGATGGAGCGCATGTTCATGGGCGTCTGGGAGGCCGTCTCCGAGCAGGTGGTCGTCGGAACCGACACGTCTGGCCTCGTCGACGCCTGGAACCCGGGCGCTACTCGACTGCTCGGATACACCGAGCGTGAAGCTCTTGGCCAGCTGTTCGTCGACCAGCTGCACGATCGGGCCGAGCTCGAGAATCGCTCGCGCGAACTCGGATTCCCCGCGGGAGAGACCGTTCTCAACCCGGGCTTCTCCGCGCTCGTGGAGCAGGCGCGCAACGGCACGGCCGATGTGCGGGACTGGACCTACATCGCATTCGACGGCTCCCGCATCCCGGTCAGCGTGTCGGTGACGGCCCGTGTCGACGAAGCCGGTGAGATCATCGGCTACCTCTTCGTCGCCGGCGACGTGACGGGAGCACAGGAGATCGCGCGGCTCAAGGACGAGTTCCTCGGCCTCGTCTCGCATGAGCTGCGCACGCCGCTCAGCTCGATCCTCGGCTACCTCGAGTTGCTGCGCGACGATGCCCGCGACGAGCTCTCCGAGGAGCAGCTGAACTATCTCTCCGTCGCCGAGCGCAACGCTCAGCGACTGCTCAAGCTCGTGAGCGACCTGCTTTTCGCGGCTCAGGTGGACGCCGGCGGATTCCCCATCACACTGCGCCCGATGTCACTCACCGAGGTTGTCGAGGCCTCGATCGAGTCGGCGCAGCCGGCGGCCGCATCCGCCGGTGTCGAGATCGTCACCAGTATCGCGCCCGGTGTCACGATCAACGGCGACGCCCTGCGCCTCGGCCAGGCCTGTGACAACCTCATCAACAACGCGATCAAGTTCAGTCCCAAGGGCGGCACCGTGACGGTCTCGCTGAGCACCTCGGCCAGTCGTGCGACCGTCGACGTTCTCGACACCGGGGTGGGAATCGCCGCGGCGGAGCTCGACAAGCTGTTCTCGCGATTCTTCCGCACCACCGCGGCGATTCAGAATGCCGTGCCGGGCATCGGGCTCGGCCTCGTCATCTCCAAGTCGATCGTCACCGCTCACCACGGCGATATGGGGGTCGAGAGCGCGGAGGGCAGGGGCGCGAAGTTCTGGTTCACGGTGCCGACGGCACGCGAGGCGGCGACGGGCCAGATCTCGCTGCCGCGACCCCCGCGCGACTAGCACGGGCGCCTAGGGCCGGATGCGCGCCCGCCGGAACACGTCGACGACGCTCGCGTCGCCGTCGACGCGGAGACGATCGGACGCCGGTGCCAGCCGGCCCCACGCGAAGAGCGCGAGGTCGCCCGCGGTGCCAGTGACCGCCGCTCCGCGGCGACCGACAGCAACCGGCTCGCAGGAGAAATCGGGGTGGATCGTCCATGTGCGGCGGTGGTCGGTCGCGATTATGCGCAGCGGGGCGGGCAGCGAGACCCCCTCCTGCTCCGCGCGCTTCGTCGCGAAGACCTCGAACAGCTCGTCGACGGTGTCGACCCACAGCGCGGGCGAGGCTTCTGCCGGGGCGGCGGCGGAGGCATCCGTCACGCTGCGAAGATCCCACAGGTGAACGAGGGTCTCGTGAGTTTGGCGTCGGTGCCAGTAGCGGGCGGTGCGCTGGGAGCGCTGATGCGTCCACACCGGCTTCGCGGGGTCGGTGCGATCGAGCAGGTCGAGCAGTTCGCCGCGCGATCGGGAGTACCACTCGGTGGGGTCGCCGTCGAGCTGGGGAACGTTCTCGCGGCCCGCACGATGGCCCGTGCGCACGACCTCCGCGGCCCAGCGGTGAACCTCGCCGAGGTGGGCGACCAGGTCGAGGCCGGACCAGCGCAGGGCCGCGGTCGACTTCGACAGATCGGTCGAACGGATGTCGGCCTCGAAGTGCCCGGTCAGCGAGTGCAGCTCGGTGAGAAAGTCCATCAGCAGCCCCGATCGCTAGCGTTTCAGTTCACTCAGTTGCGCGACGGCGCGCTCGAGCACGTCGATCTTCTTGCAGAACGCGAAGCGCAGCTTCGAGGCGAAGTCGGCACGATTGTCCTCGTGCACGAACGCGGTGAGGGGGATGCCCACCACCCCCGCAAGCTCGGGAAGGGCGAGCGCCGCGGCGTCGGCGTCGTCGAAACCGAGTGGTGCGGCATCCGCGATGACGAAGTAACCGCCGGCGGGCTTCGAGACCGCGAAGCCTGCCCGTTCGAGTCCGCTCGAGAGCAGGGCGCAGCGTTCCTTGAGGCTGCGGGAGAGCTGCGCGAAGTAGTCGTCGCCGAGACCGAGGCCCACCGCGATCGCCGGCTGGAAGGGCGCACCGCTCACATAGGTGAGGTACTGCTTGACGGCCGTGACGGCCTGGATGATCTCGTGCGGGCCGGTCGCCCAGCCGATCTTCCAGCCCGTCGTGTTGAAGGTCTTGCCGCCGCTCGAGATCGTGACCGTGCGATCGCGGGCACCGGGGAGCGTCGCGATCGGGGTGTGCGGACCCTCGAAGATGAGATGCTCGTAGACCTCGTCGCTCACGATGACGGCGTCGTGCTCGTGGGCGAGCTCGACGATGAGGCTCAGCGTCTCGCGATCGAACTGCGCACCGGTGGGGTTGTGCGGGTTGTTGAGCAGGATGACGCGGGTGCGGTCGGTGACGGCGTCCCGCAGTTCGTCGAGGTCGGGCTGGTAGCCCTCACCGCGCAGCGGCACCGTCACCAGGCGTGCCTGACCGAGTGCCGCGATGGCCGCGTAGGAATCGTAGAACGGTTCGAAGACGACCACCTCGTCACCGGCATCCGTCAGCGCGAGCAGGGCTGCGGCGAGCGCCTCCGTGGCGCCGGCCGTGACGAGCACCTCGCGGTCGGGGTCGCCGGCGAGGTCGTAGAAGCGCCGCTGGTGGGCGGCGATCGCCTCGCGCAGCACGGGCATGCCGAGCCCCGGCGGGTACTGGTTGAGGCCGTCGCTGATCGCGCGTCGCGCCGCCTCGAGCACCTCGACGGGACCCTCCTCATCGGGGAACCCCTGCCCGAGGTTGATCGCGCCCGTCTTCACCGCGAGCGCGGACATCTCCGCGAAGATCGTCGAACGAAGAACCCCGTCGTCGCCGAGCAGCATCGCCCCGCGCGCTGTGCGCTGCCACGCGCCGTGCACCGTCATGCGTTCACGCTACCCGCTGTGGAGAATTCCTGCGGGCTGCGATCCCGTGCTTCTAGCGTGGCGCAATGAGGTTCCGGATGCTCACCGCCGCCGCCATCGTCGGTGTCGGCCTCCTGCTCACCGGCTGCGTTCCCTCGGAGCCCATCGTCACCCCCGTCGAGACGGGCGTTGGAGAACCGATCTTTGCGTCGGACGAGGAGGCGCTGGCGGCTGCGGTGGAGGCTTATGTCAAATATTTAGAGACCTCCGACGAGATCGGACGCAAAGGGTGGCAAAGCACCGAGAGCTTAGAACCGTTGGTTACGGACGAACTATTCGCCGAAGAGCTCGCTGCGTCTGAGCGATTGCGGGCAAGTGGCCGTCACCAGCAGGGCTCGGGCGAGGTCACGAACCACGTGCTTCAGCAATATTGGGACCTTCCGCCGCGTACTGCAAACGTGGTCGTTTACGTGTGTGTTGACATTTCCAGCTCGCGAATCTACGACAGTTTGGGCTTGGACGTCACGCCTACTGATCGAAGCGATCAGATCGCGCTCGAAGCTAGGCTCGTTAGCCATCCGTCAGAACCCACCCGACTACTCATATCTGGAGTGCTGCCATGGACTGGCTCAGGAGTCTGCTCGTAGCTGGCTTGGTCGCGGGACTTGTTTCCCTTGCACCAACGATTGTTGGAGCCACAGGGACGTGCACGCAACAGGAAGTAACGGCGGGTGTTTGCAAAGTATCCACGGGCATCGACGACGACCGTGTCACGATCGGCGTCGATGTCACCGCGCCGGGGAGCGGTGGGCAGGGCGGTGGTCCGGCAACCGAGCCGAACAACAGCGTGTGCGACGGCGTCGGAACCGTCGAGGTCTGCCGCCCCACCTACGATGCCGTCGCGGCGGTGACCCTCAGCGACATCGCGCACTTTCGCCCGACCCCGGGGCGCAACCTCATGGAGCCGAACGGCTGGATGGTCGTCGGACTCCACACCAACTTCTACGCGCAGTCCAGCGCTCATGTCGTCACCGGTGAGCTCCGCGGAGCCCCGGCGTGGGTTCGCTTCACCCCGATCGGCTATCGCTGGTGGTACGGCGACGGCGCGTCCCACTACTCCATGACAAAGGGCAACACCTGGAGCGCGCTCGGGCTGAGTGAGTTCGCTAGAACTCCCAACAGCCACGTCTACGGCGCTCCCGGCACGTACCACATCGACCTCAGCATCGTGTTCCGCGCCGAGTACCGCTATGCGGCCGAGAGCTTCTACCCGATCGCGGGAACCCTCACCGTTCCCGCCAACCGCCTCGTCGCCGTGGCCGGCGCGGCCACCACGGTGCTCGTCGAGGACGACTGCACGCGCAACCCCACCGGGCCCGGCTGCTGACCCAGTGCGCTCTCAGCGCACCTCGAAGCAACTCCCAGTGCCGCCGACGTAAAATCGGTCGTGGACCAACCACGCGCAGCAGTCACTAGGAGAAGCGATGACCGATCCCACGGTCCCGAACGCGAACCACCCGAACGCCAGCAATCCTGACGCTCCCGGAGCGCCCCAACCGCCGAGCACACCAGAGCCCCCGCACGCCCCTGAACCGCCGCGCCTCGCCGCGCCGCAGCCGCCCCAGGGCTCCAGCAGCATCGGCCCCTCCCTCGACGAGCTGTGGACACCGGCCGCACTGCGGTCTGCGCCCACGACGCCTGCGACGTCTGTCGGGCCTGTCGCGAGCGATCCTGGCAGAGCGCCTGCCTCCGTGAGCATGCCCGTCGTCGCGGCAATTGTCGCCGCCGCGCTCATCGGCGGGGTCTCCGGCGCCGGTGTCGGCATCTGGGCGGTGTCGACGAACCAGCCCTCCGCGGTCGGCCAGGTCGCGGCGCCCATGACGATCACGGTCAACGACTCCGAGAACGCGAGTCGCGTGACCGCCATCGCGGCGAAGGCTGGCCCCGCAGTGGTCACGATCCATGTGACCTCGGGCTCGGCATCCGGAACCGGCTCGGGCGTGTTCCTCACCGACGACGGCTACCTCGTGACCAACGCCCACGTCGTGTCGCTCGACGGGGCCACCGGAACCCCGACCATCAGCGTGAGCACCGGCGACGGCCGCCTCTACAGCGGCGAACTCGTCGGCGTCGACCCCATCAGCGACCTCGCGGTCGTCAAGATCGACGGAGGCGACCGGACCTTCACGGCGATCGAGTTCGCCGACTCCGCCGCGCTCAACGTCGGCGACCTCACCGTCGTGATCGGTGCGCCGCTCGGACTCTCCAACACCGTCACGAACGGGATCGTCAGCGCCCTCCACCGCACCATCACGGTTCAGTCGTCGGAGGCGCCGGACTCCGACGCGCCCGAGAACACACCCGAGAGCCCCTTCGACTTCTGGGAGTTCAACGGCCCCAGCCGCGGCCTCGGCCAGTCATCGAGCTCCCTCATCTACCTGCCCGTGATCCAGACGGATGCCTCGATCAACCCCGGCAATTCGGGCGGAGCGCTGCTCGACTCCGACGGCAGGCTCATCGGAATCAACGTCGCGATCGCGGGAACGGGCAGCTCAGCCTCCTCGTCGGGAAGCATCGGCCTCGGCTTCGCCATCCCGTCGAACCTTGTCAAGCGAATCACGACCTCGCTCATCGAAACGGGGGAGGCCACCCACGGACTCATGGGAGTGACCGTCATGGACACGATCCTCGACGAGGCCATCGTCGACAAAGACATCCTGGGTGCGAGCGTGCAGAGCGTGACCCCGGGCGGGCCGGCCGCGTCTGCCGGGCTGCGTCAGGGCGACATCATCACGGGGTTCAACGGACTGCCCATCACCGGCAGCATCGACCTCACCGCTCAGGTGCGAGCCGTGGCAGCGGGGAGCACGGCGACGGTCGTCTTCGTTCGCGCGGGCGACACCCGCACTGCCACCGTGACGCTCGGGGCGCTCGAGTAGCGCGCGGGAGCTATGAGCGAAGGCCATTTCTGCCCTTCGCTGCGACGCCAGCGCCGACCGTCGTCTCGACGGTCGGTCTACGAAATGTTCGCCCTGATCGCCTTCTGCTTGCGCGGTCGCGGTTCGAGGTTCGGGGGGAAGGCATCCGGAGCCGGGCCGAATGCGGTGCGCGAGCTGGCCACGATCTTGCGACCGAGCAGGTGACTGCCCGTGCCGCCGATGGCGGCGCCGATGCCGAAGGGAAGCAGCCTGCCGACTGCGCCCGTCGACGCGTTGCGCGCGAAGCGACGCAGGAATACGTTCTTGACGCGGTCGGCGATCGGGCCGATGACGCCCTGGGGAACGTTGCGCGCGATCACGTCGCCCCAGAACCGGTTGCGTGGGATCGCCTGCCCGGTGGCCTGAGCGGCGAGGCTTCGCACCAGCTCCGATCCGGACTGGCCGAGCATCATCGCCATGACGATCGTGCGTGCACGATCCGGGTCGGTGACCGCGATGCCGTGTATCTCGGTGATCGACTGGGCGAACAGCGCACTCGATTCGAGAAAGAGCGCGGTCTCGACGCCCGTCAGGGCAAGGCCGATGCCGGTGCCGACGCCGGGCACGACGGCCGCTGCACCCACGCCCGCCCCGCTCGACGTGACCACGCTGAGGAAGTGCCTCTCGAGGCGACGAATCGTCTGGGCGGGAGAGTCGTTCGGGTGGCGCCTGCGGATGCCGCGGATGTGCGCCAAGACGACGGGGCGCTGCGTCGTGAGCAGCCGGTCGAAGCCGCGCACCGCCATCGGATTCTGGGCGGCCGCGAGTGGGTCGCCGTTGGTGGCTGCCACGATGCCCCTCTCAATCGTCGGACAACAATCCTAAGCAGAGAATTTTCTGTACAGATCTGTACAATATGGGAATGGATACGTTCACCCTCACCGAGGCGCGCGCACAGCTCCCTCTGCTCCTCAACAGGGTGGAGAACGGGGAGGAGCTCACGATCACGCGCCACGGCCGGCCGGTGGCGGTGGTCGTCGGCCACGCTCAGTGGATGAAGACCGCCAGGTATGAGGTTCTCGAAGAGGCACGGTCATTGCGTAAGCGATTGGATGCTCTTCGCGAGCGTCCGATCACGGCCGAGTCTTTTCCTGTCGTCCCGGGCTACGACGCGGATGCGCACATTGCTGAGATTCGCGAGAGTGACGATCCATGGGAGCGTGTGGAGCGCGAGCGGGGCGGCTCCTAGTGGATGCGTTCGATGCGGACGTGCTGATCTATTCGATCCTCGATGATGCGCGCGGTGCGGCGGCGCGCCGGTCTCTGCTTGGTGCTGACGGGCGCCTTGGGTCGAATCTGTTGCTTGTGGAGCTGTTGCGCAAGCCGATGCGAGCGGGACTGGTCGATGAGGTTCGGGCTCTGGAGCAAACTTTGGCGACGATGGAGCTGAGACCGGCGGATGACGAGGTCGTTGAGGCCGCACTGAGTTTCAGCGTGAAGTACGGGTTGAAGACGAGGGATGCGATACACCTCGCAACGGCGGTGGTGTGGGGTGCCGCACGTTTCCACACGAACAACCGCAAGCACTTCGGCCCGCACATCACCGAGGTGGAGGTCGTGCACCCATCGCCTGCCGTCGGATGAGCGGCTCCGCAACCTACGCCGCTTAGAACATAGTCGGCTGCTTCGGTCCGTCAGTGCGCGCTATGCGGGCTTGCGCAAGGAGTTCCGACGCGCTACCGCCCTTGCTCTTCCACGACTTCACTGTTTCTTCACCCAGCAGTACGTAGTGCCAGTCTCTGTCGCTCCGAAGGTTCGGGGCGAGCTCGTTGATCTGCTCGACCCAGGCGAGCGCGGCACGCTGCTTGCGGCGAACGTTCTCGTCACTGATGGCGGATTGCGCTTTCGTCTCGACCACGTAGATCGAGCTCTCGGTGCGCACCAAGAAGTCGGGCGAGTACTGCGCGGGCATCCCATCGGCTTTGAGGTAGGGGCGCCGCAGGAAGAGGTGACCGTATTCGTCGATCTTGATGAGCGCTTCGACCTTGGTGTCGGCATCGGCCCATTCGATGAACAGCCGCTCGAGGCCGCCTGATCGCGCAGCGACCCGGAGCCTCGGGAAGATGCACTTTGCCACATCGACGGCGGTGCTCATGCGAACCTTGATCGTCGTCAGCTCAGAGACACTTCGGGTTTCAACGATCGCGTCGCTCACTGGCAGCGACTTCTGCGCCTCGACGAGCGCGGTCGAGAACACCCCCGCGATGTCGGCGGAGACATCCCCGACAAGCAGTACTCGCCAGTTCTCGTCGTCGAACGGGTCGAACGCCGTGCCGAAGAGTCGTTCGCGGATGTATCGGTCGATCCACCCCGCGATGACTGCCTTGTGGGTCTGCATGATCGGGTACTTGGACATGCTGTTGTACTGCTGTGTCGTCGCCACAAAGGTGCGGCCGATCGCCTCGGTGATGCGCGTCGTGATGCGCGAGAGGTAGTCGTTGTACCCGGTCGCGGTCATGACGCCGCCGTCAACCCGGTAGTCGCCGTACTGGGTTCCGGTCTGGACGTCGTGGGATGAGAAGCGGTCGCCCGTGCCGATGAGGGGCAGCAGGTCAGCGAGAGGGAATTTGCTGACCGGCAGGGTGAGCGGGTCGATGCTGGGACTCTTGAGCTCCTCCTCAGCGTCGCGGAGGATGAGCGGTACCTCGAAGTCGAACTCTGGCCAGCCCTCACGCAGTGACACCACCTCGATGTCGCCCGTAGCCGATGTCGTGTCGTCGTCTCTGTCAAGGAAGCCAACGAGTCCGCCGTCGAGAAGCTCTTTATACGCGGCCTCAAAGGCGGGGTGTTCGACGATGAAGAGCACATCGAAGTAGCTACTCGGCTCCTTGCGGGCGCGGATAAGCTCGCGAGTTTCGCGCTTGAGGTCGTCGATGGCCTCGTCACCGCGCCACATGAGGCGCAACCCTCGTCCGATGGTCTGCTCAACCAGGATGCTCGATTTGCTGGATCGCAACGGCACGATGACGCAGATGTTGTTGACGTCGAAGCCTTCGCGAAGCATGAGCACACTGACGATGACCTTGGGGGATGCGTGACGGTCAACATCGAAGAGTTTCTCCCGAACGGGCTCCCACTGCTTCGGCCCGAGCTCCGCTTTCTGTCCGCTGTCGACCTGCAGCACGTCGTCTGCAGCGAGACCGCATTCGATGAGAAAGTCGACGACGTAGGGCGACACCTTGGTGTCCTCCGTCATGATCAGCAGCTTGGGGTGCTTGTTCGGGTCGGTCTTCTCGAAGCTCTGCTCGAGCATCTGCAGTTTTTTGAGTCCCGCGCGAATCATGGTGCGCTGCCCGGTGGATAGGCCGATGATGATGTTGTTCTCGTCGCGGTCGACACTGAAGTCGAGGGGTAGCGAGGCGATCTCTTTGCGCTTGTCCAGTGTGAGCGCCTTGACGAGTCCCTGTTGCATCGCGGCGAAGAGGGGAAAGTCGACGACGATGTGGGGGAAGAACTTCTTCCCCTTCTTCGCCCCGGTTCCCATTTCGTTGTAGGGGGTCGCTGAGAAGTCGAACTGCACGAACTGGCGGCCCTTGGGCTCCGCTATCGCGCTCAGGCTCTTCTGCCACTCGACCTCGGTCTGCTCCTCGCCCTTCTTGAGGCTGTGGATGTGGTGGGCCTCGTCGTTGAAGACCACGAGGTCGGGCAGGTCGATGAGTGACCGAAGAGGTCCGCCGCGCAGGTAGCGCCGGTCGAGCACGTCGAGCGAGTTTCCGGATGCCGTGCCCGGGGTGAGCGGGAAGAAGCTCTTGATCGCCTGCTCAGGGTCGATGTCTGTGCCTGGTGTGTCGATGTCGTCCTCTTCGTCGACGAAGTCAGGGTCTTCGGCCCCGGTGAGAAGATGCCAATTGGTGATGGCGACCATCCCACCTCCGGTGACCTTGGTGCCGATTTCTTTCTTCGTCACGACCGAGGATTGGAGAAACGCGAAGAGTGACTTCTCGTAGGTGGGCGGCACGAAGAGCTGCCGCTGAGAGTAGATGTCGCTGGTGGCAAAGTCACGGTGGCCGTCGACGATCTTGCCTTGGAAAGAGTCGAGCAGTCGGTCGTAGACGATGAGGCCGGGGGCGACGATCAGGAAGTTGCTGCTGAATCGTTCGTCGGCAGGGTTGGCCCGGTTGTTGAGGTGCTGCCAGATGAGCAGCGCGTTGAGTACCCAGGTCTTGCCGGTGCCGGTCGCCATCTTTGCGGCGTACTTGGGGTGCTGGTGTCGCTGGGCCGTGACCTCGCCCAGCACTCCGTTGCTGAGCAGGGCCTCCGGCGCCACTTTCCGGTAGAGGTCTTCGAGCGAGGTTGAGCCGAGGATCTCGTGGGCGTAGATGATGTTGAGGATGGCGTCGCGCTGCCCGGGGTGGAAGTTGGCCGGCCGTGTTTCGCGGTAGTCGTCCTGAAACCACCAGCGAAGCAGTTCCGCGGTGATGGGTGTGGCTCGTTCGAGAAACTCGTTGGGCTGCCCGATCTCGATGTCGCCTATGTCGCCGTTGATCTTCGTGAATATTCCGGCGGCGAGCGGAAAGACGATGTCGTCGGGCGCGCTCACGCCGCGCCTCCGTCGAGGGTGACGACGACTTCTGACTCGAACCCGAATACGTCTACGGCGCGAATGCAGAGCTTTCGTGGGCCTGGCTTCTTCGGCACCGTCACGGTCGCTCTTGTCACGACGCGCAGGGGGTCGTCGTCGTTCGCGGTGTTACCGCGGAAGTCCTGCCAGGTGGACCGGAACAGCTCTCCGTCGTAGTCGGGGTCGATCGCCCAGTACTCGATGAGCGCGAGGGGCTCACGATTCATGACCTCGAGAACCTTGTCGCGATCCTCGGGCTTCAGGCTGATGGCTTCAGGCGAGAGCAACACGTAGTTGTCGAGCTTGACTGTCGCTTCGTCCGAGTCCGTGCCCGGGTAGAGGCCAACGAGGCTTGCCTCCAAGTATTGGAGCGTCGAGAACGTGATCGATCCGGCGAGACCGCCCTTGCCCTTCTTCTTGAGGCGGTCGATGAGGTCGGGTGGAATGACGCGAACCTCGAGCCGATCGTCGTTGAGGTCGGCGATCTGCTGCCCGACTCCGGCGGGGAAGTTCCAGCCGAGCACGACGACACGATCGAAGCCGCCCATCTTCGTGTCACGATACGACTGCGCCTTGCGCAGCGTTGTGAGTGTGGTGAGTTTGGACGGGCTGTCGGCGAGCACGAGGGTGTTCCCCTCGGGCAGTCGGCCGAGCGAGCCGTTCACGTTCTCCTCGGGCGGGAGCGGAAGTGCGCCGTAGATGCCGAGAATCGTCTGGGCGAGGTCACCGACCCGGAACTTGCGCCCGAACGCGCTCCGAGCCTGCTCGACCTGGTAGTCACCGATCTCTTGGTAGAGGAATGGTTTGGCGTCTTGGTCGATGAGTCGCTTGCGCGTGATCATGATTGCGGGCTTACCTAGGTCAGTAGCAATCCATCGCCGGCCGAGCCGTTCCGAGACAGCCGCCGCCGTCGTGCTTTGACCACGAGAAATCTGCAGCAAAGTGCCTTCAGGGCAAAGACGCTGACCAATTCGTTCAAGTAGAGCTTCTGGCTTCTGGGTGGAGTAGCCAGTTATCTCGGATCCGTACGGTCGATTGAATACCCACCAATCCTCAGGAACCTTGCCATCTGGATGTGGTTCATATGTCTTTCCGGCAGCTCGTGACCCTGCGGCCGTAAACACCGTTGCTCGATAGTCGCTTTCATAGGGAACTCGGATCGAATCAGCGTCGAAGTACGGAGCACCAGATTTCTTGTAGAAGAAGAGTGTGTCGTGCTTTCTGGGATAGAAAGAACTAGATTGGCCGCCGCCCGCGTAAGCGCGAACTATCTCGTTGAGAAAGTTCTCTCGACCAAACACTTCGTCAAGAACCATCTTGACGTAATGGGCGACGTGCCAGTCGATGTGGAGATAGACAGTCCCGTCGGAACGCAAGAGTTCACGAAGCAAGACCAATCGTGGAGTGAGCATCGCGAGGTAGGACGCGGTGCCCGAGGCCCACGTGTCCGAGTAGGCGAACTGCTCCGCAACCGTAGGGCGTTGTTCTATGTCAAGGCCTGGGAGTTTTATTGATGTTCGGTAGTCGGCTTTCGAATCGAACGGCGGATCGATGTAGACGAGATCGATCTTGCCGCGCATGCTCGGATTGGTTTCGTCACCCGCGAGAAGTGCGGCCATTGCAAGGAGATTGTCACCGTAGATGAGTCGGTTAGGCCCTTCGGCCGCGGAGACGTCACCAACGTGAAGCTGACTGAGATCCAGTCCGGCGTGGTCGCGCCGTGGAACGACGAGCTCCCGCGTCTGCAGCGAGACGCGCTGTTCACCTTCGAGCTGCTCGAGTATCTGCGCCGCCTGCCTCTTGCCCTCGGCAACGATCCCGGGCAGTTGCTCGAGGAGAGACTTCTTCATCGGAGCAGGTCCTTACGTTCGGCTGGCTCGGCACGGCGACCACGCATTGAGGTATATAAGCATGAGGCGCAGACACTGTGAATACTATCGCTTGGGGCGCGTAGTCATGAGTGATGGCCGAACCGCAGTCCGAAGCCGCGCGCATCCTGGGCGAGCGGGTGCGGTTCTACCGCAACAAGAGGGGTCTCAGCCAAGAGGACATGGCTCATCTGGCCGAGATGCACTGGACCAACTGGGGAAAGATCGAGCGTGGTCAGGCGAACCCGAGTCTCACGACGATCGTTCGCGTTGCAGGTGTTCTCGAGGTCGATCCCGCAGAGCTTGTCAGCGGGATCGGACTACAAAACCTGCCAGTGCGGTCTCATCAGGTCACAGCCGCGGATCTGATCAGGGAGCGCAAGAGTGGTGTCAGCTAGAAGCTGACTCGCCAGAGGTACTCGCTTTCGTCCGCGCGGAACCACCGCACGATAGCCACGGTGCTTTGAGCCAAGTTTTCACCGCGCACGGTGAACTCCAGAGTCTCGCCCGGCGCCAGGTGATTTGGGGCATTGGCGAGCATGACACCCGGACCTAGCAGCGTCAGCGTGATTGCGCGCGCTGCCTCGGTGCCGATGTTAGTCAGCCGAAAGCGAGGCGCGTCAGAGCGGTCGACAACGAACGGCACCGTGTAGGCCGGTTCGGGCTCAAGGTTGATGAGGTGGAGCATGGCTGCACCGTAGAACGGGCGTACGACGCGGCCCTAGCCCGGTGTGCAAAACACGGAGCTGGGCAGAATGTGGAGGAGAAGCACGAGCGCGTGAGGCGGCAACCACAAGCAAGTTAGACTTCTTCTTCGAGCCGTCGCTGCCGCGGTTCATGACCAATCCCCCAATTGATACGGTGGAACACGTGGAACCGGACGCTCGCACCGACGCAACCGTCGATGACGGGGGCTCCACGGCTTCGATCGACAGCATCCTCTCGCGGTTCGACGCCGCGATCGAGCGACTGCAGACCCCGCTCGAATCCGAGTCTGAGGACGATTCGGCCGAGGCCGGGCAGCCCGAGGCAGCCGCCGAATCCGTCGAGCCCCTCGAATCCGCAGAACTGGGCGTGGACACAGGTCCGTCGCCCGTTCCCGACCTCGAACTCCCCGTCAGCCCCGACCTCGACGATGATGTCGATGTCGATGTCGATGTCGATAGGGACGCGGCGACCGACGGCGACGTCGCGGGCGAACTCTTCGCCGAACTCGACACCGAGCCGGCTGAGAACACCCCCGCCGTCTCCTACCCGATCGCCGACGTGCCCGACGACCTCGACACAGACGCGATGGTCAGCATCCGCGGGCTCACCAAGCACTTCGACGATGTCATCGCCGCCGAGAACGTGAGCTTCGACATCCGCAGCGGCACCATCGTCGGCATCGTCGGCCCCAACGGGGCGGGCAAGACGACGACCCTGTCCATGGTCACAGGCATGCTGCGACCCGACGCCGGCGCCGTGCTCATCGCGGGCGAGGACATGTGGCAGAACCCCGAGGCGGCCAAGAAGCACCTCGGAATCGTTCCCGACCGCATGCGCGCCTTCGACCGGCTCACGGGGGCGCAGCTGCTGCACTATGCGGGCGTGCTGCGCGGTCTCGACGCCGCCACCGTGCGCGAGCGAACGACACAGCTCGCGAGCGCGCTCGGCATCACGGATGCCCTGGCTCGCCTCGTCGACGACTACTCGTCGGGAATGATGAAGAAGCTCGCTCTCGCGATCGCCGTCATCCACTCGCCGAAGGTGCTCGTGCTCGACGAGCCCTTCGAGGCCGTCGACCCCGTGTCGGTCGCTGTCGTCGTGAAGCTGCTGCGCGAGTTCGCGGCGGCGGGCGGGGCGGTCGTGCTCTCGAGCCACAGCCTCGGCCTCATCCAGGACCTGTGCGACGAGGTCGCTGTCATCGTCGGCGGGCGCGTCATCGCGGCGGGCACGGTCGACGAGGTGCGCGGCGACGAAAGCCTGGAAGACCGGTTCATCGCCCTCGTGCGCGATGACGAGGTGGCGGAGGACATGGAGTGGTTGCACAGTTTCTCCGGCTGAGGCTCGCTGCGGCGAGCAACGCGCACCGGCGGCGCCCGACCCAGCTGCTCGGGCTCGCCCTCTCCGCGCTCGCGATCGGTGCGCTCACCGTCGCCGCCGTCTGGCTGCTCTCGACCATCGCCGCCACCGGCGCGACCGCTGACGCGCTCACCGAACCGCGCACACACGCGACAACCGCCGTGCTCCTCGGCGCAGCGGTCACCGTGCTGTGCTTCGTCGTCCCTCTCGTTCTCGGCGCGGATGACCGCTTCGACCCCCGTCAGTTCGCCCCCTTCGGCCTCGGAGCGGGGCGTCTCGCGTGGGGGCTGCTGGCGGCATCCGTCGTCAGCGTGCCGGCCGTCGCGCTCACCGTGCTCGCCGTCGCGCAGGCCATCGTCTGGGGTGCGCACCCCGCGGCCCTCGGGTTCGCGATCGTCAGCGTGCCGCTCATCGTCGCCACCGGGTTGCTCATGATTCGCGTCGCCACCTCGCTCTCCGCGATCCTGCTGAGTGGTCGCCAGGTTCGGGATGTCGTGGGTCTCGTCGCCTTCGCATCCCTCACCCTGCTCGCCCCCGTCGCCGTGCTGCTCGCCTTCAGCGACTGGTCGACGACCCTGAAAGCGCCCGACCAGTTCGCCGACGTGCTCGCCCGCACCCCGCTCGCCGCGGCGTGGGCGGCGCCAGCGGATGCCGCGCTCGGCAACACGGGCGCGGCGTTCGGCTCCCTTGCCCTGGCGGCGGCCTACCTCGTCGTTCTCGCGGTGGCGTGGCGTGCCCTCGTGGGCGTGCTGCTGCTGACGCCCGTGCGCGAGCGGACCGAGCGTCACCGCGTGCACCTCGGGTGGTTCGAGGTGACGCCGAAGACGGCCGGTGGTGTGATCGCGGCACGCAGCATCAGCTACTGGGGACGCGACCCGCGCTACCGCACGTCGATCGTCGTCGTTCCGGTCATCCCGCTGCTCGTCGTCGGCGCGCTGCTGCTCGCGGGTGCACCTTTCAACTACCTCATGCTGCTGGTGGTGCCCGTCATGTGCCTCTTCCTCGGCTGGGGAACCCTGCACAACGACCTCGCCTACGACCACAGTGCCCTGTGGCTGCACGTGGCCGCGCACACGCGCGGGATCAACGACCGGCTCGGGCGCATCCTGCCGCCATTCCTCATCGGCATTCCCCTCATCGCCATCGGAGCGCCGATCACCGCGTGGCTGTTCGGCGACCTGGACGCCGTGTGGACGATCGTCGGCGTTGGCACCGCCGCACTGCTGGCCGCACTCGGCGTCTCGAGCGTCTTCTCGGTGCTCGCGCCCTACCCTGCGGCGCACCCCGGCAACAGCGCGTTCGAGCAGCCACAGACCGCGGACACGGGAGCGTTCGGTGCGCAGGCGGGATCGTTCCTGCTCACGCTGATCGTCTGCATCCCGACTCTGCTCATGGGCTGGGACGCGATTTTCGACGGCGGGGTATCCCACGCTCTCACCGCGGTCGTCGGCGGCGCCACGGGTGTCGTCGTGCTCGCCCTCGGCCTGTGGCTCGGTGGGGTCGTGTTCGACCGGCGTCGGCCCGAGCTGCTCGCCTTCACGATGCGGTACTGACTGCTCGGCCAGCCGGCGAAGCTCGCGACGGGTGGACGCACCCGCCTGAGGGGCACTGCGGCATCCGTCGCCCAGCGTTTAGGCTTGTGCGCATGAGCACTCTCGAGCCAGATCAGACCGGTGGCGGTGTCGACACGCTCGACCGCGAACTCGAAGAGCTGCTGAATCAGGAGCAGCTCGAGGAGGGCGACCACGAGCGGTTCAGCCACTACGTTCCGAAGAACAAGATCCTGGAGTCGGCGCTCACCGGCAAGCCCGTGCGCGCCCTCTGCGGCAAGCTGTGGACGCCGGGGCGCGACCCCGAGAAGTTTCCCGTCTGCCCCACCTGCAAAGAGATCTACGAGAAGATGAAGGAGTAGGGCCTACGTTCGTCGCCAGGCCCGCCGCCGAACGACGCCAAATTGCTGTTCCGTATGCGCCGAACAGCAACGTGACGTAGTTCGAGGGGTGAGCTGGTCGGCCGTGGGGACAAAAATCCACGCGGATGCTGGTTTGGCGGCAATCTGAGACGGTGAGTCAGCGAGTTCCGCTACCGCCTGAGTTTGTGCAGGCCCCGTTCTCGCGTCGGAATGCACTGAGAGCGGGACTCACCGATTCGCGGCTGCGGTCGCGCGATCTCGTGCGGCCCTTTCACGGAGTGCGCATCCACCGCGATCTGGCGAACGATGTCCTCTGGCGCTGTCGTTCCTACCGGGAGCGAATGGGAGCGGGCTTTGTTTTCAGCCACTGGACCGCTGCGTCACTACTCGGCGTGCCGCTACCCGACTACGTGGATCGGAGCACTGTGCACGTCTCGGCGCGTCATCCGTCACGTAAGCCGAGTGGAGTCGGTGTCACCGGCCATCAGATCGCGGCTGACATATGGCGGTCGACAGAGCTGATTCTCCGAGACGACGACACCGGAAGCCTCGACGTCTTTCCAATCGTGTCGCCTGCGCTCCTCTGGACACAGCTGGCGACGACTCTCGATCTCGACGATCTTGTCGCTGCGGGTGATGCGATCGTCACCTCGCGTGGGCCCGATGTTCTCGCCGTGGGGCCTATGGTCACGCTCGACGAGCTCGCGGCAACGATAGCCGCTCATACCGGTCGCCGAGGGGTGCGCGCGTTGCAGCGAGCACTGTCGCTGGTTCGAGTCGGCTCTTTGTCTCGTCCCGAATCGTTGTTGCGGCTCATGCTCGTGCGCGCTGGCATCCCGGAGCCGCGCCTCAACCTCACGGTATGCGACCGCTCCGGTGCCGCGATAGCGATGGCAGATCTGTGTTGGCCGGACTATCGCGTGCTCATCGAGTACGAGGGTGATGGTCATCGCACATCCCGAGCCAAGTTTCGCAGCGACATCACGCGGATCGAGAAGTACGCGGATGGCGACTGGTTTGGGATGCGTGCCTCGGCGGACGACGTCTTTGTCGACCCCAACCCGTTTGCCGGTCGCATCGCGCGCAGGCTGGCGGCTCAAGGATGGCGCTCGCGGCGCACCGAACTACGTCATATTGCTGCTGCCAGGTCGTAGTGCAGCAAATTGGCGTAGTTCGGCGGCATCGGGGTGTGCCCGAGCCAGCGTGCTACGCGAAGACGGTGGGGATGACCGGCTCGCCGCGGCCGAGACGCAGCGCGTCGAGGGGGAGTTCGGCGACGGCAGCGGCGCGGTGCTCGCGGGCGGAGGCGGTTCCGGCCGACCCCAGGTAAAAAGCATCCGGAACCCCCGCGGTGACGAGCGGTACGAGCAGTTCGCGTCCCGGGTTGTCGACTGGCCCGTCGTCGGAGACGGTGATGAGCTCGCGAACGGCGCGGCCGTCGCGGCCGAGCACCCGCGTGGCCCACTTGCGCCCGCCGACCGAGGCCTTGCCCGATGACGCCTTCGCGACATCCACCCACTCGCCGTCGTCGCCCTGGCGGGCGACGAGCTTGTAGACCATTCCGGATGCCGGTGCACCAGATCCGGTGACGACCGAGGTTCCGACGCCGAACGAGTCGACCGGCGCTGCACGCAGCGCGGCGATCGCGTACTCGTCGAGGTCGTTGGTGACGGTGATGCGAGTCCCTGTTGCGCCGAGCGAGTCGAGCCGCGCCCGCACCTCGGCGACGACGACGGGCAGGTCGCCGCTGTCGATGCGCACCGCGCCGAGTGACGGTCCGGCCACGCGCACCGCGAGGTCGACGGCCGCCATCATGTCGTAGGTGTCGACGAGGAGGGTGGTGCCGGGGCCGAACGCGGCCACCTGGGCGCGGAAGGCGTCCTCCTCGCTGTCGTGCAGGAGGGTGAACGAGTGGGCGGCGGTTCCCATGGTGGGCACGCCCCAGGTGCGCCCGGCCTCGAGGTTGCTCGTGGCGGTGAAGCCCGCGATGTAGGCGGCGCGGGCCGCAGCGACGGCCGAGTGCTCGGAGGTGCGGCGCGAGCCCATCTCGGCGATGGGGCGCTCGCCCGCGGCCGAGACCATGCGGGCGGCGGCGCTCGCCACGGCCGAGTCGTAGTTGTAGACGCTCAGGGCGAGTGTCTCGAGCACGACGGCCTCGGCGAAGGTTCCCTCGACGACGAGCAGCGGCGAGCCCGGAAAGTAGACCTCGCCCTCGCGGTAGCCCCACACGTCGCCGCCGAAGCGATAGTTCGCGAGCCAGTCGAGGGTGGCCGCGCGAACGACCGAGTTCTCGCGCAACCAGGTGAGCTCGGCATCCGTGAACCTGAACCGGGTGAGCTCGTCGAGAAAGCGCCCGGTGCCGGCGACGATTCCGTAGCGGCGCCCGGCGGGCAGCCGGCGGGCGAAGAGCTCGAAGATGCTGCGTCGATGGGCGGTGCCCGATTGCAGGGCCGCGTCGACCATCGTCAGCTCGTAGCGGTCGGTCAGTAGGGCGCTCGTCACCGTTCGAGCCTACCCACCATCTGTAAGATCGGAGCGTGACGGATGCGCCGATTGGAATCTTCGACTCCGGTGTCGGTGGCCTCACTGTCGCCCGCGCCGTCATCGACCAGCTTCCCAACGAGTCGATTCTCTACGTGGGCGACACCGCCCACTCGCCCTACGGCCCGAAGCCGATCGCCGAGGTGCGTGGCTACGCCCTCGACGTCATGGACGACCTCGTCGCGCGCGGTGTGAAGGCCCTCGTCATCGCGTGCAACACGGCGAGTGCGGCGATGCTTCGGGATGCTCGTGAGCGCTACGCGGACGGGCTCGGCATCCCCGTGCTCGAGGTGATCCAGCCCGCGACGCGTGCCGCGGTGCGCCAGACCCGCAACCGCAGGGTCGGCGTGATCGGCACTCAGGGCACGATCCGCTCGCGAGCCTACGAGGATGCCTTCGCCGCCGCTGCCGACATCGAGCTCGTCACCCGCGCCTGCCCCTTGTTCGTCGAGTTCGTCGAGTCGGGGGTGACGATGAGCCCCGAGGTCTTCCGTGTCGCCGAGGAGTACCTCGCGCCGCTGAAGCACGCCGGCGTCGACACCCTAGTGCTCGGGTGCACTCACTACCCGCTCATGTCGGCGGCGATCCAGTTCGTCATGGGTCCGGATGTCGCACTCGTCTCGAGCGCCGAAGAAACCGCGAAGGATGTGTTCCGCACCCTGGTCGAGCACGAGTTGCAGCGCACAGCACCCACGCCGCCGAGCTACCAGTTCGAGGCCACGGGCGACAGCGAGGACGAGTTCCTCGTTCTCGCGCGGCGCTTCCTCGGTCCCGAGGTCTCGACCGTCGAACTCGTGACCACCACGCCGAATCCCGAGACCGCAAGCACCACCACCATCACGACCACGCCCGCACAGACTGAGGAGTGAGCCACATGGCCGCCACGAGAGCAGACGGCCGTGCCGTCGACGAGCTTCGCCCCATCACGATCGAGCGCGGCTGGAGCGAGCAGGCCGAGGGCAGCGCGCTCATCTCCTTCGGCCGCACGAAGGTGCTGTGCACGGCATCCTTCACACCCGGCGTGCCGCGCTGGCTCACGGGCAAGGGCAGGGGCTGGGTGACGGCGGAGTACGCCATGCTGCCACGCTCCACGAACGAGCGCATGGATCGCGAGTCGGTCAAGGGTCGCGTCGGTGGGCGCACTCACGAGATCTCGCGCCTGGTCGGTCGCAGCCTGCGCGCCATCATCGACACGAAGTCGCTCGGAGAGAACACGATCGTCATTGACTGCGATGTGCTGCAGGCGGATGGCGGCACCCGCACGGCGGCGATCACGGGTGCCTACGTGGCGCTCGCCGACGCGATCGAGTGGGCGCGGGGCAAGGGTTTCGTCGGCAAGAGCGCGACGCCGCTCTTCGACAGCGTCGCCGCAGTGAGCGTCGGCATCATCGACGGCGCTCCTATGCTCGACCTCGCCTACACCGAGGACGTGCGCGCCGAGACCGACATGAACGTCGTCGTCACCGGGCGCGGGCTCTTCGTCGAGGTGCAGGGAACCGCCGAGAGCGCCCCCTTCGACCGCGCCGAGCTGAACAGCCTGCTCGACCTCGCGGTCGGCGGCGCGGCGACGCTCACCGAGCTGCAGCGCGCGGCCCTCGCCTAGGTCGATCCCGTGAAGGCTGGTCCCGTGAAACTCGTTCTCGCCACCCACAACGCCCACAAGGTCGAGGAGCTGCGCCGCATCCTCGGCCCCGCGCTCGATGGCTTCGACCTTGTCGGCTACGACGGTCCTGAGCCGGTCGAAGACGGGGAGACGTTCGAGCAGAACGCTCTCATCAAGGCACGGGCTGCCGCCGCGCACACCGGGTTGCCGTCTCTGGCGGATGACTCGGGCATCCGTGTCGCGGCGCTGGGCGGTGCACCGGGCATCCACTCGGCGCGCTACGCGGGAACCCGCGACGACCGCGACAACTACACGCTGCTGCTCGAACGGATGCGCGGGGTCGCCGACCGCGGGGCCGAGTTCTGCTGCGCGGCCGCGTTCGTCGACCCGACCACTGGGTTCGAGCATGTCGAGCTCGGGGTGTGGCCGGGCGAGCTTCTCACCGAGCCGACGGGGACGCATGGGTTCGGCTACGACCCGGTGTTCCGTCCGGAGGGCCGCACGGTGGCATCCGCCGAGCTCACCCCCGACGAGAAGAACGCGATCAGCCACCGCTCGCGCGCCTTCGCGGCGCTGCTGCCGGTGGTTCGGGAACGCCTAACCTAGGATCATGGCCCACTCGCACGACCACGGCCTGACCCGTGGTGCAACCAACCGCACGCGACTGCTGTGGGCTCTTGGCATCACGGCGAGCATCGTCGCGGTGCAGCTGATCGGCGCGATCCTGACGGGTTCGCTCGCCCTGTTCGCCGACGCCGGGCACATGTTCTCGGATGTCTTCGGGCTCACCATCGCGCTCGCGGCCACCGTTCTGGCCGCGAAGCCGGCGAATGAGCGTGCGACGTTCGGGTATCAGCGGTCCGGGTGTTGGTGCGCTGATCAACGGGACCGTCCTGTTCGTCGTCGCGGTGGTCGTGGCGGTCACCGCGGTCGCGCGCCTGCTGAACCCGGGCGAGGTGGAGGTTCCGGGGCTGCCGATGCTTCTCTTCGCGGGCATTGGCCTGCTCGCGAATGTCGCGGCGGCGCTCATCCTGCGGCCCGCGCGCGGCAGCTCGATCAACATGCGCGGCGCCTACCTCGAGGTGCTCGGCGACATGCTCGGCTCGGTGGCGGCGATCGCGGCAGGTGCGGTGATTCTGCTCACGGGCTTTCAGCAGGCCGACGCGATCGCGTCGATCGCGATTGCAGCGCTCATCGCTCCGCGTGCATTCCTGCTGCTCAAGGATTCGGTGCGCGTGCTGTTCCAGACGGTGCCGGTCGAGACGAGCGTCGCCGAGATCCGCGACCACATTCTCGGAAACGAGGGTGTCGTCGACGTGCACGACGTGCACGTGTGGTCAATCACGACCGGCCAGCAGGTGTTCTCGGCGCACGTCGTCGTCGACCCGCACGTTTTCGCCGAGGCGCGCACCGGCGCGCTGCTCGATCAGCTGGGGGAGTGCCTCGCCGAGCACTTCGATGTGGAGCACTCGACGTTCCAGCTCGAACCCGCCGAGCACGCGGGGCACGAGCATCACGTGCATCCGTAAGATCCGTGTGCTGATTTCATGACCCGACGCCCGGGAGGGGCGTCGGCGCTGGCGTCGCGGCGAAGGCGAGAAATCGCCTTCGCTCCAAGCTCCAGCGCGCTCAACCAACAAGGGTGGACTAGGTGGTTGAGGAGCTCGCGAAGTCAGACGGCCGAGACGGCCGTCTGCGCTGGCACCGCCAGCGACGGTCAGAAATGACCGTCGCCCAAAGCGAAGTGCGCGCGTCTCGAAACCACCGGAGCCAGAGAACATCCTCTGCTAGAGTTTCGGCATGCCGAAAACACGAGTGCCTGCAACCCGAAAGATTGCGCTCGCACTCGCGGCGGCGATCACCAGCGCGGCCCTGCTCGCAGGCTGTGCCAGCGCGGTAGACCCGGCCGAGCCAGACGACCGCCCCCTCGTGCTCACGACCTTCACCGTCATCGCCGACATGGTGCGTAGCGTGGGCGGCGAGCACGTTCGCGTCGAGTCGATCACGCGCGTCGGAGCCGAGATCCACGGTTACGAGCCGACCCCGAGCGATCTGGTGGGCGCGGCATCCGCCGATCTGATCGTCGACAACGGCTTAGGGCTCGAGCGCTGGTTCGAGGGCTTCGTCGCCGGACTCGAGGTTCCGCACGCGGTGCTGACCGAGGGCATCGAGCCGATCAACATCCGCACGGGGGACTACGAGGGGCTGCCCAACCCGCACGCGTGGATGTCGCCCGTCGCCGGTCAGGTCTACGTCGACAACATCGTCGCGGCGCTGAGCACGCTGGTTCCGGATGCGGCGGCCGAGTTCGCGGCGAACGGCGCGGCGTACAAGACGCAGCTGCGGCTGCTCGCCGAGGGGTTCGCCGTGAGGATCGAGCGCGTGCCCGCCGACCGTCGCGTGCTCGTCACCTGCGAGGGTGCGTTCAGCTACCTGGCGCGCGACCTCGGGCTGGAGGAGGCGTACCTCTGGCCCGTGAACAGCGACACCCAGGGCACACCGCAGCAGATTCGTGACGCGATCACTCTCGTGCGCGATCGGCAGGTGCCTGCGGTGTTCTGCGAGACCACGGTGAACGACTCCTCGCAGCAGCAGGTCGCGCGGGAGTCCGGCGCCGCCTTCGCGGGCAACCTCTTCGTCGACTCGTTGAGCGAACCCGACGGCCCGGTTCCCACCTACCTCGATCTCTTGCGCTACGACGTCGAACTCATCGCCGAGGGGTTGGCGCGATGACGACCGGCGCGGCGCGCGCCGACTTCGCATTGAGCGTTCGCGATCTTTCCGTGCGCTACGGCCCGGTGCACGCCCTCGCCGATGTCGACATCGAGCTCGGCGTGGGCCGCGTCACGGCGCTGATCGGGATGAACGGCTCGGGCAAGTCGAGCCTCTTCAACGCGATCATGGGTCGAGTGAGGCCGGCTTCCGGCGAGATCGGGGTGTTCGGGCAGTCGTCGCTCGCCGCCCGCAGGGCCGGGCTGGTCGCCTACCTGCCGCAGCAGGAGTCGATCGACTGGGACTTTCCGATCTCGGTTCGTCAGGTCGTCATGACGGGTCGGTTCGGCATGCTCGGCCCCACTCGCAGACCGCGTGCGATCGACCGCGAGGCCGTCGTCGATGCGCTGCGCCGAGTGGGTCTCGCCGATCTCGAAGAGCGCCAGATCGGCGAGCTCAGCGGCGGGCAGCGCAAGCGCGTCTTTCTCGCGCGATCCATCGCCCAGCAGGCGAGGCTCCTCCTCCTCGACGAGCCCTTCGCGGGGGTGGACAAGGCCTCCGAGGCGTCGATCATCGCGCTGCTGCACGAGCTCAGGGACTCCGGCTGCGGCATCCTGATCTCCACGCACGACCTCGCGGGGGTTCCCGAGCTGGCCGACGAGGTCGTGCTGCTGCGCAACCGTGTGCTCTTTCACGGGCCGACCGCCGAGGCGCTCGACCCCGCGATGCTCACGCGCGTGTTCGGACTGGAGGCGAGCGCATGATCGAGTGGCTGCTCGAACCGCTGCAGTTCGCCTTCATGTCGCGGGCGATGCTCGTGACGCTCGTCGCCGCGATCACCTGCGCCATCCTGAGCTGCTGGCTCGTGCAGATCGGGTGGTCGCTCATGGGCGACGCCGTCTCGCACGCCGTGCTGCCGGGTGTCGCCGTGAGCTACATTCTCGGCTGGCCCTTCGCGATCGGAGCCTTCATCTTCGGCGCGGGCGCGGTCGCCCTCATCGGCGGCGTGCGAGCAACCACGAAGATCAAGGCGGATGCCGCGATAGGCGTCGTCTTCACGTCGCTCTTCGCGCTCGGTCTCGTCATCATCTCGAAGACGCCGAGCCAGACCGACCTCGGCCACATCCTGTTCGGCAACGTGCTCGGGGTGAGTGACAGCGACATCCTGCAGGTCGTCGTCATCGGAGCGATTGCCGTCGCGCTGCTGCTGTTCAAGCGCCGGGATCTCACCCTCTACGCCTTCGACCGTGGTCACGCGGATGCGATCGGCATCAACACGAAGTGGCTCAGCGTGCTGCTGCTCGGCCTGCTCGCACTCACCGTGGTCGTGGCACTTCAAGCGGTCGGCATTATTCTCGTTGTCGCCATGCTCATCACACCCGGCGCGACCGCCTACCTGCTGACGAAGCGATTCGATCGGATGCTGTGGCTCGCCGTGCTCATCACCGCGGCCGCCTCGATCGTCGGGCTCTACGCGAGCTACTACTTCGACGCCTCGACGGGCGGCTGCGTCGTGCTCGCGCAGGGGGCGGCGTTCGTTCTGGCGTATCTGTTCGGTCCGCGCGGCGGGGTTGTCGTGAACGCCGTGCGCGCCCGGCGGGAGGTCACCGCATGAACAGTGCCGCACAGACGAACACCGTCATCGAGGACTACGTCAAGACCATCTACCACCACACCGAGTGGCAGTCCGATCCGATCACTCCCTCGGTGCTCGCGACGCGGCTCGGACTCGCCGCCTCGAGCGTGACCGAGATGGTGAAGAAGCTCTCGGCATCCGGTCTCGTCAGCCACGTTCCCTACGGCGCGATCACGCTCACCGATGCGGGGCGCGCGCTGGCGCTCACGATGGTGCGCCGCCACCGTCTCATCGAGACCTGGCTAGTCGAATCGTTCGGCTACACCTGGGATGAGGTGCACGACGAGGCCGAGGTGCTCGAGCACGCCCTCAGCGACCGCTTGCTGGGCCGCATCGCCGAGCAGCTGGGACAGCCGGTGCGCGACCCGCACGGCGACCCGATCCCGTCGGCAGACGGGCGCATCCTGATTCCGGATGCTGTCGTGCTCGCCGATGCCGAGCCCGGGCATCGCGGTGCCATCGTTCGCATCAGCGACCGCGACCCCGAGCTGCTGCGCTACCTGGTCGAGCACGGGGTCGTGCTGGATGCTGCGGTCGAGGTCGTCGGACCCAAGCCGTTCGGCGGGGCGCTCGAAGTGCGCATCGCGGAGCGCATACTCGACCTCGGTGCCGACGCGGCGTCGGCCATCTGGGTCAGCCGGCGGGCGTGACCTCGATGACCTTCGCCGACCACGGGCAGAAGTCGGGGCTCGTGACGATGCCGTCCTCGACGTAGGAGGGGATGCCGTCGCACACCTCGATCGTCACGAAGGCGAACTCGAGAGTGGCGGGGTCGATGTGCCACGACCAGGGGGCGTTCACACCGGGATCGTTCCGCACGACGGTGCCGAGCGGGATGGCGGCGAGCGACTCCCCGGCGAGAAGGCCTCGTGCGTGCGCTTCGAGCTCGGGGGTGATCAGCTCGATTCTGTAGGTCTCATCGCCCGCGACCTGAAACGTGGCGACCGGATGCTCGCTCCCGCCGCCGACGCAGCCTGCGAGAGCGCCAATCGTGAGAGCGCCCAGGGTGAGCATGCCGACCGTGCGAGCCGAACCCCATCGCGTCATGGAGAGATTATGGCACGGGTCTATTGCTGGGGGTCGTTGCTGCGATCCTGATCGAAGTAGGCTGCGTCGATGACGACATCGTCGTCCGTGAGCGGCTCGACGCCCTCGGCGAGAGCCTTCTTCGCCTTGCGCGCCGACTGCCAGTAGTGGATCACGGTGGGGATGAGCGTGATGGTCACGGCCCCGAGCAGGATCACGTCGATGTACTCGCGCACGAAGTCGGCGATGGGGGGGATGTAGCCGAGCAGGTAGCCGAAGTAGGTGAGGCCGATACCCCAGATGACGGCACCGATGAAGTTGTAGAGCGAGTACTTCTTGTAGTTCATGTGTCCCACGCCCGCAGCGACGGGAACGAAGGTGCGCAGGATCGGGACGAAGCGGGCGAGAATGACGGAGATTCCACCGAAGCGAGCGAAGAAGGCATTCGTGCGCTCGACGTTCTTGCGGCTGAAGAGGCCTGACTCTTTTCGTTCGAAGACCGATGGCCCGAACTTGTGGCCGATGAGATAGCCGACCTCCCCACCGAGGAACGCGGCGAATCCGATCGCGAGACACACCCACCAGATGTCGATCTCGATGACGCCCGCGAAGGTCAGGAGCCCCGTGATGACGAGGAGGGTGTCGCCGGGCAGCAGAAACCCGACGAGCAGGCCGGTCTCGGCGAAGACGATCGCGCACACGCCGATGAGGGCGAAGGCACCGAAGCCGTTGATGAGGTTCTCGGGGTCGAGCCAGGGAATCAGGGCGAGGTCTAGCAGGGAGGGCTCCACTCGTTCGGCTGGGCAGGCGGTAGGGGGATTCTACCGGTGATAGCTGAACGAGTCAGAACGCTCCGATGATCGCGCCCATGGCGGCGAAAACGACGATGTTGTATCCGCCGTTGATGAACCAGAGGCGCAGCGGCTTGCCCTCGAAGAGGTAGTTGACCCCGAAGGCGAAAGCGACGATCACGCCGAGGAGCGCTCCGATGAGCAGTCCGTGCATCCAGCCCGCACCCGAGCCGAGGTGCCAGGCGAGGATGAAGGCCATGACGATCTCGAGAATGAGGGAACCGGCGAGCAGGCGACCGAGGTTGGGTGTTTCGGCGGTGCTGTCCGCGCCAGCGCCTTTCTCGCCCATGCCGATGAGTCTCTGCCACGGCTTCGCGAACACGATCGTGTACCAGAGGAAGCCGAGGAAGAAGGCGGCGAGTGCGGCGAGGCCGACGGCGAGGTAGCTGATGTCCATGGGGCAACTCCTTTGTTGCGGTTGCGCACAGGCACGAGGCGCGTGCACCGATTGTAATACCAGTGGATGTCCATCGCGGGTTCGATCAGGAGTCGCGAGAATGGAACCATGATTCGTCACACCGTTGCGTTCACCCTCATCCACGCTCCTGACTCCCCGGAGGAGCGCGACTTTCTTAGCAGCGGTCCGGCTGTTCTCGCGGCAATCCCTGGAGTGCAGGACTTCACGGTCTCGCGGCAGGTCAGCCCGAAGACGGGCTATCGGTTCCAGTTCGCGATGACCTTTGCCGACGAGGCCGCCTACGCGGCCTACAACGACCATCCCGACCACGAGCACTTCGTGGTGACTCGGTGGATGAGCGAAGTCGCCGAATTCGAAGAGCTGGACTTCACGCCGTACCCGTGAGCTTCGGTGGCGCACCTCGTTGAGAATTGTGATCGATCGATTACGCGACTACCATCTAGGGAAAGTTTCCAGTGGACTGACGCGCTCTCTTCTGCGGGTTTACTCCGAGTCGCTTGGAACGTTTCTATCGCGACCCTCGAGGGGTGCGAGAGAGAAAGTTGGGGGAAACGTGGCTCAGCCATCGAGGGGTCGCCATGGAGCGCGCCGCACCACAAAAAGAATCCTTGCTTCGGTCGCTGCGTTGGCGATCAGCATCAGCGGTGTCGTTCTCGGTTCCGTGACTGCGGCGGTCGCCCTCCCCGCGGACGCCCTGACGACCCTCGTCGTCAAGGCAGACGGCAGTCCCGTGCTGCCGGGGGAGATCATTGACGAGGGAACCACGCTGAAGCTTCGGATCCAGTACCAGAAGCGGGATGCCCCAGATGATCTCACGGGAACCTCGCACACCATTGAGATGGGCACCACGGTGACGGTGGGCGCTGTGCCCTCGGGCAATACCGCGGTCACCGGTATCGTGCCGAACACGAACGGCATCGACATCACTTTCGCCAACCCCTGGCCGGCGAACGTCAATCAGGGTTACATCGAACTCGAGTTCACCGTCGACGACGTGGTCAGCAGCGGCGAGCAGGACATCACCTGGGAGGTCGGCGGTCAATCGAATTCGCTGAGCATCGTGGTGCGCAACGGCGGTGACGAGTTCGAGAACATCGGCTCGGAGTCGTTCGACAAGGCCGTCTCACCGGGCGACCTCAACAGCTTCGTCGATGTTGGTCCCGATGGAACGGGCGAGGAGGTGTTCCTCGGTCTCGACAGCGCGGTCATCGGGGTGCCGCTGAGCTATACGCTGACCGTGGAGCTTCCCGCCGGAAGCGACGGCACGGGGTTCAGCATCGCGGATGCGCTGCCCGCCGGGCTCAGCTACCTGCCAAGCTCCTTCACGTCGACTCTGAGCACGTGGGACGCTGACGGGCGGAACCAGCAGGTGACGACGCTGGATGCCACCACGACCGTGCCGGCGGCGTTCGCGCCGACGATCACGCCCGATGGGCAGTCTTTCACCGGGTCGATCGACCTGCCGACGCCGTCGATCCTCACGGTCATCTACCAGGCCACCATCGCCGATGAGGCGTCGCGGCTGGTGGTCGAAGCGGCGCTGCAGAGTGCCGCGGGTGCGTTGGGCGGCGACTCCGGCACCTTCACGCATCCCCTGACCAACACCGCGCAGTTCGATGGCGGCAACGACCAGACCGCGACGGTGAACCTGCAGGGCTCGATTCCCGGCCCCTGCACGGTGGACTGCTCGGGTGCCGCGTTCGGCAAGTCGGCCAGCGGCGGCTCCGTGAGCGTGATCGCCGACGGCACGGGGCTGATCGTCGACGAGGCGGGCAATCCCGCTCCGGTTGGCGTCAGCTACACCCTGAGCGCCGACCTGGCGCAGTGGGACGGCCACAACAGCAACTACACGCTCGACCGCAACGTGGTCATCTCCGACACCCTCGTATCGCAGCTGACCTGGAACGTCGCTGACCCCGATTTCATCACCGTGACCGCAGGCACCGGCAGTCCCATCACGGGACTGACCGAAGTGGTCTGCCCCGTGGGAACCGCGAGTGATCCCATCGAGACCGCGACGACCGCCTTCAACGGCGACGCCTATATCGGCACCTACTGCGTCGACGGGCAGCGCATCCTCATCAACATCGGCAAGAGCGCCGACACCGACGTTACCATCGAGCTCAAAGCCCAGCTGCACAGCGTCGGCGGCCTCTCGCCATCGGGGAGTTCGAGCATCCTCGGCGCCACACGGTACGCGCTGCCCAACCAGGCGCAGTTCTGGCACCGGAACGGGGCGCGCTCCAACGCGGAGGCTCCCCAATACCCGGTGCGACTTCCCGACGACCGGGACGACGGGCTGAACGACAGCGCGGCCTTCACCAAACAGGGACCGACGGGATCCGTCGTCGTCAACCCGGGCGATGTCGCCTACGTGCCCTACACGTTCACCGTGCACACGGATGTGGCGGGGATCAGCGCTGAGGATGCCCGGATCGAGGACCAGCTCGATACGAGCGTGTTCGACGTGAGTGACCTCAGCCTGATCACCGTTACGAGCAGCTACAGCGGCGTGGGCGACATCAGCGGTGATGTCGAGCTGAGTCTGGTGGGCGACACTCTCATCTTCGAGTTGGCCGACGGTGTCTCGCTGCCGGCAGGGGGAACCTGGGTCGTGACCGCGCTGATCCCAACCTACCCGCTCGTGGGCAAGCAGACCCTCGACATCACGAACTACGCCTCGCTCTTCGGCACCGGCACCGAACCCGTCTACTGGTCGGAGAACCGGTCGCGCTCCACCTCGTTCGGTGACGAGCTCGAGGTGCGCAAACACGTCTACGACCGGGGCATCAGCGATTGGACGCGGGTTCTCGTCGCACCCGTCGACGGTGATGGCGAGCTCGTCGAGGACGTGTACGTGTACCGGCTGCAGCTCATCGCGCACGGCTCCTTCGCCGGGGCGATACTCCCGGTCTCTGATCTGCTGCCCGCCGAGGCCGAATTCCTCGGCTTCGTCGATGCATCCGACGTGGCGAGCGGGGCACCGGTGATTCCGGCTTCACTGATCTCGCTGGGCCACGGAATCGAGGCCGAGTTCGACGGCGCGGTGGGCCCGCAGGGCGAGATCACCGTGTATCAGGCCTCGGGCTCGCTGCCCGTCGGTGGTGAGGTGGCGGCGTACTTCGCGGTGCGACTCGACCGCGATCAGCCGGAAGCAGTGGTGAACAGTTTCGGCGGCGAGGACGCGTCGATCGTTCCCGGCGGGCCGAGCATCGACATCGAGAAGTGGAGCGATGAAGGCGCTGTGCCCGAGTACGACACCCGCGGTCGACTGCTCAACGACGGGTTCTCCGGAGACTTCGATTCCTCGATGGGCAAGGCGCTGACCGCGAACACCCCGCAGACGATTCACTTCACCGTGTCCAACGATGGTCCCGAGGCTCTCCTCGACATCGAGGTGAGCGATCGGCTGGATGCAGGCTCTGGTGCAATCACCGACCTTGAGTGCGTCTTCCCCGGTGCGACGGCACCGAACGGCACGGTGTGGGCTGGTCCCTTCCTGCCCGGTACGCAGTTCGAGTGCGAGGGAACCCTGCCCGGGCTGCAACCCGGTCAGTCCCACGCGAACACCGCATCCGTCACGGGTGTGGGCATGCTGAGCGGCATCCCGGTTGACGATTCCGACGAGTGGCACGGTCGGGTGAATCTCCCCGCGACCGGGGCCGGCGATGTCAGCGGGCTCGCGCTGTTCGGCGGTCTCGTGATGGCCGCTGGTGTGGCGATCACGCTGTCGCGCCGCCGGGGCGAGCTGCTCTGAGTCAGCGACCGGCTTGCTCGGGCGGGTGGTCGCTCGGACAGGCGTCGGGGTCGAGGCGGGAAATGATCGGCTGAAGAAGCTCGGTCAGCGCGGTGAGCTGATCGGGGGTGAGCGAGCCGAGGATGGTGTCTCGGGCGAACTCGATGTGCGGGGGCGTCGCCTGCAACCACGTGCGGCGTCCCTCGCGGGTGAGGTGAACGTTGATGGCACGGCCATCGCCCGCGCAGGCGACGCGCTCCACCAGCCCTCTCGCCTCCAGTCGATTGACGGCTTTCGAGAGTCGGGGTGCTGGTGAGTGTGCGGCCGCGGCGAGTTCGCCCATGCGCATCGTCTGATCCGGCGCGACGTTGAGGGCGGCGAGGATGCCGTACTCGAAGTTGATCAGTGCGGCATCGGCGGTGAGCTGCTCGTCGAGAGCCGCGGGCAGCAGCTGCGCCGTCGTCATCAGCGCCATCCAGGCACCCGCCTGCACCTGATCCATCCGGGGAACGACCTGTCGCATACCGACCATTGTAGCAAATCAGTTGCCTAGGCAAATAAGTATGCTAATGTTGTTGCCTGGGCAAGCAAATAGCCTGCCGTGCAGGGTCTCGAAAACCACGAAGAGATCCCAGAGACCACGAAACTGAAAGAGGAGCACTCACATGAGCAAGGTCACCGTCATCGGATCGGGCAACGTCGGAACCGCCGTCGCCACCGTCGCCGCCAAGGGTGGCGCCCACGTGCAGATACTTGGCCGGGATCACGAGAAGGCCAGCGCGCTCGCGAGCCAGGTCGGCGGCACCGCGGGTGCCGTGGGTGACCCGATCACCGGCGACATCGTGGTGCTCGCCGTTCCCTACACGGCGCTGGCCGAGCTCGCCGAGTCCTACGGCGCGCAGTTCGACGGCAAGGTGCTCGTCGACGTGACGAACCCGGTCGACGGGGCCACCTTCGATGGGCTCACTGTTCCCGCCGACTCCTCCGCCGCAGCGGAGCTGCAGGCACTGGTCCCCGGCGCGAAGGTGCTCAAGGCGTTCAACACGAACTTCGCGGGCACGCTCGCCTCCGGCCAGGTCGGCGACGTGCCGACGACCGTGCTGGTCGCGGGCGACGATGCGGACGCCAAACAGGCGCTCGTCGACGTGGTCAAGGCCGGCGGCGTCGAGGCGGCGGCGATCGGATCGCTCAAGAGGGCGCGCGAGCTCGAGGCGTTCGCGTTCCTGCAGATGACGCTCGCCGTGCAGGAGGTCGTCGGCTGGGGCGGCGGATTCGCCCTGCGCAAGTGACCATCACCCTTACACGACGACACACCTGGAGATAACGACCATGATCATCGCCTACTGGATTGTCGCGGGACTTCTCGCGCTCGTCTTCCTCGGCGCGGGGTTCTCGAAGCTCGCCCGCCCCAAGGAGGCACTCGCCTCCTCGGGCATGGCGTACGTCGAGGACTTCAGCGCGGCACAGGTCAAACTGATCGGCGCGGGCGAAGTGCTCGGAGCCATCGGCGTCATCCTGCCCATGCTGCTGAACATCGCCCCCGTGGTGAGCCCGATCGCGGCGATCGCCCTCGCGGTGCTGATGCTCGGGGCGGTCGGTGTGCATGTCCGGCGCAAGGAGGCGTTCCTGCCGCCGCTCATCCTGAGCCTGCTCGCCGCCGCGACCGCGGTGCTCGGCTTCCTCACCCTCAGCTGATGCGGTCGTCGTCCGGCCGAGCCGAGCCTGGCCGGACGACACCGCATCACGACTCGACAGCCCGACCCGACCAGGAGCACACCATGTCCCTGCCCGACACCACCACGACGCTGGGGGCGGTCACGAACCCGCTGCCTCGGGAGATCGCAAGCTTCGGCGCCGTGCACCTCGATGTCACAGACCTGAGGCGCTCGACCGCGTTCTGGCAGGACGTCATCGGCCTCACGGTGCGCACCACCGGTGCGACCACCGTGGATCTCGGCACCGCGACTGAGACGCTCGTCACGATCCACTCCGGCGCGACCGCGTCGTTCCAGCAGCGGCACAGCGGGCTGTACCACCTCGCGATCCACCCGCCGACCGAGCCCGACTTCGCGCGCATCCTGCTGCGCCTTGCGCGCGCGGGCTGGCGCCTCTCACCGACCGACCACGTCATGTCCAAGGCGATCTACCTGCTCGACCCCGACGGCATCACCGTCGAGATCACGCTGGAGACCCCCGAGCGGATGCGCGAGACGGTCATGTCCGACGGTGCGATGCACGTGGTGCACAGCGATGGCACCATCTCCTCGGGTCGCGACCCCCTCGATGTGCAGGCAGTACTCGCGACCCTCCACGACGACGACACCTCGGTGCCGGTGCCCGTCGGCACCCGCGTCGGGCACGTGCATCTCTACGTCGGCGACCTCGACGCGGCGTACCAGTTCTACGCGGGCCTCGGCTTCAACCCAGCCCTCTACGTGCCGCGATTCGGCATCGGCGACCTCGGTGCGGGCGGTGCCTTCAACCATCGCATCGCCGTGAACACCTGGCAGGGTCAGGGTGCTCCCCAGACGCCAGAGGGCACCGCACGGATGCGGCACTTCACCATCCGACTCGACACCGGCGAGCGGCTGGAGGCCGCCCTGCCGACCCTCACAAAAGCCACGGAGACGGATGTCGGCTACCTCACCCACGACCCGTCCGGCAACATGATCCTGCTCGCGCATCCGGGAGCGTGATCTGGCGAGTACGACGATGGCTGCTCCAGGCGGCCTCGGAGTCGAGCTACTGCGTGCTCGTGGACCGCTGCGCCAGCCACAGGCGGGCGACAGGTAGCAGCAGGATGACACCCATGACGATGGCGGCGATGCCGCCGAGCTGGCGCAGCAGCGAAAGCTCGAGCAAGCCGAAGCCTCGCACGAACGCGTAAGCCGCAAGCAGCACAAGCACGATCGAGACCACCCGGGCCTGCCCCGTCGAGGCGCCGGGCCAGAGCCAGATGGCGAGCGCGATCGAGATCGACCCGACGAAGATGCCGTCGGCGACTCCCTCCGGGGTATTTCCGAGAACGAGAAACAGTCCGATACCGATCATCGCGGCAGAGGCGACGACTCGAACGAGCTGAGCACCGACTCCGGGATGCGTGGATTCCGTGGCCATGGCTACTCCCATCTGGCCGCACACCGTCGGCTCCTGCGCACAACGTAGCAGAATGCTTGCACCGTAACGACTACGATCAGTAGTACCCCGCCGGGTTGTCCCACCACAACCTTGGCCCAACGCCCTCTTCTGGAGGGCGTATTGGTTTCGTGCGGGAGGCGGGACTTCTCCCCACGGCTACCCCACACGTCGCAAGCGACGCGCGAGACCCCTCGCCTCAGGCTCCGTACTTGCGGAAGGCGTTCTGCTTCGAGGTGCGAAGTGCGACCCCGATCATGGTCCAGGAGTCCCCGGCTTCACGAGCGGCGGTGACTGCGGCACGGAGTCGAGCGTCGGCGTCATCGAGGGCCTCGCGTGCTGCGGCGATCTCGCGAAGGTGCTTGCCGTCGCGCATGGTCTTCGGGTCGATGCTGTCGATGAAGCTCTCGATGTCGTGGTCGGTCTTGCTGGTGGTCTTCGTCATGTTTCTCACCCCTTAGAGGTAGTCGTAGTGGTTGGGTCGGAGAATGTCGGCGTGGATGATGCGCTGCGGCTCGTCGGCAGGAACGAGCACGAGTTCGATGAAGCGGCCAGTGCGATCGGCTCCGATGACAAACACACGTGGCTCGCCGTCGTACTCTTGCTCGCGGTAGCGAATCATGTGGTCGAGCGCGTGGAGGATGTCGGCGTCTTCGATGCCGTGTTTCCTAGCGCTGTCGCTGATCTGCACACCGTCATCATAACATTGACGATCAGCTGTCGTCGGCACTTTGTAGAACCGCCCGCCGAGACGGCGGTCGGCACTGGCGTCGCGGCGAAGGCCAGAAATGGCCTTCGCTCCATGCTCCAGCGTGCGTGCGGGAGGCGGGACTTGAACCCGCACGCTCGAAAGCACAGGAACCTAAATCCTGCGTGTCTGCCAATTTCACCACTCCCGCGGCTGCCGACACTCAGCATCGGCACCACAACTTTACCTTCCTCCTGTGGATAACTGGCACGCGCAGCGTCCGGTTGTCGGCATGATGCACGCGTGAGCTCCCCCGTGACTGTTATCGCCGACCGCGTTCGCGACCGCGTGCGTCGCGAGGGCATCGACCTCAGCTCCGACCGCCGGATCGCGGAAGGACTCGTGCGCGACGAGGTGCAGCGCTACAGCGAGCGCGCCCTGGGCGGCGCACACCCCCTGCTTGCCGACGAGGCCCAGGCCGCCCGCGAGGTCGTCGCGACGATCGTCGGCTACGGTGCCCTGCAGCCCTTCTTCGACGACGACGGTGTCGAAGAGATCTGGATCAACGCGCCCGATCGCGTCTTCGTCGCCCGAAACGGTGTTGCCGAGCTGACCTCGGTCTCCCTCAGTGACGGGGAGGTTCGCGACCTCGTCGAGCGGATGCTGCAGTTCACCGGACGCCGCGTCGACCTGTCGAGCCCGTTCGTCGACGCGTCCTTGCCCGACGGGTCACGGCTGCACGTCGCGATCCCCGACGCGACGCAGCGGCACTGGGCGGTCAACGTCCGCAAGTTCACGAGCCGCATCCGCACGATCGACCAGCTCGTCGAACTCGGCTCCCTCGACCGACTCGCCGCGGAGTTCCTGCGGATGGCCATGCTCGCGGGCCACAACATCCTGATCTCTGGCGCCACCCACAGCGGCAAGACGACCCTGCTAGGTGCCCTCCTGTGCCTGGCAAGGCCTGGGGAGCGGCTCGTCACCGTTGAAGAGACCTTCGAGCTCAGCATCGACGCCCGTGACGTTGTCGCTCTCCAGTGTCGTCAGCCCAGCCTCGAGGGCACGGGCGAGATCACGCTTCGCCGACTCGTGAAAGAAGCATTGAGGATGCGCCCCGACCGTCTCGTCGTCGGCGAGGTTCGCGAGGCCGAGTCCCTCGACCTGCTCATCGCCCTCAATTCGGGGCTGCCGGGCATGTGCTCGATTCACGCGAACAGTGCGCACGATGCGCTCGCCAAGCTGTCGACCCTGCCGCTGCTCGCCGGCGGCAACATCGACGCGAGCTTCGTCGTGCCGACGGTCGCCAGCAGTATCGACCTCGTCGTGCACTGCACGATGGACCGCGGTGGTCTGCGCCACCTCTCCCACATCGTCGCACCGACGGGGCGGGTCGCCGACGGGGTCATCGAGGCCGAGTCGCTCTTCGAATGGCGCCGCGGTCGGCTCGAGCCGACGGGCGTGCTTCCCAAACGCGTGAACAAGTTCGAACGGGCAGGGTTCGACCCTGCGGTGCTGCTGCGAGACGCCTCATGATGCTCGTGACGGCGGCGGTTCTCGCGCTGGGAGTGCTGCTGGTGGCGTCCCCGTTCCTGTGGCCTGCGCGCGCGAAGGTCGCCGCCGAGTCCCCGGGCCTCATCGGTGGGTTCAGAGACCGGATGTCGCAGGCCGGGCTTCGCTCGACGAGCCTCCCTCTCTTCCTCGCGGTGTGCGCCGTGCTCGGTGTTGCGGTTGCGGCACTGGTGTTCGCCCTCGTTCCCGTGGTCGCACTCGCGGTCGCATCCGGAATCGCGGGAACGATCGCACCGGTTCTCGTCGTGAACCTGCGTGCGCGCCAGCGGATGCGCGCGGCGCGCGGCCAGTGGCCCGACGCCGTCGACCACTTGCTCTCCGGGGTGCGAGCGGGGATGTCGCTGCCAGACTCTCTCGCGGCGTTGGCCCATGTGGGTCCGGCGGGTTCGCGCTCCGCGCTCGCCGAGTTCGAGCGCGACTATGCCGCGACGGGCAGCTTCTCGGGCAGTCTCGATCGATTGAAGCACTCGCTCGCCGACCCGGTCGCCGACCGCATCCTCGAGACCCTGCGCATGTCGCGCGAGGTGGGCGGCAGCGAGTTGCCGGGCGTTCTGCGATCGCTCTCCGCGTTCCTGCGCGAGGAGGCGGCCGTGCGCGGCGAGGTGGAGGCGCGTCAGTCCTGGGTGATGAATGCCGCGCGTCTCGGTGCCGCGGCACCGTGGTTCGTGCTGGCCCTCTTGTCGACACGACCCGAGGCCGCCGCTGCCTACAACACCGCGGGCGGCGCCGCCCTCATTCTCGGCGGGCTCATGGTGACCTTCGTCGCCTACCGGCTCATGCTGTCGATCGCCCGGCTGCCCGAAGAGCAGAGGTGGTTCGGGTGATGGGTCCGGTCGTCGGCTGGGCCGTGCTGTGCGGAACCGCGCTCGGCGTCGGCCTGTGGTCGCTCGTGTCGCTCACGCCCGCCATCGGCCGGCCACGGTTGATGAGCAGGATCGCGCCCTACCTCGTGGATGTCTCGGAGAACGCGCGTGCGATGCAGCAGCGCCGCGCCTCCAGCCCCCTGCCGGTGCTCGGCTCGCTGCTTGCCCCGCTGATGGAGTCGGGGCGAACCTTCGTGAGCCGTGTTCTCGGCGGCAACGAGACGATCGAGCTGCGTCTGCGCCAGTCGGGATCGAGCGCATCGGCGGGGGAGTTCCGATCGCGGCAGCTGGCGTGGGCGATCGGTGGGCTCATCGCGGGCGTGCTGCTCGCCGTCGCCCTCGCCCAGGCGGGCGCGGCACAGGCGAGCGCGGCGCAGTCCACCGCGACGACACCGCTCGCTCTCGCGGGGGTCGTCGCGGTGGGCGCCGTCGGCGGCTTTCTCGCGAGCGATTGGATGCTGCAGCGCAGAGCTCGCGCGCGGCTCCGCCGAATCGCCGGTGAGCTGCCGACTGTGCTCGAGTTCCTCACCTTGAGCCTGTCGGCAGGGGAGGGGATCCTCGACTCGATCAGGCGGGTCTCCGGCCGGGGTCGCGGTGAGCTGAGCGCCGAGTTCGCACATGTGGTCGCGCGGGTGGCCGCCGGTGTGCCGCTCACGCGCGCGCTGACGGAACTGGCCGACGGCATCCGTCTGCCCGCCCTCACTCGCTGCGTCGACCAGGTGGCGGGCGCGCTCGAGCGGGGCACCCCGCTCGTCGAGACCCTGCGCGCTCAGGCTCAGGATGCGCGCGACGCGGGCAAGCGCGCGCTTCTCGAGGCGGCGGGACGCAAAGAGGTGGGGATGCTGATCCCTCTCGTGTTCCTGATTCTGCCGGTGACGATCGTGTTCGCGATCTTTCCGGGGATCTTCGTATTGCAGCTCGGTTTCTAGAAGGAGGACAACGGATGGCGCGGGCAACGAGATGGTTGACAGGTGCGGCACGGGAGGAACGGGGCGATGTTCCTGGCTGGATTTTGATCACGTTGATGACAGCGGGCTTGGTGATCGCCATCTGGGCGCTCGCCGGCCCCGCGCTGAGCCAGGTCTTCGAGCAGGCGATCTCGCGCGTCACGGGTTTCTAGGTGCTGCGTTGCCGGTCGGGGGTGGGTGACGTGGCGAGCGTGAAACGGATGCGCCTGCGTGACCTCACCCGCGACGATCGCGGTTCCGCGGCCGTCGAATTCGTGCTCGTCGGCGTGCTGCTCACCGTACTCACCCTCTCGGTCATGCAGCTGGGGCTCGCGCTGCTCGTCCGCAACACCGTGCACGACGCCGCCGGCGAGGGCGCTCGCTTCGCGGCCCTCGCCGACAACGGGCTCGCCGACGGTGTGCTGCGCGCACAGCAACTGCTCACGATCGCACTCGGTCCGAGTTACGCGACGGATGTCTCGGCCAGCGTCGGCAGCTACCTCGGACACCCAGCGGTCATCGTCACCGTTCGGGCGCCGCTGCCGCTCATCGGACTCGTGGGAGTCGACGACGCCCTGGAGGTCACCGCCCATGCTGCGGTCGAGCCGTTGGAGTAGCCGCCCCAGCCACACGGCACGGTGGCTCGGATGAGGCTCCGCGGCAGGGTGCGCGAAGACACCGGTTCGGCGTCGCTCGAGTTCATCACGGTCGGCCTCATCCTGCTGCTTCCGCTCGTCTACCTGGTGCTTGCCGTGGCGACGATTCAGGGCGCCGCGTTCGCGGTGGAGGCGGCGGCACGACAGGCCGTGCGCGTGTTCGTCACGGCACCGACTCAGGCGGCCGCGACGGAGCGGGCGCAGCGAGCGATCCAGTTCGCGCTCATGGACGCGGGAATCGAACACACGCCGACCGTGAGCGTGGGTTGCAGTCCGAACCCGAGCAACTGCCTCACCCGCCTCGGTGTGGTCACGATCATCGTGGGGGTGAGCGTTCCCCTCCCGCTCGTCCCCTCGGCGCTCGACCTCGATGTTCCGCTGAGTGTGCCGATGCAGGCGAGCGCGACGCAGCAGGTATCGCGGTTCGGGGGAGTGCCGTGAATGGCATCCGGGGCCACCTCCGCGAGCTGCGCGACGATGAGGCGGGATCGACCCTCGTGCTTGCGATCTTCTACTCGTTCCTCGCGCTCGTGCTCATCTTCGTCGTGGTCGCGGCGACATCGCTTCACCTCGAGCGCAAGCGGCTGTTCACGCTCGCGGATGGCGCCGCGCTCGTCGGCGCGGAGGCCTTCGACCTCGCCGATGTCACTCTCGGCCCCGACGGCCCCGAGGTCACACTCGAGACGCCGGATGTCGCTGCCGCAGTCAGCAGCTACCTCGCCAGGGTGCCCGACACCGGGCTCGAGTCACTCACCCTCGAGAGTGCGCACACCGTCGACGGGCGCAGCGCCACGGTGACGCTCTCCGCCTACTGGCGGCCGCCGATGGTGACCCTGTTGGTGCCAAACGGCATCCGCATCGAGGTCACCGCGCTGGCGCGGTCGATCTTTTCGTAGCCGTCACGACCGCGGGCGAGGGCCCGAGTTGCCGTCGGGTCCGGGCGCGTAGCGGGGGATGTAGCGCCACATGATCCACGCCCCGAGAAGGCCGAGCCCGCCCATGACACCGGTCGCGAAGGGCAGTGACACGAGCGCGGTGAGACCGGCGATCGCGAGCGGTGATGCCGCCCCGCCCGCGTCGTTGGTGAACCGCCACGCCCCCAGGAACGGCGCGGGGTTCGACTTGTCGGCGAGGTCGGCGCCGAGAGTCATGAGGATGCCGCTGCCGATCCCGCTCGCGATTCCCAGGAACACCGTGAGCACGACGAACCACACGGATGCCGCAGCGAAGTCGTGCGAGACGGCCAGCACGATGAGTCCCACCCCGAGCCCGAGGAGCGAGGGGAGTGCGCTCGCGAGGCGGCCCCAGCGGTCCATGACCTGTCCGCTCGCGTAGAAGAGGGCGAAGTCGAGGGCGCCGCCGATGCCGATGATGAGCGCGGTGCTGGTTTCGGAGACGCCGATGTTCACGGCCCACAGGGGCAGGATCACCTGACGCGACGCGCGCACGGCCTGCACGATCGCCGACCCCGTGCCGAGTCGCAGCAGCACGCCCCCGTTGTCGACGATGGTGCGGAAGAGTCCCGTGGCCTCCTTCGCGACGAGTTCTTCGCCCTCGCGGAGGCCCGATGGCGCGACGCGGCTGGCGAACACGGTTTCGGGGTCGGGCATGAACACGAGCAGGAGGGCCGCGAGGGTGCAGCCCACCACGTGCACCCAGAAGACCGCCTGGCTGCTGTGGAACACCGCGATCACGCCGGCCGCGACGAAGGGCCCGATGAAGAGGCCCAAGCGGAATATGCCTCCGAGGGTGGCCAGCGCGCGGGCCCGGTGCGAGAACGGCACGAAGCTCGTCATGAACGCGTGGCGGGCGAGGGCGAACACCGCTGCCGAGAGTCCCACGAGGAACACGGCGATGCCGAGCACGAACGTCGACGGCGAGATCGCCGCGATTCCGACAGCAGCGATCGAGAGTGCGGCGGCCGCGATCATCGACGGACGTTCCCCGATGCGTGACACCACCCATCCGCTGGGAATGTCGCCGACAAGCTGGCCCACGAGCAGCATTCCCGTGATGAGGCCCGCGAGTGCGAGGTCCGCGCCGAGGGCGCTCGCCACGATCGGGATGATCGGGATGATGGCGCCCTCGCCGATCGAGAACGCGAGGGTCGGCAGCAGCACAGGGAAGGCGAGTGAGCCCCAGCGGAAGGACTCGGCGTTGTTCGTCATGGCGCACTCAGCCTACGCGCGGTCGCGGTCGGAGCAGTGCCGGCGGACGCGGCTGCGAGTCGAGAACGAAGGAGAGCGGGTCGTGGTTCTCACCGCACATCGATCAGGAGCTGACCGATTCCGCTGATCTTGGCGTCGATGCGGTCACCCGACTCGATCTTGCCCACCCCCGGAGGGGCACCCGTCGTGATGACGTCACCGGGGTTGAGGGTCATGACGCGTGACGCGTTGGCGATGATCTGCGGGACCGACACGAGCATGTCGCCGGCCCGCACATCCTGTCGCACGATGTCGTTGAGGCGCATGACGATCGCCATGTCCTGCCACGAATCGACCTCGTCGGCGGTCACGACCCAGGGTCCGATCGGGGTGAAGCCGTCGTAAGACTTGCGACGCGAGCGATCGCCCTTCCCGCGCTCCGTGATGTCGAGCAGGATCGTCCACCCGAACACATGCTCGAGAGCGGATTCGACCGGGATGTCCTTACCGCCCTTGCCGATGACGAAGGCGAGTTCGCACTCGTAGTGGATCTCGGCGTCCAGCGCGGGCAGCGTGATCGGGCCCTGGCCCACGATCGAGCTCGGCGCCTTGAGAAAGACGTCGGACTCGAGCATCCACTCGGGCAGGCCCTTGTCACTCATCTCCTCGATGTGCTCGGTGTAGTTCGACGCCGCAGCGATGACCTTGGTCGGGTTGAGCACGGGAGCTCCGAGCTCCACCTCGGTGAGCGTGTGCCGCGGACCTGTCGAGACGGCGGACTCGATTGCGGGTCGCAGTTCGGCGAAGTCCCGGCACAGTCGCACCCAGAAGCCGGCGCCGAGACCGGTATCGTGCTGCGGCAGTGCAGCGGTCACATCGACGATGGTGCTGTCGTCGACGACAACGCCGAGACGGTTGTCGTTGAATAGTGCGAGCTTCATTGTTCTACGTGTTCCTTAGTTGTTGACGTTGTCGAGAGTCGTGACGAAGTAGTCCCAGGCTTTGCCGTGGCCTGCCGGTGTGTTGGCCTGCCACTCGGCGAGGTCGTTCCCGTCGAGGCCGCGCACGCCGCCCATCGACAGCGCGCGGTACAGAGATTCGGCCACCTGCTCGAGGGTCGCCGCGCGAACGACGGTTGCCTCGATGCTGGGTCCGACGATGACGCTGCCGTGCGCGTGCAGTAGGGCTGCCGGCCCGTCATCGATGGTGTCGGCGAGTCGATCGCCCGCTTCGGCGGATGTGATCGGGCCGCGCTCGGTGAGCACCGGCACATTGCGGTTCAACCACGGGGAGGCGATGCCGTACACGGGTCGCAGCGCCTGGTCGCTCACGCTGAACGCTCGACTCATCGCGGAGTGCGAGTGCACGATGGAGTGCACGTCGGCCCGAACCCGGTAGAGGCGCGCGTGAATGGCCCACTCGAGCGGAACAGTGCCCTCCCCCTCGAGCACGTTGCCGTCTTCGTCGATGACCATGAGCTCGTCGACGCTTGCGAGCCCCGGCGCCTTGCGCGCGGAAATCGCAAACGCGTTGGTTCCGGGCAGTCGGTAGGTCAGGTGACCCGAACTGTCGAAGATTCCCTGCTGGTCGAGGATGCGACACCCGGTGATGAGGGTGGCGTCCAGTTCAGCATCGCGAGTGGTCACCCCTACTCCCAGTCGTACTGGGCCGAAGGGTTGCCGAGTGCGCCGCCGCGCTTGATCGCCTCTTCCTTCGCCACCTCGTACTCGCCGAAGTCGAAGATGATCTCGAGTCGGTAGCCGAAGGGGTCGTCGAAGTAGAGGGAGAGCAGGCCGACGCCACCGTGACCGTACGGACCGAGCACCTCGACGTCGTTGGCCTCGAGGTGGGCGATCCATTCGTCGAGCTGGTCGACGGGCGAGTGCATGGCGTAGTGGTAAAAGTGCAGGTCTTCGGGCCTGGCGATGACGGGGCCTTCGGCGAGGTTGATGATGGAGTCGCCGGCTTTGACCCAGATCTGGCGGTTGCGTCCGGCGCGCTTGTCGATGTCGCTGAAGCCGGTTTTCATGACGACCTCGCCGCCCAGTACCCGCGTGTACCACGCGGATGCGGCGTCGATGTCGCCGACGGGGTAGGTGATGTGGTGCCAGCCGGTGATGCTAACCATTCGTGTCTCCTTTGGTGGGTGTGTCGTCCGTGTGTGGGGCGGTGAGCTCGTTCGCGATGTGTCGCGCTGCGGGGGTCAGTCGTTCGGCACGAGCGAGACCGCGAAAGCGCTCGGGCAGGTCGGCGGGTTCGAGGGAGGGCTCGGCATCCTGCACCCTGCCCGTGACCACGGCGCGCAGGGTCTCGAGCAGGTCGATCATCTGGTTCAGGATGTCTGCCCCGCCGACGGGTCCGTGGCCGGGAACGACGCGGTCGGGTTCGAGTCGCAGCAACTCGTGGAGTGCGCGAATCCAGCCGAGGCTGTCGGCGTCGCGGAGCACCGGAACGAGCCCGTTGAACGCGACGTCGCCCGTGAAGAGGGTCTTCGTGCTGCGGTCGAATGCGACCAGATCGCCCGGAGTGTGTGCGTGGCCTACGGGTATGAGGGAGATCGTGCGCCCACCGAGGTCGAGGTCGAGCGGGGCCGAGATCGTCTCGGTGGCCCGCGGAACGGCGGTGGCCGCGAGTTCTTCTGCGGCACCGGGCATTGCGCGGGTGAGGTGTTCCCGCTCGGAGTCCCCGCGCGCGCCGAGCAGGGCGTCGGTCGCGTCGGTCGCGAGCACCCGGTCGGCTTTGAGGCCCGCCGCACCGAAGACGTGATCAGCGTGGTGGTGCGTGAGCAGGGCAATCGTGCTGTGGGCGCCGTCGGGTGCGACGCTCGATCGAAAGAGCCGTGAGGCGCTCGGCACGGTGCCCGCATCGACGAAGAGCAGGGTCGCCTCGTGAGCGATCGCCGAAACGTTGGAACCGGCGGCAGGAGTCAGCACGGCGATTCCGCTGCCGAGGCTGGTGACGGTGTCCATCATGCGCCCTCGGGCACGATGACAACCTTGCCGACGTGCTTCTGTTCGACCATCGCAGCGTGGGCGGCGGCCGCGTCGGCGAGCGGGTACTCGGCGTAGACCTTGGGCGCGAGCTTGCCTTCGTCGATCAGACGGTAGACGAGCTTGAGCTGCTCGAAGGGGCTGCTCGTGGAGAAGAACAGCGACACGTTCTTGCGGTAGACGTCGCGCAGGGTGAGTCCCACTTCGCCGCCGCTCGAGCCGCCGACGCACACGAGGCGTCCCTCGGGGTTCAGCACCGCGACGCTGCTCGCCCACGTGGCGGGTCCCACGGTGTCGACAACGAGGTCGACGCCCTCGGGCGCGAGCTGTGCGAGCTGCGCGGGAATGTCGCCGGCCGTGTCGACGATCCCTGCGGCGCCGACCTCTGCGGCGAGCGGCGCCACCTTGCGGCGATCGCGACCGCCGAGGATGACGCGCGCCCCGAACAGGGCCGCAGCCTGTGCGGCGGCGATGCCGACACTGCCCGAGGAACCCACCACGAACACGGTGTCGGCGGGGGAGACGCGAGCGCGTGACACGACCGAGTGCCACGCGGTGGAGTACGAGACGGATGCCCCCGCGGCGACCGCGAAACTTGTCGAGTCGGCGATCGGGATGAGGTTGCGGCTGGGCACGGCACAGTACTCGGCGTACCCGCCCGGTCGGTTGATGCCCATGAAGCGTCGCGACTGGCACGAGTTGTCGCGCCCCGTGCGGCAGAAGCGACACACGCCGCACGAGATGACCGGAGCGACTGCGACGCGGGTGCCCTCGGCGAGCGCGCCCTCCCCGACACTGCGCATGACCGTGCCGGCCATGCTCGCCCCGAGGATGTGAGGGAGGTCGATGGGCCAGCCACCGCCATCCTGGCGCGTCTTGATGTCGAGGCCGGGCTCGACGCCGGCCGCGCCGACACGGATGAGCGTCTCCCCTTCGAGCACGGTCGGCTCATCGACCTCGCTGAGTGTGAGCTTCTCGGGGCCGCCGTGCTCGAAGAGAACGCTTGCTTTCATGGCTCGACTAGTCCGAGAACGCAGAGATGTCGGAACCCGAACCCGAGGCCGCTGCGAGCTCCATCGCCACCTGGCGCTCGACCTCTGCGAACTCGGGGTCGAAGACCGCGCGCGGTCGCGGGAGATCGATGGTGACCTCACTCGCGACGCGGCCCGGGCGCGACGACAGCACAATGACTCGGTCCGACAGGTAGACCGCTTCGCGCACCGAGTGAGTGACGAAGAGCACGGTCTTGCCGGTACGCTGCCAGATCTCCTGGAACTCACGCTGCAGACTGGAGCGCGTCTGGGCGTCGAGAGCGCCGAACGGCTCGTCCATGAGCAGCAGCTCGGGGTCGCCGGCGAAGGCGCGCGCGATGGCGACGCGCTGCTTCATGCCGCCCGACAGCTCGTGCGGCCGGTGCTTGCCGAACCCCGTGAGGGAGACGAGTTCGAGCAGTTCCGCAATGGTCGCGTCCGCTTCGGCGCGCGACAGCCCGCGCTTGCGCAGTCCGAAGCGAATGTTGTCTTCGACCGTGAGCCAGGGGAACAGGGCGAAGTCTTGAAAGACGACACCGCGGTCGATTCCCGGCTCGACGACCTGCTTGCCGTCGAGCAGCACATCGCCGGAGGTCTTGTCGAAGAGGCCGGCGATGATCATCAGGAGTGTTGACTTGCCCGAGCCGCTGGGGCCGATGAGCGTGACGAACTCGCCTTCTCTGATGTGGAAGTTGACGTCTTCGAGCGCTACGGTCTCGCGGTTCGAGCCGAAGCTGCCCTCGGTCACGAACGTCTTGAACACGTTCTTGATCTCGAGCTTGTTGCCAGGGGCAGTGGGCACTGTGTCGTCCTTTGCCGAATGGTTGGTCTTCGTGGTTGTCGTGGTCACTTGAGCTTCCGAACCGCGCCCCAGCGCTCCACCGTTGCGGCCTCGAGAGACCGCAGAATGACGCGGTCGAGAAGCAGACCGAAGAGGCCGATGATGAGGATGCCGCCGTAGACGATGTCGGAGCGGAAGTACTCGCGGGCCTCGAAGATTCGGTAGCCGAGACCGCCGGCGACACCCGTGAGCATTTCACCCGCGACGAGGATGCGCCACCCGCGAGAGAAGGCGAGGCGGTAGCCGCCGATGATGCCGACGAGGGCGCCGGGGAGGAGCACCTTGACGAACATCTCGACGCCCTTGGTGCCCATGGTGCGGGCCGCATCGATGTAGCGCTGCTCGACGGACTTCACCGCTGTCCACGTATTCAGCATGGTCACCCAGATGACCTCGATGATGAGGATCGCGATGAGGGTGAGGTCGGAGAGTCCGAAGATGAGGATGGCGAGCGGAACGAGGGCGATGCCCGGCACCGCGAGTCCGAAGTTCATGATGGGCAGCAGCGATCGTTCGACGATGCGGCTCGTGCCCATGACGAGGCCGACGCTCGTGCCGATGATGATGCCTACGACGACGCTGATCGCGAGCCGGTACATCGACATCCCGACGTCGGTCCACAGTGTGCCGTTGGCGCCCATTTCGAAGATGGCGCCGAAGATCTTCTCCAGCGGGGGAAAGAAGGCGGCAGGGATGATCTTCGCTGTCGCGACGATCTGCCAGATGGCGCCGACGGCGACGATGGGGATGAGCGTCCACAGGAGCTGTTTTCCGCCGGTGCTCAGCAGCCAGGTCACCTTCGAGGAGGTGCTCTGCTTCACTTCTGAGGGCGAACCCCCCGCCAGGCTCTGAGAGCCCGACGGGGAGTTGGCCAGGTCAGCGGGAGGTTGCGCTAGCGAGGGTGATAGTCGCGCGCTCCGTTTGATCGTGGGGTTCAATTAGCAGCCTTTCGAGAGCGCCGCATCGACGAACGTGGAGTTCATGTGCGAGTCCAGGTCGGGGATCGACGGGATCGCCCCCACCGAGACTAGGGCTTTTGCCTGGTTCTCCGTGTCGGAGCGAATCGCCTGGTCGAGCGTCTGGTGAGCGGTGTAGCTCTGCTCATCGAACGTGGCCTGAACGCTGGCCATTTCGAGTCCCTCCATGGCGGGGGCCAGGATGTCGACGGCCTCCACGGGGTTGTCGTTGATCCACTTCTGCGTGCAGACCCAGGCCTGAACGAACTGCTGAACCGCGTCGGGCCGCGAGTCGATGATGGACTGGCTCGTGAGCAGGTAGAAGGGGTAGACGATCCCTGCGGGGCCGGCGATCTGGTCGGGCGTCATGACGGTCTTCGTGAGACCTTCGCTCGCGGCGCGGCTCGTGTACGGCTGCCAGGTGATGGCGGCGTCGATCGATCCCGCCGAGATGGCCGACGGCATGTCGGGCACCTTGAGGTTGACGACGTTGAAGTCGCTCTCGCTGAGGCCTATGGCTTCGATGTAGCGCAGCCATCCGTTGTGGATGCCCGAGCCGACCTGAATGCCGAGGTTCTTGCCGACGAGGTCTTCCATCTTGGTGATGGTCGTGTTGTTGATGTCGACGATGAGGCTGCCGAGGAATCCGGTGTTGTGGATGCCGATGGCGACGACCGGGAGCTCCTGGCTCGCCGCCTGGATCAGTCGGGCGTCGGCGCCGGTCACGAAGTCGGCGGAACCGCCGACGAGAGCGGCGATGGCTTCTGTGCCGGTGGCGAGTTCGGTGAATTCGACCTTGACGTTGTTCGCGGCGAAGATGCCCTGATCTTCGCCGGCGAGACCGACGAGAGGCTGGGCGGCGTTGTTGATGTAGCGCACCGTCTCAACAGTTGCGCCGTTGTCGCCGGGCGTGGGTTCGGGTGCAGGAGTGCTGCAACCGGCCACCACGAGAGCAAAGCCAGCAGCCGCGGCCAACGTGGTGACGAGCTTCGTTACAGGGCGACGCGAGAGGGAACCCCGCATCGTTGCTGTGGTTTCGACCATGAAATCATCCCTTGTTTCGAGTCGTGATGAGAAACATCGTTGAGTCTCACCGAGCCCCTACGCTGTCCGCGGGGTTAGGGGAAGACTAGGCGCTGGGGCGACCGATTGCAAGAATCTTGCATGCAATTTTCACGCAAACCTCCCTAAATGAGCGGATATCACGGCGGTATTGCGCTAAATCGTATGCAATACTTCCATCATGACGAGTGTCACGGACAGTTCAGCGAAGAGCTCCGCAGGCCCATTGGACGGTGTCAGAGTCGTCGAGCTGGGCGCTCTAATCGCAGGCCCCTTTGCGGGCCGCATGCTTGCTGACTTCGGAGCTGACGTGATCAAGGTCGAGAGCCCGATCAGCGCTGACCCCTTCCGTGAGTGGGGACGCGCTCGACAGAATGGCAAGGCGCTGTGGTGGGCTGTTCAGGCTCGCAACAAGAAGGCGGTGACACTCGATCTCAAGAGCGACGATGGCAAGAGAGCCTTCGAGTCCCTTATCGAGACCGCTGACGTGCTCATCGAGAACTTCCGGCCGGGCACGCTGGAGCGTCTTGGACTCGCACCTGAGCGCCTGCACGAGCTCAACCGAGGTCTGGTCATCGCTCGCGTTTCAGGCTATGGCCAAAGCGGCCCTAAGTCGGCGCTTCCGGGCTACGCTGCCATTGCTGAAGCGGTGGGTGGACTGCGCCACCTCAATGGCTTCCCTGGTGGCCCACCCCCACGCACCGGCATCTCACTCGGCGACAGCCTCGGCGCATTGTTCGCCGTTCAAGGCATCCTGATGGCACTGCATGCGCGGGGAGCGCAGGGCGGCCGCGGACAGGTCGTCGATGTCTCTCTGGTCGAATCGTGTTTCGCCCTGCTCGAGAGTGCCCTGCCGGACTACGCCGCGAACGGCCATGTGCCCGGCCCGAACGGAACCTCGCTCGAGGGGATCGCGCCGTCGAACATCTACCATTCGGCCGACGACAAATGGGTTGTCATCGCGGCCAATCAGGACACGGTGTTCAAGCGGCTGTGCGATGCAATGGGAATGTCGGAGCTTGCGATCGACGAGCGCTTCCGCGACCATGTGGCGCGTGGCAGCAACCAGAAAGTGCTCGATGAGCTGATCGGTGAATGGGCAGGTGCTCTGCCCGCGGCCGAGATTCTGGACCACCTCGATAGCGAGGGCGTGCCGAACAGCCTGGTCAACACGATCGCCGACATCGTCGAGGACGAGCACTTTCGCGAGCGTGAGATGTTCCTCGATGTCGTCGACCACGAGTGGGGCTCCGTGACGCATCCCGGCGTGGTCCCCAAGCTGTCGAACAGCCCCGGAAATGTTCGGTGGAACGGACCTTCAGCCCCCGGCCAAGACAACGCCGAAGTGCTGGGCGCCCTCGGCTTCACCGAGCAGACCCTGGCAGAGTGGGCCGAGCGGAAGGTCATCTGATGAGTTCTGTCGAGATCATTGACGTCACGCCCCGCGACGGGTTGCAGAACGAGGCGGTCTCGGTGTCGGCCGAGAACAAGGTTGAGCTCATTGCTCGCCTGGTCGAGCTGGGTGCTCGCCGAATCGAAGCAGTGAGCTTCGTGAGCCCGCGGCATGTACCGCAGATGGCCGATGCCGATGAGGTCATGGCGGCGTTGCCCCGGGTCGACGGCGTCAGCTACATCGGTCTCGTTGTCAACGAGCGGGGTGCCGATCGCGCTGTTGCCGCGGGTGTCGATGAGCTCAATTTCGTCGTTCCGACGACCGACGCCTTCGCCAGCAAGAACCAGAACACGACCGTCGCCGCGGCAGTGCAGAGCGCGATCTACGCGGGCAACCGGGCGGCCGAGGCCGGCATCCCGTACACCGTTTCCTTCGCAGTCTCGCTGGGATGCCCGTATGTGGGTGACGTGTCGGTGGACGATGTCCTGCGTGCGGTTCGTCCCGTGCTCGATGGCACGGCGGTAGCAGAGATCGAACTCGCTGACACGATCGGCAGCGGCACCCCGTGGAGTGTGACCGAGCTCTTCGCGGGCGTGCAGGCCGTCAGCGAGGTTCCGATTCGCGCCCACTTTCACGAGACCCGTCACACCTCGCTCGCCAACACCGCAGCTGCCCTCGCACTCGGCGTTCGCCGCTTCGACGGGAGCGTCGGAGGGCTCGGTGGATGTCCATTCGCGCCCGGCGCGGCCGGCAACGTCTCGACCGAGGATCTCGCTTGGTTCCTGCAGCGGGGCGGTTTCGATCACGGTCTCGATGTCGATCGTGCGATCGAGACAGGTCGCTGGATCTGCTCACTGGTCGAGGTCGAGCCCCGGTCGGGCCTCGCCGCGGCGGGTTTCTTTCCCCGCGCCTAGTTAGCCGCTTCAATCCGCAGAATCGACTGTGTCGACACGACGCAGCATCGCCAACGCGGCGGGCCTCGCCGCAAGGATGTGGCTCGTCATCACCGCTTCGGTGAACTCCGCATCATGGGCGCGGATGCCGCGAATGATGTCGCGGTGATGCATCATGCTTCGCTGCAGGTCCTCGTTCTCGAAGCCGCGGAACGTGCGGCCCACCATGGCCACCGAGGTGAGCGTGTTGATGATGTTCTCGAGAATCGCACTGTTCGCCATCTGAACGATGACGTGGTGGAAGTCGTCGTTCAGCTCTGCGAGGTCATCGAGGTAGCCAGGCTCACGATCGAAGATCACGCGTTCCATCTGATCCTGCAACTCGTCGAGCCTCTCGAGGCGAGCGGCATCGGTGCTTCGCGAAGCGAGGCGAGCCGCATAGCCCTGAAGCACGGCGCGCATTCCGTAGGTTTCAAGAATCTGCTCGTGAGTCCAGGCGCGCACGGTTGCGCCACGATTCTGCTCGATCTCGACCAGACCCTCGGCAGCGAGAGTGCGAAGCGCTTCGCGCACGGGGGTACGGCTCGTGCCGAGTTCCTCCGCGATCGCCCCCTCGCGAAGCTTGGCGCCGGGCGCGAGCGAGCCATCGGAGATCCGCTCGACCAACGACTTGTAGACGAGCCCGTTGGCATCGACATACTTCGCCACGCTCGATCCTTTCGCCGTCATTGGTGCTCTCCGAAGTCTATCGATCGCCCCTGCGGTCGACGGGTAGTCTTGAGTCCGCCATGAATGAACTCGATATCGCCCAGGAGATCGCCGGACTGCGGTCGACGTTTTCCGACATCCGCTCGGTCGTGGGCGTCGAGAAGCTCACCGCCGAGATCGCCGAGCTCGGCGAGAAGGCGGGCGCGCCCGATCTCTGGGACGATCCGGATGCCGCGCAGAAGGTCACGAGCGCCCTCAGCCACAAGCAGAGCGAGCTCGCGCGGATCAGCGCGCTCGAGCAGCGGCTCGACGACATCGAGGTGCTTGTCGAGCTCGCCAACGAGGAGGCGGACGAGTCGGCCGCCGCGGAGGTGCGCGCCGAACTCGCCGATATCCAGCGGGTGCTCGGCGACCTCGAGGTGCAGACGCTGCTGAGCGGCGAGTGGGATGCGCGTCCCGCCGTCATGACGATCCGCGCCGGAGCGGGCGGCGTCGATGCGGCCGACTTCGCCGAGATGCTGCAGCGCATGTACCTGCGCTACGCCGAGAAGCAGGGCTATCCGACTCGCGTGCTCGACACGAGCTACGCGGAAGAGGCGGGAATCAAGTCGACCACCATCGAGTTCGACGCCCCCTACGCGTTCGGTTCCCTCAGCGTCGAGGCGGGCACGCACCGGCTCGTGCGCATGAGCCCCTTCAACTCGGCGGGCAAGCGGCAGACGAGCTTCGCCGCGGTCGAGGTCATCCCCCTCATGGAGGAGACCGACCACATCGACATCCCCGAGTCCGACATCCGGGTCGACGTGTTCCGGTCGAGCGGGCCTGGCGGCCAGTCGGTGAACACCACCGATTCCGCGGTGCGGCTCACCCACATCCCGACCGGCATCGTCGTGTCGATGCAGAACGAGAAGAGCCAGATTCAGAACCGCGCGGCCGCGATGCGCGTGCTGCAGTCGCGACTGCTCATCGTGCAGAAGGAGCAGGAGGCCGCCACCAAGAAGGAGCTCGCCGGCAACATCACGGCGAGCTGGGGCGACCAGATGCGCAGCTACGTGCTCGCGCCGTACCAGATGGTGAAAGACCTGCGCACCGACTTCGAGGTCAACAACCCCTCGGCCGTCTTCGACGGTGAGCTCGACGGGTTCATCTCGGCGGGCATCAGGTGGCGCGCCGGCGCGCACTAAGACCCGCCCGGTTTAGCGGCGCGCAGAGCGTCTCGGAACGTTCTGACCGCTGGTTGAGTAGCGCGCTCGCGCGCGTATCGAAACCAGATTCGCAGGCGAGGTTTCGATACGCCGCCTTTGGCGGCTACTCAACCGGCGGTTCCGAGCGAGTCTCAACCGGCGGGATATGTGAGTCGCTACGCGGCATCCCGCAACCCCTGCCTAGGCTCGAACCGTCATGATTCTCTTCGACCAGGTCACGAAGACCTATAAGGGCAACAATCGTCCCGCCCTCGGCGATGTGAGCCTCGAGATCCTGCGCGGCGAGTTCGTCTTTCTCGTCGGCGCGTCGGGCAGCGGCAAGTCGAGCTTCCTGCGCCTCGTGCTCAAGGAGGAGAACCCGACGCGGGGCACCATTCACGTGCTCGGCCAGAACCTCGGGCGGCTGCCCGCACGCAAGGTTCCCTATTTCCGCCGCAATCTCGGCGTCGTGTTCCAGGACTTTCGGCTGCTGCCGCAGAAGACCGTGTTCGACAATGTCGCGTTCACACTCCAGGTGATCGGCAAGTCGAAGGGGTTCATCCACGAGGCGGTTCCGGACGTGCTCAAAATGGTGGGCCTTGCCGGCAAGGCGGCGCGCTTTCCGCACGAGCTGTCGGGTGGCGAGCAGCAGCGGGTGGCCATCGCGCGGGCGATCGTGAACAAGCCCGCCATCCTGCTCGCCGACGAGCCGACCGGAAACCTCGACCCCGCCACGAGCGCGGGGATCATGGCCCTGCTCGAGCGCATCAACCTCGGCGGCACCACGATCCTCATGGCCACCCACGACGCGGGCATCGTCGACAAGATGAAGCGCCGCGTGATCGAGCTCAGCGGTGGCCGCATCATGCGCGATGAGCGCCAGGGGGGCTACCTCACCCAGACGATCGAGATTCAGCACCAGCAGGTGCGCGACGCTCCGGACGACCGAACGGTCCCGCGCATCCAGTCGCACCTCGTGCAGCCCACCCAGCGGCCGGAGGAATCCGAATGAGACTGGGGCTGATTCTCTCCGAGGTGGGGCAGGGCTTCCGCCGCAACATCTCGATGGTGATCTCGGTCATCCTGGTCACCTTCATCTCCCTGACGTTCGTGGGCGCGGCAATCCTGCTGCAGATGCAGATCGGCCAGATGAAGGGCTACTGGTTCGATCGCGCCCAGGTCGCGGTGTACCTCTGCACCGACTTCGTCGACGCGAACGGATGCGCGCTGACGGAGGCCACGACCGACCAGAAGCGCAACATCGAGCAGCAGCTCGAGACGGAGCCGCTCGCCGGACTCATCAACCACTGGGAGTTCGAGAACCACGACCAGGCATACGCGAACTACCTCGAGCAGTTCGGGGAGGAGGCGTCGAGCTTCGTCGAGCCGGAGTTCCTGCCCGAGACGTTCTGGGTGAGCCTGAAGGACCCGGAGCAGTCCGCGGCGATCATCGAGCGGCTGACGGGCGAGCCGGGGGTCGAGGAGGTGCTCGACCAGCGCCAACTCCTGCAGCCGATCTTCGACGCACTCGCCGCCGCGAGCTACACCGCGATCGGCATCGCCGTACTCATGCTGGTCGCGGCCGTGCTGCTCATCGCGACGACGATCCGGTTGAGCGCCTTCAGCCGCCGTCGCGAGATCGGCATCATGCGACTCGTGGGCGCCTCGAATCGATTCATCCAGACGCCGTTCATTCTCGAGGGGGTGCTCGCGGCGCTCATCGGAGCCGTGCTCTCGGGCGGGGCGGTCGTCGCGATCGTGCACTTCTTCGTGCAGGGCTACCTCAACGCGGTGCCGGGCACGACACCCTACGTCGACCTGGGGGATGCGCTGCTCGTCGTTCCGATTCTGCTCGCCATCGGCGCGGTGCTCGCGGCCATCTCGGCGGCGGTCGCCATCCGGCGGTACCTGCGGGTTTAGGCGGCACGCGGAATCCGTCGGCGAAGCCGCTCTGTGTCTCGAGCACAGTGACGGCTATACTGAACGGCTGCCCGCACATCCGTCGGGCGTCGAAATCAGTGAAGGAGTCGTACCGTGCCCAGGGAACGTGGCGAGAAGGTCGTTGCCACCAATCGCAAGGCGCGGCACGACTATGCCATCGAAGACACCTACGAGGCGGGTTTGGTGCTCTCGGGCAGCGAGGTGAAGTCGCTGCGCGAGGGGCGTGCCTCGCTCGTCGACGGCTACGCCTTCATCGACGGGGGAGAGGCGTGGCTGGATGCCGTGCACATCCCCGAGTACATCGGCGGCACCTGGAACAACCACGCCCCGCGCCGCAAGCGCAAGCTGCTGCTGCACAAGGCGCAGATCCTGAAGATCCACAACAAGGTCAAGGAGGGCGGCTACACGCTCGTGCCGCTCAAGCTGTACTTCAGCGACGGCCGCGCCAAGGTCGAGATCGCGATCGCCAAGGGCAAGAAGGAGTACGACAAGCGCCACGCGCTGCGCGAGCGTCAGGATGCGCGCGAGGCGCAGCGCGCCATGTCGAGCCGCCGGAACCTCGGCGAGTAGGGGCGATCGGTCTCGATACGCCGCTGCGCGGCTACTCGACCACCGGAACAGGAGTCGCCGGTCGAGCGCCGACCTGAGGCTCTCGAAGGGTAGCGCGCAGCGCGTATCGAGACCAGCCCGTCTAGAACAGCGTCGGCGACATCGCCCGTGCCGTGAGCGCGGGCGGCAGTTCCTCGGCGATCAGGGATCCCGGAGTGGGCGAGTTCTCGTAGGGAGGGTCATCGACCGGCCGTCGACGCGCATCCTGCTCCGCGCGCCGGTCGAGGCCGTGCTGTCGGATCAGCGGCTGGATGCGTGCCGCCAGCCACGCGCGGTAGCTCTTCGGCGCGTACGCTCCGCCCCGGTAGAGGCCCTCGTACCGCGTGACGAGCTCGGGGTGCTCCCGCTCGAGCCACCGCATGAACCAGTCCTTCACGCCGGGGCGCAAGTGGAGTGCGGTGTACAGCACGGAGCTCGCACCGGCATCCTTCGCCCGGCGCAGCGCCTCGTCGAGGTGCTCGCGGGAGTCGGTGAGGTAGGGCAGGATCGGCATGAGGAACACGGAGCAGCGCAGGCCGGCCTCGCGCACCGCCGTGACGGTCGCGAGCCGCGCGGTCGCGGTCGGCGTTCCCGGCTCGATCGACTGCTGCAGCTCGTCGTCGTAGATCGCGATCGACATTGCGAGCCTGACGGGAACGTGCCGGCTCGCCTCCACGAGCAGGGGCAGGTCGCGCCGCAGCAGCGTGCCCTTCGTGAGAATCGAGAAGGGTGTGCCCGACCCGGCGAGGGCGGCGACGATGCCCGGCATGAGCCGGTAGCGGCCCTCCGCGCGCTGGTAGGGGTCGGTGTTGGTGCCGAGGGCCACAGGATGCCGCGCCCAGGTCGGTCGCGCGACCTCGCGCGCCAGCACCTCGGCGACGTTGACCTTCACCACGATCTGGGTGTCGAAGTCGCGTCCCGCGTCGAGGTCGAGGTACTCGTGTGTGGGACGCGCGAAGCAGTACACGCAGCGGTGCAGGCACCCGCGCATGGGGTTGATAGTCCAGTCGAAGAGCATGGCGCTCTGCGCGTGCACACGGTTGAGCGCGCTCTTCGCGAGCACCTCATAGAAGGTGACGCCGTCGAACTCGGGGGTGCGCACCGTGCGCACGAGGTTGTTGAGCCTGGCGAGACCGGGCAGCGCGCCGTCGTCCTCGGCGTTGATCTCCTGTCCGCTCCACCGCATGCAGACATTCGAACATAGTTTCGAATACTGTGCAACAACGGTGTCGCGAGGTCTCGATACGCGGGCGGCTCCCGACCGTCGGAAGTACTGCGCTGGTTGAGTAGCTCCGCTTTGCGGAGCGTATCGAAACCTTGCTCCGAAACTGGTTCCGATAAGCGGCTGCGCCGCTGCTCAGCCAGCGGAGGCGACGAACCGCGCGTCGACCACCGCCGCGACCTCGATCTCCTCGGGCTTGAGCGAGAGCTCAGGGCTTGCGGCCGAGTCCATCGAGGCTTTCATCATGCGGGGTGCCGCGGCGGCGAATTCGAAGCCGCCACCGGATGCCGACGACTGGTCCCCGAGCATGCCCGGGTCGGCGATCGCGATCGCCCGCACCCGGGTGAGACCGATCGCGTCGGCGTAGGTCTGGGCCTTGCGGGTCGCGTCGGCGACGGCGCGGGCGCGCACCTCGGTGGTGGCGGCATCCTTGCGCTCATCCGTGAGCTTCCACTCGACCCAGCTGATCGCCACCCCGTCGGCGGCGGCCTGCCGCTCGAGAAAGCGGGAGAGCGCGTCGAAGTCGTCGAACTCCGCGGTGAAGCCGATGCGGGCGTGGTAGACGAGGGGGAGCTGTTTGCCGTCCTGGTTCCACGGGCGGTCGCTCCAGACCTGGATCGAGTCGCTCGACCACGTCGTGATCGGACCAGCGGACGAGTCATGCAGCGACTCGATCGCGCCGCGCAGCGACTCGGCGGCGGTGCTCGCATCGGTGAACACGGCATCCCTCGCCGGTCCATCGAAGCTCACGCCGAGGCGCACGACGGCGCGCTCGGCCGCGTGGCGGGCGACGTCGCGCCCCTGAACGGTGATCACGGTCTCGGTCATGGCGACAGATTACCTCGCGCAGCTGTCGCCATGACCGATCGTGAAGCGTCAGCTCGTGCGGATGAGCTTCTTGTTGACGAACTCGTTCGCCCCGAACCGGCCGAGCTCGCGGCCCATGCCGCTGTTCTTGACGCCGCCGAAGGGAAGCTCGGGGCTGTCGGCGAGCACAACGTTGATGTAGACCATGCCGGCGTCGATGCGGTCGGCGACGCGCGCCGCCTGCTCGGCGTCGGTGGAGAACACGTAGGAGCCGAGGCCGAAGGGCGTGCCGTTCGCGACCTCGATGGCCTCGTCTTCGCTCGAGACGCGGTAGAGGGATGCGACGGGTCCGAAGAACTCTTCGCGGTAGGCATCGTGCTCGGGCGAGATGTCGGTGATCACCGTCGGCGGGAAGAAGGCGCCGTCACGCTCACCCGCGCGCTCGACCTTCGCGCCCTGCTTGGCGGCGCGCTGCACCTGCTCGTCGAGTCCCTCCGCTGCGCCGAGGGACGAGAGCGGTCCGTAGTCGGCCTCGCCCTTGACGGGGTCGCCGGGCGCGGCGGCGAGCATCTTCGCGGTGAACTTCTCGCGGAACGCGTCGTAGAGCTCGTCGATCACGATGAAGCGCTTCGCCGCGTTGCACGACTGGCCGCTGTTGTCGAGGCGGGCGGCGAGAGCGGAGTCGACGGTGGCATCCAGATCGTCGGTGCTGAGCAGGATGAACGGGTCCGACCCACCGAGCTCGAGCACGACCTTCTTGATGTGGCGCCCTGCAACCTCGGCGACGGCCGAACCGGCCGCCTCCGAGCCGGTGAGCGAGACTCCCTGCACGCGCGGGTCGGCGATGATGCGCGCGATCTGCTCGCTCGAGGCGTAGACGTTGGTGTACACGCCGACGGGGGCACCGGCATCCGCGAACATCTGGTGGATCGCCGCCGCCGACTCGGGGCACTGCGAGGCGTGCTTGAGGATGATGGTGTTGCCGACGATCACGTTCGGGCCGGCGAAGCGGGCCACCTGGTAGTAGGGGAAGTTCCACGGCATGACCCCCACGAGCACGCCGAGCGGGCTGGTGCGCATGACGGCGGTGCCCTCGCTGCCCTCGGCGAGCTCGATCGGCTCGTCGGCGAGGAACGTGTGCGCGTTGTCGGCGTAGTAGCGGAAGATGTCGGCCGCGAAGTCGACCTCACCGAGGGCGTCGCCGATGGGCTTGCCCATCTCGCGCACGATGATCGCGGCGAGCTCCTCGCGACGCTCCGAGTGCAGGTCGGCGACCTTGCGGATGACGGCTGCGCGCTCGTCGATGCTCGAGGTGCGACCCCAGGTGCGGTAGGCGGACTCGGCGGCCGTGACGACCTCGTCGAGTTCGGCATCCGTGATCTGGGGGTAGGTCTTGACCTTCTCGCCTGTGGCGGGGTTGGTAACGGTGTAGCGGCTCACGCGCACTTCTCCTGTTCGTGTGGCCGGGCGTCGTTGCCCGGCAGGATGTCGGTGGTAATACCTAATCATGTTGCGAAAGCGCCCGCAGGGCCAGCCTCCGAACAACCGTTTGTGCTAAAACCACCCGAACGTTCGAGCGCAATTGCCACAAACGGGCGCAGAGTCGAGGCGGGTGTGGCGTGGCGTGGCGTGGGGTGGGGGCAGACGAGGCCTTGAGCCGTGCCGGTGGCGGGGCGGCGGCTTTCCGAGTACGATAGAAGGCTGCCCTCGGGCGGTTGACAACTCCACAGCGCGCGACAGTGTCCGGTTCTTGCGAACCACTCACGGGGATGATCGGTTTCGACATTGCCTGAGTGAGTGTGAGAAGCGGGTCGAGGATGCAGGGTTATCTCGTAAACGATCTCTGCGAAACATAAGTGCCAATTCAAAGCGCACTGACTTCGCCCTCGCTGCCTAAGCGAGCGCCATAAAAGTCCGTCAGACCGGGAATGCTCTCTACCCGGACTTCTGGCGTCAGCTAGAGAGCTTGCTGCGGCGTTACGTCCTAGGGCGTCGCGGGACGTGAACTAGG
>JAHBSW010000060.1 GCA_019638935.1 Cryobacterium sp.
ACGTTGGGCAGCTGCGCGAAGATGCCGTCGAGGTTGATCGAGTTGGGCTCCACGAGCAGGTGGCTGAGCAGGTGCAGGCGCAGGTAGGCGTCGCTCGTCGAGGCGGGCGGCGCACCGAGGTCGGCCGCGACCATGACAGCGCTGAGCCGGACGTCGCGGCGCGCGTCCTCGCCCTCGAGCTCTTCGATGTGGGCCGGCACGAGGTCCGGGTCGGTGGCGGGGGGCTGCCCGAGCTGGGGAGCGGGAAACCAGGTGTCGAGTGTGGTTCCGTCGCCGGCGATCGTCGCGATTCCGTAGCCCCAGGCGTGCGTGTGCGTCATGATGTCCAGGTTAGTCGCCGCGATACACTGACCGGATGCCGCGCCTCGACCTCTCCGCATCCGCTCGCGACCTGACACAGACGCTGTGCGACGTGGAGTCGGTGTCGGGCAACGAGGCGGCACTGGCCGACGCGATCGAGCACGCGCTCGCCGACGCCGCGCACCTCGAGGTCGCGCGCATCGGGAACACGGTGATCGCCCGTACGAATCTGGGGCGCGAGAGCCGCGTCGTGATTGCGGGGCACATCGACACGGTTCCGGTGAACGAGAACCTGCCCACGCGCGTGGTCGACGGCTGGCTGTGGGGTCGGGGCACTGTCGACATGAAGGCGGGTGTCGCGGTGCAGCTCGCGCTCGCCGCGCAGGTCGCCGAGCCGGTCGTCGACGTCACCTGGATCTGGTACGACAACGAGGAGGTCGACGCCGAGCTCAACGGCCTGCGCCTGGTGGCCGAGGCCCGCCCCGAACTTCTCGTCGGCGACTTCGCGATTCTGGGTGAGCCCACGAGCGGCGAGGTGGAGGGCGGCTGCAACGGCACCCTGCGGGCGAGCGTGCGCCTCAGGGGCGTACGAGCGCATTCGGCTCGTTCGTGGGTCGGCGTCAACGCGATCCACGCTGCGGCACCGGTGCTGGCGACGCTCGCCGACTACGTTCCCGCCGACGTCGAGGTCGACGGGCTCGTCTACCGTGAGGGGCTCAACGCGGTGGCGATCTCGGGCGGTGTCGCGGGCAATGTCGTTCCCGACGAGTGCGTCGTCACGGTCAACTACAGGTTCGCTCCGTCGACGGATGCCGCTGCCGCGCTCGCCCATGTCGAACAGGTTTTCGACGGCCACGAGGTGACGCTGCTCGATGTCGCGGAGGGGGCGAGGCCCGGCCTCGACCATCCGGCGGTCCAACGGTTTCTGCGGGACGTGGACGCGACGGCGAAGCCCAAGTACGGCTGGACCGATGTCGCACGATTCTCGGGGCTCGGCATTCCCGCCGTGAACTACGGGCCGGGTGACCCCCTGCTTGCGCACGCCGACGACGAGCGCGTCGAACTGGCCGAGGTCGACGCCGTCGAGCGGCGTCTGCGGGCATGGTTGACGGGCTCAGGGAGGGGCTCGTCGGGGGCCGCGTTGGGTCGTGCGTAACCGAGCGTTCAGCGGCCTCGATTTACGCGTGTCGGCGAAGTACGGGATAATGGAAGGAAGCTCTACGAAAGGGGACCACTGATGGCAGCCATGAAACCGAGGACCGGTGACGGACCGATGGAGGCTGTTCGCGAGGGTCGCCTCATCATCGTTCGCGTTCCGCTCGAGGGTGGTGGCCGTCTTGTGGTCTCCGTCAACGACGACGAGGCCAAGGAGCTGCGCGACGCCCTCGCCGGCGTCTTCACCGAGTAGGGCCACCGGCCGTCGAAACTGTTCGACGGGTCGATTCGATGTGCCTGTTCGATGTGACTGTTTCAGCGGGCCTGTTTCAGCGGCCTATTCAACCGGGCGGACCAGCTGAAGCAGGCCGTCTCCGAGCGGCGACAGGCTCGCGGTGACGCCCGTCGCGGCGACTTCGCCGAGGAGCGTGCGGTATGCGATGGTCGTTGCATCTCGTTTGGTGGGGTCGGCGACGGTGCCATGCCATAGTGCGTGGGCGACGAGCACGACTCCGCCCGGGCGCACGAGCCGCAGACCGTGCTCGAGGTACTCGATGACGCCCGAGGGGTCGGCGTCGATGAGCACGAGGTCGTACGCGCTCTCGTTCATGCGCGGCAGCACGTCGCGCGCACGACCGGCGATGAGACGGATGCGCTTGGCCGGCACCCCGGCACCGGTGAGGGCCGCGCGGGCCGCCTGCTGGTGGTCGATCTCGGTGTCGATGGAGGTGAGGGTCGCGTCGGGTGCTCCGCGGAGCATCCAGAGCGCGCTGACCCCGCACCCGGTGCCGAGCTCGATGATGTTCTGTGCGGCCGTGGAGCTGGCGATGAACGAGAGCTGCGCTCCGACACCGGGAGAGACCGCTTCGACGCCGAGCTCGAGCGAGTGGGCGCGGGCGCGCGCGATGTCGTCGGGCTCGATGACGAACTCCTCGGCGAACTTCCACTCGGCGGCTTTGTCGGTCACGTGAACTCCTTGCTTCCCACCACTTTAGGGTGAGGGCGGCAGGGGAACCGTTAGTCTGGGGGAGTGTTCGGTCTGACCTTCGAGAAGCTGCTGCTCATCGGGGTCATCGCCGTGTTCCTGCTCGGTCCCGATCGGCTTCCGTACTACGCCTCGCAGCTCGCCAAGTTCGTCAAGGCGGCGCGCAGTTTCGCTGACGGTGCGAAGGAGCGCATGCGCGAAGAGCTCGGTCCGGACTTCGACGACGTGGACTGGAAGAAGCTCGACCCACGCCAGTACGACCCGCGTCGCATCATTCGCGAGGCGCTCATCGAGGACGAGCCGAGCCAGAAGCGGCAGATTCGTTCGGCCCACGTCGAGCGCAAGAGGCGGCTCGAGGAAGAGGGCAAGCAGGCGCCGTTCGACGTCGAGGCGACGTAGTCCTGTTCGCTGATCGAGCAGCGGGCGCAGCCCGCGTATCGAGATCGATTCGGCGTGCGAGGTCTCGATATGCGGCTTCGCACCCGACGGCCGAAACGGCCGTCGGCGCTGGCGCCGGCGGCGATGCCAGAAATGGCCATCGCTCCAAGCCGAAGCGCGCTACTCGGCCGGCGGGATGCCGCTAGCGCAGGCGCAGCGCCTTCAGCACGCGCAGTGTCGTCACCGTGAGGCCCGTGAGGCGTGAGGCCTCCTTGCCCGTGCGCGCGAGTGTGAAGAGTCCGCGCGACTCGCTCACGGTGCGCGGCTCGACGAGGCGCAGCAGCCCCTCGGGGCCGCTGCGCCGGCCGAGTCCCGAGTGCTTCATGCCACCCATGGGGGCGTCGGCGGAGCCGAAGGTGGCCCGGTAGCCCTCGTTGATGTTGACGCTGCCCGCGCCCAGCGCGCTTGCGAGTCGCCGTGCTCGCCGACGCGACCCGCTGAAGATCGAGGCGTTGAGCCCGAACTCGGTGTCGTTGGCCGCGAGCACCGCCTCCTCCTCGGTGTCGAAGGGGTACAGGGCGACGACGGGTCCGAAGGTCTCGACGCGGCGGCACTCGGCGTCCTCGCTCACGTTCACGAGCACGGTCGGCTCGTAGAACAGCGGTCCGAGGTCGGGGCGGGGTCTGCCGCCAGCGAGCAGCGTGGCGCCCTTGGCCACGGCATCCTGAACGTGCTCCTCGACGCGCTGCAGCTGGCTGGGCAGGGTGAGCGAGCCGAGATCGGTCGAGTCGTCGAAGGCGGCGCCCTGCGTGAGCGAGGCGGTGCGCTCGGCGAACGCTGCGGCGAACTCGTCGAAGATGCCGCGCTGCACGTAGACGCGCTCGATCGAGACGCAGAGCTGGCCCATGGATGCGAAGCTCGCGTAGACGGCATCCTTCACGACGCGCTGCACGTTGACGTCGTCGAGCACGATCATGGGGTTCTTGCCGCCGAGCTCGAGTGAGGCTCCGGTGAGGTTCTCGAGCGCGCGGCGTCCCACGCCGATGCCGGTCGCCGTGGAGCCGGTGAAGCACACGTAGTCGCTCGTGGTGACGACGGCGTCGCCGATGGTCGCGCCGCTTCCGGTGACGACGGCCCACAGGTCGGCGGGAACACCGGCATCGATGAAGGCGCGGCGCGCGGCGAGCAGGCTCAGCGCCGCCTGGCTGTCGGCCTTGTGCAGCACGGCGTTGCCCGCCGCGAGGGCGGCACCGGCATCCATGACGCCGAGGGCGACGGGAAAGTTCCACGGGGTGATGACGCCCACGAGACCCTTGGGGCGGTACTCGACCCGTGTGCGGTAGAGCAGCGGGATCACCGCGTTCCGCCTGCTGTGCTTCAGCACGCGGCGGGCCGCGTTCGCGTTGTAGCGAGTGGAGGTCACGCCCTGGGCGAGGTCCTCGAACGCGTGCAGGCGTGCCTTGCCGGTCTCCGCCTGGATGAGGTCGAGGATGAGCTCGCGGCGTTCGAGCAGCAGGTCGTGGGCGCGCAGCAAGACACGGCGGCGGTGCGCGAACCCGGCTTCGGACCAGGCGAGCTGGGCGAGCCGGGCGCGGGAGGCGGCATCCGCCACGTCGTCGAGGGAGCTCAGGGGCAGATCGCAGAGCTTCTCGCCCGTGTAGGGGAGATTGACGACGGCGGTCTCGCCGCTCGTCGAGACGATGTCGCCAACGAGCTCATCGATGACGTGCTGCGGCTGGGGAAAAACGGCCATGGCGCCAACGCTACACTCTGGGACATGGCCGCAACGAAGCGCTCTCACGAAGCATCCGCCCCCGCCCTCTCACGCACGACGATCAGTCAGTATGCGATCGGCTCGATCGGCACGGGAGGGTTCGGCACGCTGCCGGGTCTCGTGCTCATCTACTACCTGACCGACACCCTCGGTGTCGCCGCGCTGCTCGCGGGCGTGCTCGTGACGGCGGCCAAGGTGTGGGATGTCATCATCGACCCCTTCATCGGCGCGCGCAGCGACGAGGGGCTCGCCCGCGCGGGCACGCGTCGCCGCTTCATGGTGCTGGGGGCCGTGACGCTGCCGGTGTTCTTCGTGCTGACCTTCGCGGTGCCGGCCGGCATGAACCCGCTGCTCGCGGGGCTCTGGGTGCTCGTCGCCTTCGTGCTCACGACGACGTCGTTCTCGCTGTTCCAGGTGCCGTACATCGCCCTGCCCGCCGAGCTGACCCCGAGCTACGACGAACGCACCCGCCTGCTCACCTGGCGCGTCGTCGTGCTCACCTTCGCGATCCTGCTGTTCGGTGCCGGCGGACCGGAGCTTCGCGCCCTCGGCGGCGGCGAGCACACCGGCTACCTCGTCATGGCGATCGTGGCCGGGCTCGTCATCGGGGCCGGGATGCTCGTGTCGAGCGCCGTGGCACCGCGCGGCGCTGCCGCGGCGCCCGGGCCGCGCGTGTCGATCGCCGCCCAATACCGGGAGGGCTTCGCGGCGCTGCGCCGCAGCCAGCCCTTCCGCGCGCTGCTGCTCACCTTCGTGCTGCAAGGACTCGCCACGGGGGTCATGCTCGCGGGAGCCCAGTACGTCGCGGTCTACGTGCTCCACAGCGAGCGGGCCGTGTCCCTGCTCTTCGCAGCCCTCATCGCGCCCGCCCTCGTCGCGGCCCCGATCTGGGGCGTCATCGCCCGGCGCATCGGCAAGGAGCGGTCGTTCCTCTACGCGAGCGTCGTGTTCGGCGTCGCGGCGCTCTCGATGACCGCACTGCTGTGGGTTCCGGGGGAGTGGGTGTACGCATCCGTCGCCGTCGCCGGTTTCGCCTACGCGGGCATGCAGTCGATGCCCATGGCGATGCTGCCCGACGTCATCTCGCACGATGCGAGGACGAACGGCGAGGGTCAGGCGGGCTCGTTCAGCGGCGTGTGGACGGCGGGGGAGACCGCCGGCATGGCCTTCGGCGCCACGGTGCTCACGATCGTGCTCGCGGCGACGGGCTATGTCGAGTCGGTCGCGGGGGTCGCAGGCCGAGCAGAGCGTCCGCCGTCGCGGAATCGTCGCGAGCTTCTCCTCGTGCCCGCCAGCCCGTCGCGCTCAGCCTCGTGTCGCTCGCGCGGTATCGGCTGCGGCGCGAGACGGTCGAGCCTGTTGAGTCGATCGACCCGGATGAGTCGGCGACGGATGCCTGACTTCGACTCCGCGGCGATCCTCGGCCGTCTCGCCGACCTGCGCTCTCTCGACGCGCCCACCCACGGCGGACGCGTGCTCTCCTACGTCTACGACACCGGTCTCGGGTCGCTCGATGAGCTCGCCGCCGACGCGATCCGTCTCATGCAGCCCGTGAACGGACTCGACCCGACGACGTTCGGCTCGGTCGCGGCGCTCGAGCGCGAGGTGCTGGGGTTCGTGCGCGGTCTGTTCCACGGCGGCGATGACGTCGTCGGAACCGTCACGAGCGGCGGCACCGAGAGCTGCCTGCTCGCGGTGAAGACGGCGCGCGACCTGTGGCGCCAGCGGCATCCGGATGCCGGTGCACCGCGACTGGTTCTGCCCGCCACCGCGCACGCCGCATTCCACAAGGCCGCGTACTACTTCGGGCTGGAGCTCGATCTCGTGCCCGCGGAGAGCGATGGCGCAGCGACCGAGGGCGCAGCGACCGACGGCACAGCGGCCAAGGGCACGGCGGCCGAGGGCTCGGTGCCGGCGGCGCGCATCATCGAGCGACTGGGCGATGACACTGCGCTCGTCGTCGTCTCTGCGCCGAACTACCCGTATGGCTCGGTCGACCCGGTCGAGGCCGTCGCCGCCGCAGCGGCCGAGCGCGGCATCCCGTGCCACGTCGACGCGTGCGTGGGCGGCTTCGTGCTGCCCTTCCTCGAGGGTATGCCGCTGTGGGACTTCCGTGTCGCGGGCGTGACGAGCGTGAGCGCCGACCTGCACAAGTTCGGCTACGCGCCCAAGGGGGCGTCGGTGCTGCTGCAGCGCGGTCGCGACCGGCACCGTGCGCAGTACTTCGCGACGACCGGCTGGCCGGGGTATCCCGTCGTCAATCCGAGCCTGCTCGGCTCGAAGTCGGCGGGCGCGCTCGCCGCCGCATGGGCGATCATCCAGGCACTGGGGTCCGACGGCTTCGCCGCGCTCACGGCGCAGAGCATCGCGTCGACGAGCGCGCTGCTGCACGCGATCGACGGCATCGAGGGGCTTCGCGTGGTCGGTTCGCCGGTCGGTCCGCTGTTCGCCGTCGCGACCGATGAGTCGGTCGAGCACGAGCGTCGCGTCGATCCGCACCACTGGGCCGACCGGGTGCGCGAGCTCGGCTTCCTGCTGCAGCAACAGCCCGCGTTCGAGCAGTCCGACGGCACTCGGCTTCCGCGCACGACGCACCTCACGATCACCCCCGTGACGGCATCCGTGCTCAATGAGCTCGTGGTCGCGCTCGCAACCGCGGCCGACGAGATGCGGGGCCGACCGCCCGTCTCGGTTGACGAGGTTCGTGCGCTGCTGCCTGCCTCGCTCCTGAGCCCGGGGGCGGCTGCGGGGCTCGACTCCGACGCCGCTGCCGCGATCCTGAGCCGGCTGTTCGGTGCGCTCGGCTCGACGGAGCCCGGCGCTCTGCCCGACCGCTTCGCTCCCGTCATGGCGCTCGTCGAGGCGCTGCCCGCGCCCGTCGGCGAGCGGCTGCTCACCGAGGTGCTCGCGCGCCTCGCCGAGCCTTCCGACTGAGGAGCGGCTCCCCGCGCCTTTTGCGACCGCGCCGAACGACGCCAGATTGTTGTCGGGCGACCCGTGAACGGCAATCTGGCGTCGTTCGCAGGGTTTGTGGGGGAGATCAGGTGACGGTGAAGCCGAGCGAGCGGCCCGCGAGGCCCCGAGGCCGGGTCGCGAGGGCGGCGGCGAGCGTGAGAATCGCGGTGGCGGCGGGGTCGGCCGGATGCGTGAGCACGACCGGTCGCCCCGTGTCGCCCCCCGTGCGCAGCGCCACGCTCAGCGGAATCGAGGCGAGCAGCGGAACGTCGAGGCGCGAGGCGGTCGCTTGGCCGCCTCCGCTGCCGAAGAGGTCGAGCACGCTGCCGTCGGGCTGCACGAGGCCCGCCATGTTCTCGACGACCCCGATGACGCTCTGACCCGTCTTGCGGGCGACGATGCCGCTGCGCTCCGCAACGTCGGCGGCGGCGGCCTGCGGGGTCGTGACGACGATGACCTCGGCGTGGGGCAGCAGCTGGCCGATCGAGATCGCGACATCGCCCGTGCCGGGCGGCAGGTCGAGCAGCAGCACGTCGAGATCGCCGAAGTACACGTCGGTGAGGAACTGGTTGATGGTGCGGTGCAGCATGGGGCCGCGCCACGCGACGGCGGTCGCCGAGGAGTCGACGAACATGCCGATCGAGATGACCTTCACGTCGTGGGCGATGGGGGGCAGGATCATCTCGCCCACGCGCGTGGGCTTCTCGTCGGCCAGACCCAGTAGCGCGGGGATCGAGAATCCGAACACGTCGGCGTCGACGAGGCCGACCTTGAGGCCGCGAGCCGCGAGAGCCACCGCGAGATTGGCGGTGACGGTCGACTTGCCGACCCCGCCCTTGCCGCTCGTGATCGCGTAGACGCGCGTGAGCGAGTCGGCGGTGAACTGGTTGCCGCGCCGTGCCCCGTGCAGGCGCTCGGTCAGTGCTGTGCGTTCGGCGGGGGTCATGACGCCGATCGACAGGTCGAGCTCGCGCACCCCGTCCACCGCGCCCACCGCGGCGCGGACATCCGCCTCGATGCGGTCAGCGGCGGGGCAGCCCACGATCGTCAGCACGATGCCCACGGTGGCCACCCCGTCGGCGAACGACACCGCCCGCACCATGTCGAGCTCGGTGATGGGTTTGCGAATCTCCGGATCGATCACCCGTTCGAGTGCGGCGTGAATCGATTCAGCGGTGTCGGTCATGGCCTGGCGCTTGCACCGCCCAGATCGGCGCCGTCGGCACCTGCGCCGTCAGCCGCCGTGCCGTCAGCCCTCGTGCCGGCGCCGTCACCCTCGCGACGATCCCGCTCCAGCTCCTCGAGCAGCGCCCGCAGCTCGGCACGGATGAAGTCCTTGCTCGCGAGGTCCTTCACGAGCAGCCGCAGGGCGACGACCTCGCGCGCGAGGTACTCGGTGTCGGCGAGGTTGCGCTCGGCGCGCTGGCGGTCCTGCTCGATCTGAACGCGGTCGCGGTCATCCTGCCGGTTCTGCGCCAAGAGGATCAGGGGTGCGGCATAGGATGCCTGCACCGAGAGCATGAGGGTCAGGGCCGTGAACCCGAGAGCGGCCTGGTCGAAGCGCCACGGCTCGGGCGCGAGCACGTTGTAGCTGATCCACACGGCGCAGAACAGGGTGAGGATGAGGAGGAACCACGGGGTTCCCATGGCCCGAGCCACGCCCTCGGTGAAGCGTCCGAATCCGTCATGCGGCACGAAGCGCCCCGACCGCGGGTGCTGGAGTGCGTCGTCTGGTGTGTTGCTCATCCGTCGCCCTCCTTCGTGCGTGTCGTGTCGATGATGTCGATCGGTGTCGTATCGGCGCGCAGCAGCCGCGCCGGTTCGTCCTCGTCGTGACTTCGCCAGTCGTCGGGCAGCAGGTAGTCGAGCACATCGTCGATGGTGACAACGCCGAGCAGGCGGTGCTGGTCGTCGACGACGGGCACCGAGATGAGGTCGTAGGTCGCGAGGATGCGGCTGACCTCGGCCGCGGACACGCTCGCGTGCACGGGTTCGAGTCGCTGGTCGAGCAGGGTGCCGAGTCGCTCCATGGGCGGGTAGCGGAGCATCTGCTGGAAGTGCACGACCCCCAGGAACCGCCCGGTCGGCGGCTCGTACGGCGGAAGGGTGACGCACACGGCGGCGGCGAGCTGCACCGAGAGCTCGGGCCGACGGATGAGCGCGAGCCCCTCCGCGACGGTCGTGTCGGCTGAGACGATCACGGGCTCGGTCGTCATGAGTCCGCCCGCGGTGTCGGGGGCGTGCGTGAGCAGCATGCGAACGTCGTCGGCCTCGTCGGGCTCCATGAGCTCGAGCAGGGTCTCGCCGCGCTCGTCGGAGAGCTGCGCAATGAGGTCGGCGGCGTCATCCGGTTGCATCTGGTCGAGCACGTCGGCGGCGCGGGCGTCTTCGAGCCGGTTGAG
>JAHBSW010000061.1 GCA_019638935.1 Cryobacterium sp.
GCACACCAGGCTACGGTGTCGCGCGGCCACGCCCGTCAGGCCGTTCGAATCTGTTCACGATCCATCCAGAAAGTCCGCTACACCTGCACAGAGCCGCCGGGCCTTCCTGTTTTATCAATCGAAATCCATATCCGAAAGGCACATCTCATGCGTATGAAGAGTCGAATCTCAGCAGCCGTGGCCGCCGTCGCAGTGGCCGCACTTGTCGCCTCGTGCAGCACCTCATCTGAGGAGCCGCCGACCGAGACGACCGGCGCACCCGATCTGAAGACAAGCCTGCGAGTCGCCTACGGCGGTGTGGCGCAGTTGCAGTACTCTGCGAGCCGCGTCGCCTGGCAGGAGCTCAACGACCAGGGCTGGGACATCACCGAGGAGTTCCTGCCCCAGGCCGAACTCGCTATACAAGCTCTCGAGCAGGGCGCGGTCGACATCGTGCCGACGGCATCGAGCACGGCAATGAAGGCAATCGAGAGCGGTGCCGACATCGTTGGCCTGGTCGCAGTCTCACGCGCGGAATGGGCGCTTGTGGGACATGCCGGAATCACGTCGGCAGCAGAGCTCTCGGGCAAGAAGATCGCGGTTCACAGTGAGACCTCGCTCTCGAACCTCGTCGTGCAGTACACCCTCAACGAGAACGACATCGACGACGCCGAGGTTCTCATGATCCCCGGATCCCCCGCTCGCTCTCAGGCTCTCGCGCAGGGCCAGATCGATGCGACCTCGCTCTTCGTCGCGGACGCCCTGCGACTGCAGCAGTCCGACGCCAGCTTCAGCATCATCGAGACGTACTCGAACCTGCCGTTCGTAGATCAGCTGCTCTGGGTGCGCCGAGACTTCGTGGAGACCCACCGAGCCGAGCTGCAGGCGATCCTCAGCGCATTGCTCGAGACCTACGAGCGGTTCGGCGACGACCTCGATTGGGCTGCAGCGGAGTCGGGTGCACTCATGCCTGACGAGCCCGAGGATCTCGTGCGCGCTGTGGTCGAGGAGTACAAGCAGATCGGCGTCTGGCCTGCTGACGGAGGCATCCCTTCGTACGAGTTCTTCGAGGACACGATCGCATTCCTGAAGCGCGGCAACGTGCTGGGTGCTGCCGCGTCGGACGATCCGCGAGACTACATCGACCTCAGCATTCTCGAGGAGGTCCGGTGACACACGCAGAGATCGCGGGTGCAGGTCTCTGCGGGATCAGCACCGCGTTGCTGCTCCGTCAAGCGGGCTGGTCGGTACGCGTTCACGAGCAGGCTTCCTCGGTTCGCGAGATCGGTGCAGGAATCGTCCTCCACGAAGGCGCCTGCTCGGTGTTCGAACACCTGGGTCTGATCGATGAGATCCAAGAGCAGGGTGTGCTCCTCGACGGCTCAGCCGCACTCGACAGCGATGGTCGCGTGCTGGCTGACCGCGAGCTCGACGGCGAGTTCCGTCAGATCGCACTCCCGCGCCAGACTCTCATGGGCCTGCTCCTGCGCGCGGCCGAGGCTCTCGACGTGGAGATCGTCACGGGATCCAAGGCGATCGCCGCTCGCCCGGATGGAACGCTCGTGGTCGACGGCGACAAGGAGTTCCACGCCGATCTCGTCGTCGCCGCCGACGGCTTCCACTCGGCCGTACGAGACTCGCTGAAGCTCACCGCGAAGAAGATCTCGCGCACCAACGGTGCGACTCGTGCTCTCGTCAAGTGGGAGTCGGGCGAGAGCCGCACGGTGCTCCGCGAATACTGGAGCACCGACAAGCGGGTCGGCGTGATCCCGGTCGGCGACGGGTTGACCTACTGCTACCTCAGCAGCCCCGAGACCGATCGTCGCGCAACAGCGGTTCCGATCGACGTCGCGCACTGGTCCGCTGCATTCCCCGGAGTGCCACGGGAACTGTTCGAGTTGCTGTCACGGGCGGATGCTCGACACGACAGCTACGCCTACGTGAAGCCTCGTGCATGGGCGAAGGGCAGTGTCGCCATAGTGGGCGATGCGCTCAATGCCCTTCCCCCTTCTCTCGGGCTCGGTGTGTCGCTCGGGTTGCGCAACGCTCGTCTGATGGTGGATGCGATCACGAGCGGGGTCGATGTCGTGACCGCGTTGCAGCAGTGGGAGGCCAAGGCCCGCCCCGACACCGAGTGGATTCAGAACTGGTCCCTGCGCCGCGAGCGCCTGGCTCACAACCTGCCCTCTCCGCTCGCCTACGTGAGGTCTCGGATGATCTCTCGCTCCAACGGGATGCGTGGCTGGAGCCGCAACGGCAAGAGCTTCGACGGCGCACTGGTCACGTGAAGTGCGGAGTCGAAGAGTGAGCCACATCGATGATGCAGAGAGGAGAAACGGATGCTCTCGCTAGAAGGCGCTATCGACATCCACGTTCATGCCGCACCTGAGCTGTTCAACCGTGTGGGGGACGCGGTGGACATCGCCGCGCAGGCCGCAGAGCACGGCATGGCGGGGCTGGTATTCAAAGCGCACAACGAACCGTCGATGACACGCGCCTACTACGCGCAGAAGCAGGTTCCCGGGATCGATCTCTACGGCGGTATCGTGCTCAACGAGTTCGTCGGCGGCATCAACCCGAGCGCGGTCGCTGCTGCACTGCATCAGGGCGCCAAGATCGTCTGGGGACCGACGATGCACGCGCGCGAGCATGTGAACGAGCTGGGCAAGGGCACCTACGGCGTAGGGCACATGAACCTGGCACCTGAACTGGCGTCTGCGGGCATCAGCGTTCTCGATGACGAAGGTCGGCTGCGTCCCGAGATGCAGACCATCCTCGAACTCGCGCAAGGGCGCAACGCGACGGTCGCCACGGGCCACCTCGGCGAACCCGATGTGCGGGCGATAGTCGCCGCCGGCCGCGAGACGGGCACGAGGGTGCTGCTCACCCATGTGTTCTTCTTCCGGAAGGATGCGCAGTTCCTGAAAGAGATGGTCGGCATGGGCGCCCTTCTCGAAGTGTCGGCGTCGCTGTCGTTCCCGTTGGAGCACTACATGCTCCGCGGGCACGGCGGCGGGATGCGGCTGGAGACGGTCAGGGATCTGGTGGCAGAGGTCGGGGCGGGCAGCATCGTCGTCTCGAGCGACTGCGGCCAGATCCACAACGCGACACCGCCAGAGGCGCTGCGGTTCTTCATCAACGCGCTCAAGGCGGTGGGCACCGAGGAGAGCGACATCGTCACGATGACGCGGGACACGCCTCGCCGGATTCTCGGCCTGATCTGAGCACATCGTGCGCCCGTGATGCACGTTTTTCAAGGAGAGACCATGAGCGATCGCATAAGAATCCGCTGGCCCGAGTTGGGTCAGGAGGTGACCGCGACGCTCGCACTCGGCGACAATCCCGAGCTCTGCGACGAGTTCTTGGCTCGACTCCCCTTCGCCGTGATCCAGTCGCACCCCGTCGTCTCGGGCAGTTCGATCACCTGCTGGGTGCCGTACTTCAGCACAGCACCCATGCCGACGACCGAGAGCATCACGGATGCACCGCCCGGTCGTCTGCGGTTCTCGCAGGCGACCGGGAGCAAGATCTCGATCCAGTACGGCCGCGGGCTCGAGCCGATGGCGCAGGGGGTTCTGGGGCAAGTCGACCCAGACGGAATACCGACCCTCGCCGAGATCGGGCGTCGAGTGTGGAACAACCTCTACTGGGAGAAGGGACGGATCACGGTCGAGTTCGAGCATCTGGACTCCTCGGTGATCTCGCCGCCTGAAACGGTCGATCATCCGCTCGCCGCCCGATTCGCCGCCGCCGCTCAGAGGATCGTTCTGAATGAACCGGACGACATCCGCCGCATTCGCAAGGGAGAGGTTGCTGACGCCGGGTCGTTCGGCCAGTACTTCTCGGTGTGGGACGCGGCGCACGGTCTCATCCGCGACTACGTCGTGCAGACCCTTTTCCCCCTGTACTCGGGTCTAGCCAGGGAGCCTCTCTTCGTCGTGCGCGGCGCCTACGACCTGCTGGGCGCTCGCTACCACGCCACACTGCGGTTCCATGGCTACGTCGAATTGGCCGACTTCGCCGCCGAGTTCGCGGAGTTCCTGGTGGCCTGCGATGAACTCGACGAGATCGAACTCGTCTTCCGTCACTTTCTCGACTACGCGAACCGTATCTACTCCTGGTCTCACGAGAAGTTCCCCTGGTACCTGGGGATGCACTTTCCCAAGCACTCGAACATCAAAGCGCCGGGTGGGCGGTGGGTGCAGTGAGCGATCGCGCCGCCAGGCTCGCATCACTCGGGCTCGCTCTGCCTGACGCTCCCACCCCGCCCGGGCGCTACGTGAGCGTCTACCGGCACGGCGATCTCTGTGAGACCGCCGGCCACCTTCCCTTCGTCGATGGCGAGATGCCGATCACGGGGGCGCTGGGCGCTGCCCTCGACGTCGAGGCGGGTCGCTCAGCGGCCCGGATCGCAACCCTCAACGCGCTGTCGAGCATGGTGAGCCACTTGGGCGGCAACCTCGACCGAATCGTTCGCATCGTCAAGATGCGCGGCTACGTCACGGCGACAGCGGACTTCGCCGAGCACCATCTGGTCACCAACGCCGCATCAGAACTCATTCTCGACGTCTTCGGCACCGAAGCAGGGGCACACGTTCGCGCATCGGTCGGTGTGCCGTCCTTACCCTTCAACGGACCAGTCGAGATCGAAATCAGTGCCCTCGTGCGCGACTGAGCAAGCGTGAACACCGAATCCGCCGCAACAACCTGTCAAGAATTGGACCCATGTACAACACCTCAACGAACACGCGGCTGCAAGCCGCACTGCAGGAGATGAGCGAAACCGGCACCTACAAACGCGAGCGCCTTCTCACAAGCTCTCAAGGCGCCGGAATCGTCGCCGACGGTCGCGAGGTCCTTAACTTCTGCGCCAACAACTACCTGGGGCTCGCGGATCACCCGAACATCGTGTCGGCTGGTCGCTCCGTCATGACCGAGCGAGGGTTTGGCCTGGCGAGCGTTCGCTTCATCTGCGGAACTCAGGATCTCCACGCCACACTTGAATCGCGGCTGTCCGAGTTTCTCGGATGCGAAGAGACCATCCTCTTCCCCTCGTGCTTCGATGCCAATGCCGGCATCTTCGAGGCGCTCTTCGGAGAAGACGACGTGATCATCTCCGACGAGCTCAATCACGCGTCGCTCATCGACGGGATCCGTCTCTGCAAGGCGAACCGGCTCCGCTACAAGAACCGCGACATGGCGGAGCTCGAGGCACACCTTCGCGAATCACGTGGCGCACGAACCCGGGTGATCGTGACCGATGGGGTGTTCTCGATGGATGGCTACCTCGCCCCCCTCCAAGAGATCTGCGATCTTGCCGATCGCTACGACGCCATCGTCATGGTCGACGACTCCCACGCCGTGGGCTTCCTCGGCGCGAACGGACGCGGCACACCGTAGCTCCTGGGTGTCGAAGGGCGCGTGGACATCTACACCGGAACACTGGGAAAGGCACTGGGAGGAGGAACCGGAGGGTATGTGAGCTCCCACCGCGCCATCGTGCAGACGCTGCGCCAGCGGGCGCGGCCGTATCTCTTCTCAAACACGCTCATGCCCTCGGCTGTCGCCGGAGCACTCGCTGCGCTGGATCTCGTCGAGACGGAGACCGAGAGACGCGAGCGAGTAGGTCACCACGCCGCCCGCTTTCGAAAGCTCATGGTCGAGGCAGGTTTCGAGCTGCTCGAGGGCCAGCATCCCATCGTGCCCGTCATGTTTCACGACGCCGCACTCGCGGCACGCGTTGCCGAGGAGATGCTTCTGGAGGGGATCTACGTGGTGGCGTTCAGCTATCCAGTGGTTCCTGTGGGCAAGGCCCGGATCCGCGTGCAGCTCTCCGCCGCGCACAGCGACACCGACGTGACGCGCGCCGTCGAGGCCTTCATCACCGCGCGGCGCCGATTGGGGATGGCGCCATGAGTCGTCGCGAACGGTGACAGCCATTCTCGTCGGCGCCATCGTCGTAGGCGCCGTCACTCAACGCCTCAGCGGCATGGGCTTCGCCATGGTGCTCGCACCCGTTCTCGTGCTCTTGCTAGGGCCTTTCGAAGGGGTGCTCCTCGTCAACTTCCTCAGCGTCGTCAACAGCGGACTCATGGCAGTCCGCAGCCGGCGCCAGATCGAGTGGCGCACCCTCGGGCTGCTCGTCGTACCCGCGATCGTGGCGATAATCCCCGGATCGTGGTTGACGACGGTGCTGCCCGCGCCGGTGCTGCAAGTGATCGTCGGGCTGCTCGTGATCGTCGCCATGACATCGTCGCTCATGATCGCACGGATGCCGGGAGACGGCCTTCCTCGCCGTCGAACCGCCGTGGTCAGTGGGGCCGTGTCGGGACTCTTCAGCACCGCGGCGGGGGTGGGAGGCCCCGTCATCACCGCATTCGCGGTGCTGACCCGTTGGTCTCAGGCAGCATTCGCCGCGACGCTGCAACCGTATTTCACGATCGTCGCGGCTGTCTCGCTCATCACCAAACTGGCATTCGCGGGTGGGGGTTTTCCAGAACTGCATCCGCTGACCTGGCTGGCCCTGTTCGTCGGAATGTTCGCCGGTCAGTATCTCCTCGGCGGGATCGCGGTGCGGTTCGTGGATGCACGGCTAGCGAGAGGGCTGGTCATCGCGATCGCCTATATCGGCGGTGCGCTGGCGATCATCTTGGGAGCCTGGGGGATGAGACCGTGAACGAGCGACGAGACATGAAGAGCTCGCACAGTGTTGAGAGGAGCCTGGCAGCTCCTCATCGAGAGCACATAAGCCGTCGCAAACACAGCGGACGTGTCAGTTGCCGCGTCAAGCGATCACGATGACGGCTCGCTCTCGAATGTCCGTGCCGATAACATTGGATGAGTAGTTGGTCGTCAATTCCGACGCCACGAATGGGGTTCGTCGTGAGTCGCGCTGACAGTGCCACAGAACAGGTCTACTCCATGTTGCGGACCCGGATTCTCTCAGGCGACCTCGATCCCGGCACGCAGCACTCGGTCTATCGCCTCGCCGCGGAATTCGGAATATCCCGAACACCGGTGCGAGAGGCCGTTCTTCGACTCGCCGATGCCGGGCTTGTCACGATCGAGAAGAATCGCGGCATCACCATCAACGGGCCGACGCTCCGAGACATCCGTGAGATCTTCGAATTTCGACTGGTTCTCGAGGTTCCTGCAGCGTCATACGCGGCCTCGCACAGCGATGAGGCGCTGGTTACGCGGCTGCGCGTCGAGCTCGACGGGGCGCACGAGGCATCTGTCGAAGAGAATCCTGTCCTCGCCGAGGCTCATGATCGGGAGTTCCACCAGATCATCGTCGACACTCTGGGCAACCCCCGCATGACGAAAGCGCTCGGCTCCCTACGGGATGCAGCACGACTGGGTTGGGCGGTCGCAGACGACTGGACTCAACTCGACCGTGAGCGCACTGCGATCTTCGACGCCATCGCGCGCCGCGATTCACAGGCCGCCGGGTTCGAGATGGAGAGCCACATTCTGCGAACGGGAACCCTGCACCAGCAACGGCTTCTGGATCACCCTCAGGATATGGGCTGGCAACGGCGGCTCCACGAGCACGTTCGGGTGGGAACCACGGATGGAACCAGTTCCGTGTCAGAGCGCAAGAGACCGCGGGAGCGATGAGGATGCCCAGTCGCACGGAGAACGGCTCCATCACGGACGAGGTCTTCAAACGCTTACGCGATCAGATTCTTTCGGGCTCGTTGCGTCAGGGAAGCCTTCATTCGATCTACGAGTATGCCGAGGTCTTCGGTGTATCGAGAACGCCGGTGCGCGAAGCAGTGCTCAAGCTCGCCGCGACGGGCATGATCGTGATCGAACGCAATCGTGGCTTCAGAGTGCAGGGTATCAGCGTGGACGATGTGCGGACCGTCTTCGAATTTCGTCTTCTCCTGGAGACCACAGCGGCCTCCTACGCGGCCCAGCATGCTCTGCCCTCTCTGATGGAGCAGCTCGTCGAAAACCTGCGGCAGATGCAGCTTGTCATACAGTCTCTCGATGCCGCGAAGTTCGCCCAACTCGACCGCGAGTTCCATGACCTCATCGTCGCGTCTCTTGACAACTCTCGAATCCGCCGAGAGCTCGAGGGCCTTCGCGGGGCGACGGCGGCGATGGGTGTTACCACGATGGGACGGCCGGTTCGCGCACGGGAGATTCACTGCGAACACGTCCCGATCGTCAATGCGATTGCGGAGGGGAACTCGTTCGGAGCGGCAAGGTCGATGACCACTCACCTCGTACACAGCGGACGGGTGGTGATGGCCGAAGTCGCAGCGCGCAGTGGCGAGGCGCTACCCGATGACTGGCCCGACTTTCTGATGCCGTCGCTCCTCGACTCGCCACGCCCCGTCGAAGATGAAGCTTCTCGCGCCGGAACGACAGGTGGCATGTCCCCAGGAAGCAGCCAGGTAGACTGACTCCAGCCCCCCGTGTGGCGCTATCCAGGCCAACTCCCCCAGGACGGAAACGTAGCAAGGGTAACCCGGCTCTGGCGGGTGCGCGGGGGGTCTCACCGTTTCTTGGTGACGAGGGTCTCGATACGCGGCTGCGCCGCTACTCGACCTGCGGGGGAGACAGACGAAGGGCAGCACGCATGACGGAACTCGAGCGCGAGGTCACGCCCGAGCAGCTCGCCGAGGTCGCCGAGCGGGTGCAGCTCATCGATATCCGCGAGCCGTGGGAAGCCGCCATCGCCAGCATCCCGGGGTCGCAGCTCATCCCGCTCGGACAGCTCGCCGCATCCCTCGAGCAGCTGCGCGGCGACATGCCCGTGGTGCTCTATTGCCACACCGGCGGACGATCGGCACGCGCCCTCATGATGCTCGACCGACTCGGCGTCACCGGCGTCAGCCACCTCGCCGGGGGCATCGAGGCGTACTCAGTGCGCGTCGACGCCAGCATCCCGCGCTACTGATCCCTCCACTGACCGCGACGACGGTTCAGGATGCCGTCACGCAGACCGGCGCGCGATGCGCACCTCCACCGAGTCGCCCACTCCCTTGCCGAGCTTCTTCGCCAGCGCCTTGCTCACCGAGATGAAGTGGTGGCCCTGACCCGAGGGCATGAGCGCCGAGGTCACCTCAACCCCGTCGAGCGTCGCATCCGCCCGCACCGAGTTGCCGGTGCCGAAGAAGTCGTTCGATCCGGGAACCTCCACGACCGACCATGTCGGCATCCACTCGGGGTTCACGATCGTCGCGGTGAAAGCGAGAACATCAGCCATGGGCACAGCATAACCGCGGGGTCTGAATCGTCGTGCGGACCGCCCCCTTCGGCAATCGCGTAGGATATGGGAGGCCGTCGACGCAGTCGCGGTCGCCAGGAGAATTCGCCTAGTGGCCTATGGCGCACGCTTGGAAAGCGTG
>JAHBSW010000062.1 GCA_019638935.1 Cryobacterium sp.
ACGATGGAGTTGAAGCGCCGGTTGTACTCGTCCACGAGCGCCTGCGCGCGTGCCGGGTCTTCCCACACCCACTCGCTGAACCGCTCTTGGAGGCCGTCGGCCTTCTCCTGCGCTGCGGCGGTCTCGACGGGGTTGAGCACGCGACGCACCTTGCCGTCGATGTCCTTCTCCTCGTCGTAAACGAGCATCGTCCGCTGCTCCATGACGGCCTGTGCGATGTCCGGCGCGGGGCGGCGGGGCGTGCCCCATTCCGAGGTGGAGGGCAGCCCCTGCCGACCGCCGCGAATCTCCCACATGCCTGGCAGCGGGTTCTCCACGCGAACGTCGGGCGCGCGCAGAGTGCTACGCAGGAACTGCTCGTGCACGTCGGCGCTGATCCAGACGGCGCCGAGCTTCGCGTGGATGTCCTGGATGCCCAGCGGCGCGGGCAACACCTCAGCGAGCGCATCGACGTTGACCTGGAACTCCGGGTCGTCCTCGGCGCGGAGCCGTGCCGCTTCGAGCTTGACCCGCACGTCGCCCGACAGATACTCCGGCGCGTGGGTGAGCTGGTTCGTGACCGGATCGGCGAACACGAGCGTTCCCAGCGCCGCGCGCGCCTCGCGGTCGTTCATGCCGAGCAGATCGGCGACGAGGGTGATGTCGATGCGGCCGGTGCGGTCGAGGCTGACCGCTATGGCGTCGGCCGGGCTGTCGACACCCTGCACCTCGGCGCGCGGCACCACCACACGGTGGCTCATGATCGCGGCAGGCGACGCGGACTGATCCTCGTCGTCGAACTGCTCCAGCGCGAGCACCAGGGGACCGAACGGGTCGGAGCGCAGCAGCCGGATCGGTGTCGGCACGATGCGCGCGAAGGTCTCCTCGCCGTCCTCGTTCGTGCGCCCGGTGGGGCGCAGCGTGTAGCGGTTCAGCGCCCCGTAGGTGCCGACGTACTTCAGGTAGTCGCGGCGCAGCGTCGTGCGGGTGAGCACGATGTCAGGCGTGTCGTCCACGCTCGCCGCTTCCGCGGTCAGCAGGCGGGATGCCCCGTCGCGCAGACGCAGCAGTGCGCGTAGCTCGCGCTCGGCGGACTTCGGCACCGCAAGCGGCTCCAGCGAGCCGGAGACAACGGTGCGGAAGCCGCCGGTCTCGCTCGCCACGATGCTGCCGTCCCATAGCTCCGGCGCCGACGGGGTGAACGCTGCCCGGCGCGCCTGCTGCTCGGCGGTGCGCTCGGTCATCGTCAGCCCGGCCCGGCGCGCGGAGAACACGATCTGGTCGACGGCGACCGCGAGTTCCGCCTCCAAGTCAGCCAGATCGGTCGTGATGGTGAGCGTGGCCGCGTCGTACATCCCGTGGCCGACGCCGACCTCCCCGAGCATCTGCTCCGGGTGCTCATCGAAGTAGCGGTTGATCCGCATCGGCACGCCGTCGATGGGCAGCTGCGCGACCTTCTCCCAGGCGTCGTCGCGTATCTGCTCGCCAGGCAGACGACGCCGGAACACGAGCAGGTCGGTGACGACCTCCGTCCCTGCGGCGCGACGGTGCGCCCCGGTGGGCAGGCGGATCGCGCCCACGAGGTCGGCCAGCTCGTTCATCTCCCGTCGCGCCCCGGGGTTCTGTGCGTCCAACGTGTAGTGCGAGGTCAGCACCGCGACGAGGCCGCCCGGTCGGGTCAGGCGTAGCGACTTGATGATGAAGTGGTTATGCATCGACTGCCGGGTCGCGTTGTGCAGCGGATCGTGCAGGGTGACGTTGCTGAACGGCACGTTGCCGATGGCAGCGTCGAAGTGCCCTTCGGGCAGTCGCGTGTCGGCGAAGGACTCGGCACGGACGGTCGCGTGCGGATACAGCTCGGCGCAGATCGCCGCTGTCAGGGGGTCGAGTTCCACCCCGGTCATCTGGGCCGATTCTGGCGCGAGGCCGATGAATGTACCCGACCCGGAGCCGGGCTCGAGGACCGCACCGCCGCGGAACCCCAGCCCGGCCAGCAGCCGCCACACCTGCCGGGCGATCATCGGGTCGGTGTAGTGCGCGTTGATCGTCGTGCGCGCGGCGGCATCCCACTCGTCGTCGCTCAGCAGCTCGCGCAGCTCAGCGCGCTCGGCATCCCATTCGGGCTTCAGATCATCGAAGACCTCGGGGATCGCGCCCCAGCTCGACCAGCGGGCGAGCACGCGCTGACCCTCTGGAGACGCGGGGCGACCCGTCGAGTTCAGATCGTGGATGAGGTGGATCGCCTCCACGTTCGCCCGATAGCGTGCCTTCGCGCCCGAGAGGCCAAGGTCGTCCTGCGAGGCGGGAACGAACCGAGGCGCTACCGCAGCTCGCGGAAGAAGCGGATCGTCGCCGCCTCGGCGAGCGTCGCCCGGTTCGCCCGCATGTACTCCCGTGGGGGCTCCGTCGCCACGAGCTCCAGCAGGAACTCGACCGGCAGCGCCCACGTCTTCGCCATCTCCTCCAACTCCACGGAGGAGGGCATCGAATCCGGGCAGTCCTGCATCCGCTCGGCCCAGAGGACCAGGTTCTCGTCGGAGGGACGGGTCTGCTCCCATTCCTCCCGTGCCTGATCCAGCGGCAGGCTCGGGTCGGTGACCCACGCCAGTTGCGACATCACGACCTCCTCCGCCTGTCTCCGGGCCGCTGTCAGCCGGGCGACCTTCTGCAAGAAAGTCTCCCCCTGCCGGTCGCTGCCCGCCAGCATCGACGCGAGGTTCGTCACCTGCGCCTGCATCTCCAGGCCCAGCGTCTCGAAGAACGTCGCCGGATCGCTCAGCTCCGCCACTCGGCTCGGAGCTGTCGCCTGCCAGTGCTCCAGCGCCATCTGCCCGTACTTGTTCATCGCCTGCCCCGGTTTCGCGAGCGGTGGCGAGCGCGGTGTCGGCGGCGGGCTCGTCGAGCCCCCACAGGTCGAACTCCAGTTGCCCCGGCCAGGGCTTCCGGGATCGCTGCCGCGCCATTCGCCGTCACCGCCCGCGCCCTACTGCTCCGCCGCGAGATGGGCGTAGAACTCGTCCTCGATGGCCTGCCTGCGAGCCACGTCGTCCTTGACGAACTGCGTGAAGTCGGCATCCCGGTCGGGGATCACCGTCTCCACCAGCATGGGATGCTCGTCCTCGCCCGGCCACACCGCCTGCCGCGTCGGACGGTCGGTGTTGAGCTTCGTGCCGCACGCGGTCACCGCGTCCCGAAGCTGCGGCACGAACGCCCAGAAGTCGCGCCACCAGCCGAACGGTGCCGAGCCGTGCTGCTTCTTGTCGTAGGCGTTGAGGTAGTGCTGCCGCAGCGCCGACAGCGGCCACACCAGCTCCGGGTGCCGATGCCAGAACGGCGGCACGACGTTCACGCTCAGGCCGAACTCGTGACGCAGCCAGTTCACGAAGGCGTTCAGCTCCAGCCACTCCACCTGCGCCTCGGCCGCGGTCAGGATGTTCCAGTTGACGGGGCGCGGCGGCTCCGGCGTGTCCTTCGCCTCGGCGTCCGGCTCCTTGGCCGGCCTCGGCGAAGGTGTCACCGGCTCGGGCTCCGGTTCCTCGAGCGGAGGCACATCGAAGTCGGGGTCATCGGGCGGGAACAGCGTCTCGTCGGTGGTCATGACGCGGCCTCACAGCGTCATCGGACGGGGTGACGGTTGCTGGGGGATGGTCGGGTCTGGCGCTTCGATGGCTGCGCTCTCGACGTGCTGCGTGCGCGAGCGGCCGCGATCGACGGCGTAGCTCGTGCGGGCGGCATCGGGGCCGATGTGCGTGGCGATGAACTCCTCGCCGCTGATCGTCTCGCCGTTCTTCTCGTAGCTGAACTTCTGGACGTGCCCGCTGGCGACGAAGGTGTCGCCGCGCGCGAACTTCTCGTAGGCGTGCTCCGCGGTCTTCCGGAACATCTTGAACGGGTAGAACTTCGTCTCGCCCTGGGTGAACGAGCCGTCCGGGTTGCGCTCGAACTGCTCCTGACCGATCCAGGCGAACAGTCGCGCCTCTCCTTTCTCGTTGAAGGACAGTTGCGGGTCGCTGGCGAAGAAGCCCCACAGGGACTCTTTGGTTCGCATCGGGATGCTCCTAACTTCTCCTGCCGAGAGAGGACTGCTACCCGATAGGTGCGCAAGCTCGACCGTCCGCGCCCCGGGCTACTGTGATGACATGGCTGAGAGGCGAGCGTCGCCTGGGCAGAGAACGCTGTAGGGACTCTTCGGAAATGTCCATTTCGTGGAGGAAATGTCCACGAGATGTCTATCCGGGACATCTTCCGGGAGGATCGCGGGTCGAAGAGCGAAGGTGCAAGCGCGAGACCGAGTACAGCCACTGATGTATAGTCAGCATGTGCTGACTATTGCCGATCGACTCGATGTGATGAACCGGCTCGGCCGAGCTATGGCCGACCCGACCCGCTCTCGGATCCTCCTGACCCTCTTGACCGGCCCGAGTTATCCGGCGGTGCTGTCTCGTGATTTGGGGCTGTCCCGCTCGAACGTGTCGAACCATCTGACGTGTCTGCGCGGGTGCGGGATCGTGGTGGCTGAGCCCGAGGGCCGGCAGACCCGGTACGAGGTCGCAGACCCGCACCTCGCGCGCGCGCTGACGGCGCTGGTTGATGTGACGCTCGCGGTCGACGAGAGCGTGCCATGCATGGACCCGGACTGCGGGGTCGAGGGCTGCGTGGCGGGGGAGGTTCGGGCGTGAGCGCGGTCACGGGCTCGCAAGCCGAACACGTCGACCTCGACGACGATGATGACGATCACCGGCCGTGGTATCGGAGCCCGAGCGTTCTGATCCCGATCGCCTCCGGCGTCGCGTTCGCCGCCGGTCTGGTGTGCGAGTGGACCGGCGCGGAGACCGCGGGTCTGGTGTTGTTCTGGATCGGTCTGCTGCTGGGCGCGTACACGTTCGTGCCGGGCGCGCTGCGCAAACTGTTCACCAAGGGCAAGCTCGGTATCGGCCTGCTCATGACGATCAGCGCCACCGGGGCGGTGATCCTCGGCTACGTCGAGGAGGCCGCCGCACTCGCGTTCTTGTACTCCATCGCGGAGGCGCTGGAAGACAAGGCCATGGACCGCGCCCGCGCAGGGCTGCGGGCACTGTTGAAGCTCGTGCCCGACACCGCACTCGTCAAGGGCGGCGACGCCACCACGGAGGTGGAGGCGAAGGAGCTGCGTGTCGGCGATGTGCTCGTTGTCCGGCCGGGCGAACGGATCGCGACAGACGGCATCGTGCGTGCCGGGCGGAGCAGCCTGGACACGTCCGCGATCACAGGCGAGTCGATCCCGGTCGAGGTCGAGCCCGGCATTGACGTGTCGGCCGGGTCGATCAACACCACCGGCGTCCTCGAGGTCGAGGCCACCGCCGCTGGCACCGACAACTCGCTCACCACGATTGTGGAACTGGTCGAGCAGGCGCAGGCCGAGAAGGGCGACCGCGCCCGCCTGGCCGACCGCATCGCCCGCCCCCTCGTTCCCGGCGTGATGATCCTCGCCGTGCTGGTCGGCGTGCTCGGGTCGCTGCTGAGCGGCGACCCCGGGGTGTGGATCACCCGTGCTCTGGTCGTGCTGGTCGCAGCGTCGCCGTGTGCTCTGGCGATCGCTGTCCCGGTCACCGTCGTATCTGCCATCGGCGCCGCGTCAAAGTTCGGTGTGGTTGTGAAGTCCGGTGCCGCGTTCGAGCGATTCGGTGGCATCCGCCACCTCGCCGTCGACAAGACCGGCACTCTGACCCGCAACAAGCCCACTGTTACCCATGTCGTCACCACCGGCGCGACCCAGGATGGTGTGCTGGCATGGGCAGCGAGCCTGGAAGGCCACAGCACGCATCCCCTCGCCGCAGCGATCACCAACGCGGTTCCCGGCGCTCCGGCCGCTACAGACGTCCGCGAGACCGCCGGCCACGGCATTGTCGGCACCCTCGACGGAGCTCGTCTCGCCGTAGGGAGTCCACGTTGGCTAGACGCTGGCACGCTGGCCGACGAAGTGCAGGCGATGGAGTCCGAGGGGATGACCGTTGTCATCATCCACCGCAACGACCAGCCAGTCGGCGCGATCGGGGTGCGGGACGAGCTGCGTCCTGAGGTTCCTGAGGTCATCGCCACGCTGAACCGGCGCGGGATCGGGGTGACGATGCTCACCGGCGACAATGCCCGCACCGCCGCGGCCCTCGCCGTACAGGCCGGCATCAGCGACGTGCGCGCCGAACTGCGTCCCGAGGACAAGGCCGCCGCTGTCGCGGAAATGTCGAAGTCGCAGCCCACCGCGATGATCGGGGACGGCATCAACGACGCCCCCGCTCTCGCGGCCGCGGACCTGGGGATCGCGATGGGGGCCAAGGGCGCGGATGCTGCGATCGAGTCCGCCGACGTCGCGTTCACCGGCCACGACCTGCGTCTCATCCCGCAGGCTCTCGCTCACGCCCGTCGCGGCCGCAGCATCATCAACCAGAACGTTGTGCTGTCCATCGCGATCATCGCAATCCTGCTGCCGCTGGCGATCACCGGCATTCTGGGCCTCGCCGCCGTGGTGCTGGTGCACGAAGTCGCGGAGGTCATTGTGATCCTCAACGGGCTCCGCGCGGCGCGGCGCACGAAGGCATGACCGGTCTCGTTCATGGCCTCGCGCAGGGAAGGGCGGATGCCGTGAAAATGAATTCCGCCGGCCCTATTGGCTCGCGCGTCCGACCACGTCTATTCCTGATCGCGTGCGCCGTCGCTGCCGGGGCGGTGCTGATCGACCAGGGAACCAAAGCACTCGCCCTTTCACGGCTCAGCGAACAAGCCCGCATCCCACTCCTCGGAGACTGGCTCGGCTTGCAGCTCGCGTTCAACCCCGGCACCGTCATGTCCCTCGGATCCGGCTCAACCTGGCTGCTCACCATCATCGCGGCCGCGGCATCCGTGGCTCTGCTCATCGCCGCCACGCGCGCCCGCACCGCCGGGTGGGCGGTCGCGATTGGCCTGCTATGGGGCGGCGCGGTCGGCAACCTCCTGGACCGCCTGCTCGCCCCACCCGGATTCGGTCGCGGCCACGTCACCGACTTCCTCGCCTACGGCAACCTGTTCATCGGCAACCTTGCCGACGTCATCCTCGGTGTCGGCGTCGCCCTCGGCATACTCCTCTACGTCTCGCAGTCGAAGGGCAGAAGGTCGAGTCATCAGCCCGACGAGCACAGATCGACTCCGAAAGACATCTAGAAGCATGCTCGCGGCGGCTTTCGAGGACATTCCGCCTGTCACTTCCGCGTCCTGCCGCTGCGAAGATGGACATTTCTGAGCGGTCCCTACAAACGCGAGAGGTAGGTCGTCCAGTGTCGTTCGTGAACAACTCGACCGGCGAAGAGTTCGAGGATGAAGACGAGTACCTGCGTTCGATGAAGCAGGATGACTCCTACCAGTTCTCATACGACTATGAGTACGTCGCCGACAGATTCGGCGACGGTGATGACGACGTGAAACTGGAGAACGCGAGGCTCAACGTCTCGCTGACTTGGGACGACTACTCGGCTCCGGGATACGTCGTCTCGTATACCGTCGATTCGCCGACCCCGATTCCAAACGACTGGACGGGCGACGCCGACCAGATCTTCAATGACTTGTGGCTTGCCGTTACCGCGGACCTGAGTTCGCTTGGTATCGGCTCGCAGCTGCACAAAGACTGGCCGATCTAGCCTCCTCACAGTCAGTCGTCGGTGACTGTTGCCTCACCTATCCCTGCGGTGCCCGGTTGCATGACCGCCTCGACTCCGGCGCGCTGGGCGAGCAGCGTCTCGGCATCCGGCCGGTTGAGCCAGTAGCGCATCGTGGTGATGATCGGCGGTGCGGAGCGCAGCAGCACGAGTGAGGTGCCCTGGGGCAGGGTGCGGATGTCTTCGACCTTCATGATCGGGACACGCCGGATCGAGCGTTGATTCGAGCGCAAGCCGCGCTCGCCGATGGTCACGGAGTCAGTCGTCTCGTCGCGTTCGCCGATCAGTGTGGAGATGTCCTGGAGGTGCCGTGTGTCCGTCCCGCCGCCGAGCACGATCTTGGTGATGCTCGCGTCCCACATCGCGGTCGCGGCGTCGTCGCCCCAGCGACCTCGCGCCTGGGCGAGTGACTGGAACACGGGCATGACCGTGAGCCCCGTTCCGCCGCCCTCGGCCATGAGGACCGGAAGCGAAGGCAGCGGGGCGAGGTTCCCGATCTCATCGAGCGCGAGCAGAACGGGCGGGTCGAGCCGCGCGCCCGGCGAGCGCGCGGCGATACGCCGGGCCGTCTCCACGAGGTCTTCGATGAACGCCGCGACGAGCGACGAGGACGCTCCGGCTCCGGCTCCTGTCGCAAGCAGGTAAAGCGTGCCGGAGTCGCGCAGGAACGCCTCGGGGTCGAATTGCTCGTCCTCGCTGGGACTGACCGCTTCCAGCACCCGCGGGTCGGCGAGGGAGGCGAGAGAGAGCGAGACGCCCTGCCAGATGGAGTCTCGCGTGCGCGGGTCGGATTGCAGCATCCCGTCGAGCGACTCGGCCCATCCGGTCGCAGCCTGGGGGTGTGAGGCGAGGATGGAGACGGCATCCGCGGCAGCCGCGGGGTCGAGCGTCCAGCGGAACAGCTCGGCGGGCTGCCGATGGTCGAGGGCTGCGGCGTGCAGAAGCGCCTGAAGCGCCGTGCGCGTCTTGCCCTCCCAGAATCCACCGTTCTCGACGGAGGGGCCGGAGAGGCCGGTTC